>NZ_CP028940.1:0-318134 GCF_013307205.1 Polynucleobacter arcticus | reverse complement strand
CATCAATCCAGCCAATAAAACAGCCGCCACACCCACCACAATGAGCGCAGTAACAGTAGCCGAGCCACGCTCACGGTTAACCAAGAAGCGGTCTTGCATTAGAGTGCCCCGCCCATGAGACAAGAGCGCGTAATCGGAAAGGTCATGTCCTTTACCCACCACTGCATCGTCACACCTTGAGAATCAGCAACAAGCGGTGTGCTGGTGCTCGCACTTGGATTTGCCCCTACCCCACTCACAACTGCAGTCTGAACCTGAAAAGATTGGCGCACGATAGAGGGTAATTCCAAGCTCACCAAAAGATCACTTGAGCTGAGATCGGGATCACGCGCAATACCCGTCCATAAAGCACCCGCATCAGTTCTTTGTGTCAGCGGTCGACTAGTCCAGCGCTGTAAGCCTGCAGGGCCAATCACGTAACCTGCGATTAACCATGCATCGCTATTGTCTGCACGGTAACGACGTAAGAACCAAATATTTTTTGCGCCAGCCGCTATGGGACTAGTGATTGCATTTCCCGATGCCGAACTAGCCGAACCGGCCAAGCTAGCAATCTCATCTTTGCTTAAGGCAGACTGACAGTCGCGCTCAAACTGACGCACCAATTGAGCATAGTCAGCGTCTTGATTGGCACGTTTATCAATCACCTCATTCCCCCGAATCATGGCATCCATTCCGCGCCAAGCCATCAAGCCGACTAATGCCATGATGACTAATGCCACTACCATTTCCATTAAGGCGAAGCCGCGATCAGATTGTTTGTCATTAATCGCGCAGGCTGAATCACAAGATGGCAATACAAGTGGTGTGTGATTGCTCACATTACACCGCCAGTCGGATTAGAGACCACTGTAGTTAACCAGGCTAAGCGCGGGCCACTGGCTACTTCAGCGCTATCAGGGCTCGATATGTACACCGTGAGCTCGACTCTTCTAAAAGCCGGATTGGGAGTGCTGATCACCTTGCGTTGACAGACAAAAACATAACTTGCTTGAGGACAGCTAAAGGTAGTGGTACCTAGCTCTGGCCATACACGAGTCGCACGCAAGCTCATCAGGGCATTGTCTGCGCTCCACAAAGCCATCGTCCGCTGGGATACAGCTAACTGCGTATCAGCCCCATTAGCAATTGCACGAAGGCCTGCCAGCATGGCAATGCTGAGCACTGCCAGTCCGACCAGCACTTCAACGAGAGCAAAACCATTGCGATCTGCATTCAAAGATTGGCTCATGGCTTATTCCAACTAAAGCGCCCATTGCGATTACGAATCAAAAGAGCTTGGCGTATTTCAGAATTGGTGGTTTGTCTAATCGGAATTTGCAACACTGCTGTTACCTGCTCACCACCCAGTGTGAGCAACAGCGGCGCCATATCGACTGGCTTGTACCAATTTTTTGCTTGATACACGTCGGGCATCAAGCCGCTAGAGTTACTGAAGTTCGGTGGCACATTGCTAGCAGCACTACCCGCAGCGCCGGGAGTAAAAAAGCGCCAGCCATTACTGTCCACTTGTGCAATCATTGTCATGCCGGACATCGCACTTTCGTCTTGCGCTAAATTGAGCGAAGCCACCAGTTGATTTAAGTTGTCTCGCCAATAGCGATCATCGTGATTCGGTATCGCTAAGACAGCAACCGCCATCACAATGGCAAATATCGCAAGAGCTACCAGTACCTCAATTAAGGTGAAACCAGCCTGAGCCTGGGCTTGATCATGCTCATGATCCTGAGCACGACTGCTTTTACGCAGCATGCTTGACTGAGGATCCCCCGTGGATAGCTTACTGCCAGTTACCGATATCGGCATCAGTTCCGGTTCCACCGGCTTTACCATCTGCACCAAAGCTAAAGACATCGATTTCACCACGAGTACCTGGATTAGCGTATTGGTATGGATTGCCCCAAGGATCTTTTGGAATGGAATCTAAATAACCACCTGCTTTCCAGTTCTGAGGAACAGGTTCAGAAGTGGGTTTTTCTACTAAAGCTTTGATTCCTTGCTCAGACGTGGGATAGCGGCCAATATCTAAACGATATAACTTAAATGCTTGTACCAAGGTGCCCACATCATGCTTGGCTGCAGTGGCACGCGCTTCATCAGGGCGACCCATGATCTTTGGAACAATCAACGTAGCCAAAATACCGATAATGGCAATGACCACCATAATTTCAATTAAAGTAAATCCCGCCTCACCACTTTTGCGATTCAGCGTTTGGGCTAATTCAGAGCGAACAGGGGAGTTTTTGGATGATTTATGACTAAACAGGCGTAGATTGCAGAAAGACATAAACATGGCACTTTCATTGATTTAAACTGGTCTAAATTTTATAGGTATTTTGTTACTTTGAGCGAATTTATCAAGCAAATGCGAACACGCATTAAAGAAGCAAAAACAGTCGTCAACCCGCGACGAAATGACCATGCCCAAAAGACATCTCCATCTGCTGGCAACAAGCTCAATACTATGCTCACTGCCAATAGCGCATTCATCAGCCCTATAGGAGTCAGTAGACTCTTGACTTACATCTTGATGCTCGCGTGCGCTGTCTCAGTTACCTATTGGCTCATGAGAGTGGCACAAGTTCCTTCAGCACCAGGACAGAGTGCCTTAGGCATGAACAAAGGCATGACCTTGTATTCCAATCAAGATGCTAGCGCTGCTTATGACCTATTTGGCAATAAACCATTGGTCACTGAAAATATCTACCTGCAGGGTATCGTAGTTACCTCCAAGAATAAAGATGGCTCCTTAGACGGCTTTGCTATTTTTGAAATTGATGGCAAGCCAACGAATGCTATTAGTGTTGGCGAAGGACTCGGTAAGGGCCTAACCTTACACAGCATTGGTGATGAATCAGCCACCCTTTTGTATCAAGGTCAAAAACTGGATTTCAAATTACATAAGTCAGGTCCTGCTAAAGGTAATCAAAGTGCTAAAGGCGCCAGCAAGAAATAAGCAGATGAAGAGCGCCGTTCTACGAACATCGCTTTCAATATGCCTCACCCTAGTTGGGCTTACAGCCCTTGTACGGAGTGCACATGCGCAGGCACAAACTACGGCACCTACATCAACGACATCAAGCAATGCCCAAACAAGCTCAGATACCAAAGCTGATAAAAGCGATAACTTCTTTCAGATTCTAGAACCTAAGACCAAAAGTCAACTCTGGATTAATCCGGGCATGGTTTCGTATCACTTTCAACAAGATAAGAATCTGAATGGGGGCAACTGGGGTGCAGGCTTGGAGTACCGCTTTAATACCGTTGCTTCAGTCACAGCCGGACGCTTTTACAACAGCGACCGCGCCTACTCTAACTATGCTGGCGTGTATTACCAGCCCATTGCCATTGGCCCAATCAAAGTTGGCGCTGTCTTTGGTGGGTTTAATGGATACCCCCAAACCAATAACGGCGGCTGGTTTGCCTCAGCAGTACCAGCCTTAACTTGGGAAGGGAATTGGGTAGGAGCAAATGTGTTTCTCATTCCAACCATTGGCGATCGTGTGCATGGTGCTATTGCACTACAGCTCAAAATCAAGGTATTTGATTCAACGTGGTAGCTGGCTAATAAAAATCCTCTGATGGTGGGTTGAGGGAATGTTATTAAAAAGTATGAAGCTGCGATTAGTAACTGCAGTTAATTACTTTGAACTAGGCACTAAGGCCGACACTTAAGAGCATCAGCAGAATATGAAATCCGATCAACAACAGCGCCTCCATAAACTGGCTAGCAAATGCTACCCATTGCGAATCCATGCCCTCAAATACAGTTTCTGGCTTGGTATGGCGCCAGCACTTGCTTTTGCTCAGCCTCAGCATATCGGGGCTAACCCTTCTAGCGCTAAAACCATTTCCAGTCCTTTTGGGGTCAGAACTAGCCCGTTTACTAGTGAACATGAGCAACATAATGGGGTCGATATTCCATCGCAGGCTGGGAGCCCGATTCTGGCAACGGGAGATGGCAGAGTGACCTATGCTGCTTACGCTCCTGGGTATGGCAACTTAGTAGAAATTGATCATGGGCAGGGTTATTCCACTCGGTATGGGCATGCACAAACCATGTTGATTAACAAAGGAGATCTCGTTAAGCAATCGCAAATCATTGCTACTGTAGGTAGTACTGGCAGATCCACTGGACCCCATTTACACTTTGAAGTCAGTTATTTAGGCAAGCCGTTCGATCCCATGCTCCTACTGGCAGGTCACTATCCCAGTAAGGACCCCAACAATCAGAATATCCTGATTTTTACCTCCAAAAAGCTCAAAGCCCCTGGTCAACTAGCCCAGTTCGCCAGCGGGAAAATGAAGCCAGAGGTGCTGTATTCCTCTAAAAATACCCGGCCCTCGGGAGAACCCTATGTGATTGTGCGATCGCGGATTACAGGGCCGACTAATTAAAAAAGCTAAAACTGCGATCCTTGAAGCGATTGATATCAACAGCTATGGTTAATACTGACTTAAATTATCTAAACAAGAAATAATAGAATTTATAATGAATTGATGATTAGCCTGTTAACCGCTTTTTTTGTATCCTTTATTGCGACTATTCTGATTATTCGCACCCAGAAATTGCATGGAGGATTTAGCGGCGATCACGATCTTGCTGGACCACAAAAGTTTCATATGGGGCCTGTTCCCAGAATTGGTGGGGTTGCCATTGGTCTGGGCCTCTTCTTTGCGATTGCTCTACGCTATGAAGAAGACGTGTCGAACTTTACCGAATTGTTGCTCTTATTTTGCGCTATCCCTGCATTTAGCATTGGTGTTGCAGAAGACATTACCAAGAAAGTGAGTGTACGTACTCGTCTTATGTTTACGGCATTTGGGGCGCTACTAGCCTGCCTTTTTTTGAATGTACAAATTCAAAGTCTAGATATTCCAGGATTAGATTATGTATTTGCTCTACCAGCAGTGGCAATACTGTTCACCATATTTGCTGTGACTGGCTTAGCCAATGCCTTCAACATTATCGATGGCTTTAATGGGCTATCGAGCATGGTAGGCATCATCTCTTTATTGGGGCTGAGCTATATCGGCTTTAAATTCAATGATCCAATGATCTTATCTATGAGCTTGATCATGGCAGGCGCCATCTTAGGGTTCTTTATTTGGAATTACCCCAGAGGCTTGATCTTTTTAGGCGATGGTGGTGCCTATCTCATTGGTTTTTGGATTGCGATCATGAGCATTCTTGCAGTTAGCCGACATGGGGAGATTTCTCCTTGGTTTGCATTGATGCTCAATGCGTACCCTATCTTAGAAACAGTCTTTACTATCTATCGCAGAAAATTTCATCAAGGCAAGAGTCCAGGCCATCCGGATGGCATTCACTTTCATTCACTGATCTTTAGACGCATCCTCAATAAAACCCACATTACTAGTGAGAGTGATTGGTTTAGCGCCAATGCCAGAACATCACCCTATCTTTGGGTACTCAGTAGCCTAGCAGTCGTTCCAGCAATTTTGTTTTACAACTCCACTGCCATACTCATTGGATGCTTACTAATCTTCATCATTGCCTATGTATGGCTCTATAAGCAAATCGTGACATTTAGAACGCCACAATGGATGCATCCCCAATCCTAGACTCACTTAAAAATACTGATCTACTATTTCAGCACCATCAGTACACGCAGTATTTGCCAAATGAGAATCGCTACCAAGAGACTGGCGAGTACCACTAGCCTCAATTCAATCCGAAATAACTTCACTCTTTTGTGCACATATTCAATCGATAACATGAAGACTCCTTTAGGTTAGAGGATCAGTCAAGCCTAAAGTACGAAGCGGAATAAATCAGTCGATAGATACTGAAGTGAATGTAGGAATTGGTGCGTGCGATAACAATACATCGCCATAATTGAAGTGGAATTAATTTTCGCCAGCGTTTAAAACGACAAGCTCAAAAAGATAGCGGCATCTGCGATCCGCAGTCTCATACATATGAATCAAGATAATCTGGTCCTTAATTAGTCATCCGTGATGTGACTATCTGATTACTCTCAAGGAATCCACCAAATAATAAATAGCGCACCATGACAGAGCCGGTCAATCCCAATCCGAACCCGAATCCGAATCCGAATCCGAACAGTCTACTAAATAAAACTATACAAAAAATCAGTGGCGCCTATGCTCCAGCCACTATTCGCGCCTATAAGGAAGACTTTATTTGTTTCATTGCATTTTGTGATGAACATAGCTTAAGCTCACTACCAGCCATACCCCAAGCAGTTTGTCTTTTTATAAAAAGGCTCATTGCCATTGGCAAGTCCTCAGCCGGCATTCGCAGGGCGATATGTGGACTGTCATCAATACACCAGCTTAATTCATTTACTGATGTAACAGCTCATCCCGATGTCAAACTGGAAATGAAAAGAATGCATCGCCAACTGGGGCGCTATAGAAAACAAGCTCACCCCATTACATGGGAAACTTTAAGTAAATTAATTCCTGAAAATCTCGAATCCATCCGAGACTACAGAGATAGAGCTCTGCTATTAATTGCCTATGACACACTGGCCCGCCGAAGTGAGCTGGTCTCCTATCAAGTGAATAACTTATCCACACATACCAAAGGGGGAAACACTTATTACCATATGCGCATACGGAAAAGTAAAACTGATCAAGAGGGCGACGGCAGAATCGCCCACATCAGAAAGTTAACTTATCTAGCAACTCAAGAGTGGATACAGCAAGCCCAAATTACTGAAGGATTTTTATTTAGAGGGATAAGCCGAGGAAATATCCTGCTAAAAAGTCTTGGTGGGGGTCAAGTTAATCGCATCTATAAAAGGCTGGCTAAAAGCGCCAATCTCGATCAATCTATCATCGATCAAATCAGTGGGCACTCTATGCGAGTAGGTGCTGCCCAAGACTTACTCACATCGGGCGCCAGCATGCCCATGATCATGAGTAGAGGAAGATGGTCCAAGACGGATACCGTAATGAAATACATAGAAAACTTCACTAGCCCTTATGAAGAAATTGAATAGGGTCATCTTCGCCATCTTTTATTAATGTATCTATGCACAATTTTGATTAGCAATTACTTCGTAGCGGGACTATGCTCTAGGCTAGTTGCAGTAATCGAGTTTCGAAGTCAGTTTTTTTTCAAGCACCACGATCCTTTACGGCTCGATTCGAAAGAGCGATAGCCTTTTCTTGAGGGCCTTCAAATGTGATGGTTTCTGACTTGAAAATTGGCTCTCCACTATCCGCTTTTTGCGCCACTTTTCGTGCGCGCTCAAAAAATCCTTTAACTGCACCAGTACGAATAATCACTTTCGTCATTTCGAGCCATCTGTTGATGAACTTACGTTTTGTTCTGCAAGCTTGTAAGCGATCTAAAAGGCCAGCATGCGGATCTTCAATCTCACGGGTCAATGCTTCTAAATAAGTAGTCTTGTCAGTGCCAACCCAATCAATAGACATGTTCGCACGAAAACATCACTCAGCATGAACCAGAAGCATGGCACGTCTATTGCCATCTAAAAATGGATGACCCTTGGGACAATGCACCAAAGGCAGGATTCATATAGGCATTTAAAAAATTATCTGCAGCTTTTAAGAAAATGGCCTTACTAGATAATTCACTAAGCTTGATGATTGACTTGTAAATTTCCCATAAAGAAATATTATTTGAAGAACAATGCTAAGTAATTAATGTCGATAATTTGGCTAATACTTCATCCATTACGTCAGTCGAAACACCCTCTAACTTCTTTGCTTTTCTTGCCACCAAGTCCAGCACCCTGAGTTGATCGCACCGGGCCACGCCTACTGTTTTAGAGCCTACTAGGTCGACTGTAAATCCAGCAACTCTTGCAAAATTTCCGCCTGTTGTGATGGGCACCACCATTGGCGTCTTCGTTAACTTGTTAAAAGATCCTGGCGAAACTACGAGCACAGGACGCATTCCCTTTTGCTCATGGCCAGAAGCAGGGTCTAATGAAACCAAATAGATATCGCCTCGATTCATTACAAGATCTCATTGCCAACTGGAGCAAGCTCAAGCCATTGCTTGTCCTCTTTGGGCATTTTGGCTTTCGTATCGCATTTTGCCAATAAATCAGTCAATTTATATTTAGGCTTGGTAATAGGCTTTACTACTAAGTGACCTTCTAGCAGCGCAACATCAACCATTGAACCCGAATGAATCTTTAACTCCTCTAAAAATGCGGGCGAAACCGCCATCATTATCGAACCACCTACTTTTCTCAAGCTTGTCTGCATTTCCTGCCCCCTTGAGTTATATAAAAATATAACACGAATTTTACCATGTTTAAATATTATATAAATATATAACTTGATAGATGAGTCTGATACTAGCGCCTAGCAGGCATAACTCTCAAGGCTAATTGTGGATAAGTAAATCTCGTAGTATGAGTTTTCCAAGGGGTATATCCCCCATATGTAAAGCAGAGAGCGCCTCTTGAAGTAAGGCTAGCCTGAAAGCAGGATCACGCACCATTCGCAAATAGACTGTTTCTTTAAATGATTTAGTTGATGGCATTTTTGGTGCGCTTTCTATTAAATCCTTGGGAGAATCAAGACCATTCCACGTAATGAAAGAGCCTCTGGTAGAGCTTTGACTTTATGCAGCCTTGGCTACCTTTTCTTTCTTGGGGTGATTTTGATCATCCTTTGATTTTGATCTTGCTAAGCTTTGTTTTTCCAAAGCCTCAATCGCAACCATCTTCAGCTCACCATCGACAAACCGCTTTAATGCTTCCCGCATTAAAGGCTGATAGCCCATTTGGTATTTCCCACCCAAAAGCTTGAATGTATCAATTAATTCTCTATCCAGCCGAATGGAGATCATTTGCAAACCCAATGCATCATCGATTTGATCGCCAAGCTCTTTGCTAGCTGCCACGGCATATTTACTATCTCTACCTAACTTGCCACTTTCCCAAGCGTCCTGGGCGGCTTCAATCTTTTTTGTTTTTTCGTTTGTAGTCATCACTGTCCTCTATTTCAATTATCTGCTTTTGATTGCCAACACTTTTAGTAATTTTCAGACATTGTATTGTATATACTAATCTCTTCATCATTTGGAGGAAATGCGCTTTTCAGGTGAATCATGCCTTCTATGAAAATACAAACAACCTTGATCAATATACCTCTATCATTTTCAGATATAAACCACTCACTCAATGGCTCAGTTTTATTTTCTGGTCGTGTTTCCAGTAAATAAGAGCGCTCTCTATTCCTAAAGCACTGCTCCACGTCAATCCGCCTTAAACCATGTTTTTTGATTAGTTTTTCTTCAGTATCGGGGCTAATTAATGAGGTTTTTCATGAATGTTCCATTAATTTGTATATACAAATTATACTTTATAATTTCTAATAGAGCAATACAACTCAGCCAAAAATAGGGTTAAGCACACACAATTAACCACCCGATACTAGCCCATAGAAGGCATCAAATCATTAACCCTCATTCGCCCGCTTTTGCTGCTTTGATCATCTTTTCCACATCAGCATTTTGATGAATAGCGTCTATAAAAATTTGGGGATTACGTTTTGCAAATACCCTAAACACTTCATCAGCAAATGCTTGGCCGATCATATCGACCCCCTTAAAGTTCAAGAGTACGGTTTCAAATTGATCAACGCGATTGAGTATTCGCTTTGCCTGTGAACGGGATACTAACCTTTCCCCCTCATAAAGCGCTAACTTGACTGGTACCACTGTTTTATTAAACGCATAGTCTTGATCTTCGTTGCCAGTATATTCATCAAAGATGGACTTTAATACTCGATCCGTATTTAGAAAAATCTCCATATAGATCTTGGTTCCCTTTTGATTTTTTTCTCTATGTAGTAAAAAATCATCCTCATATACCTCGAGATGTGAAAACGCTAAATCGCCTGACACAATAAAAAATTCATCGAAAGCCCGGGAAGTAAAAAAGATACCCTGACCAGTATGATTATCAGGATCTGTAGTGAGCTTTCCTTTGCTTAGCTCCAAGATTGACTCTCTCGGATCCCTCAAATTCTTCAAGCGAGCAATGTGATTGAAGATCCCCTCTCCATCATCCATGATGGTGATAGCAATTTTTTCTGCACTTCGCTCAACACCAATGACCACCGTCACTCCTAGAGAATGGTCAATGGCGTTATTAAGCATTTCTGTAAAACCATAATGACAAATACTTTCTAATTCACGAGGTAAGTCGGCAAAGATCGACCCAAAATCACGGTAATACACATCGGACTCTTGTAAATCTTTTAGCGAGAATATGCCTGACTCAGATCGATTGACTCCCAGCTGATAGGTGCGTCCCTTCGTATTGCCAACGGCAACTAAATAACCTTGCTTTATTAATGCGCTTAAATGGGCATGCACGGCTTGCCGGGATATCCCAAATGCTTCTGTAGCGTCTAAAATAACGTTACTATTTTTAGTCTTAATGCCGCTTAGCAAGAAGCGACGAATAATCTCCGAGCGTTTTGTCGTGGCAAGAGTCATTTCACCCTTTGGTTATTTGTAAAGTATCTATGTATTATTGTAAAGTTTTGTTTATTTATTGTAAAGTTTTTTACAAAAAAATCATCTCAAAATGTGTCACGATACATTGAGTTAGGGAGCCTAACTAACCAATTAACCCGAATATAGCTCAATTCAAACAGCTATTTCGCTCCACCCCTAGACATCTATAGTTTTTGGTCTTGGTCACAAATCATTGTCTACCAATTGATGGCCCATGTGCAGCCACATCCTCTGCAGTTAAATTACCCGAGCTATCACCCAACAGCAATTTCCTAACCTGAATAACGGTTGCCAATTCATTAGAATCTGCATTTCGATTTATAACCCCTTGAACCATCTTTTTATAGATATCTTTGGGCAGCCACATAGCTAGCTCCCATGAAAGTTGATTTGCTTTTCGATACTCCTCTTCAGACGAAGAGTTTTTAAGTGTATTTGCTAGAGCAAGATACTCCGCTACTTTTACTGCCTGCTCTCTACCCTTCAATTCCCACTTCAAAGCTTCAGAAAATTGAGTATGGTCTTTTTGAGTTTGCAATTTAATCTGCTCAGCAACCCATAATGGAAAATAGTGTCGCGCTACATAAGCAAACACACCAAAAAGAAAAATTTGGATGAAATACGGGCCATAATTTAATTTGGTTAAATCAATAATCCATTGCATTGCTTTTTTCTTATGCAGCAGCCAACAAGGGTTTCGCTACCAATGGAGCAATTGCAGGATTACTTTTAAATCTCTGTTGCACCTCCCACAAATCAACAGCTTCTTGCATATGCAGCCAACTCTCTGGCGTTCCACCAATCACCCTAGAAATTCTGACGGCCATCTCAGCGCTGACACCTCTTTTTTCATGAAGGATCTCCGAAACGCTTAAACGACTCACGCCTAAGTAATTTGCAAAGGCAGCTTGAGTAATTCCTAGATCAGGCAAAACATCCTCGCGCAACAGAGCACCTGGATGGGTTGGCTTGCGGTTTGGGTTTCTTAAACTTCTCATCGCTTTAGTCATTAGTGATAATCCTCCAAATCAACTTCAATCATATTATCGCCATCAAATTTAAAAGTGATACGCCAGTTTCCCGATACGACGATTGAGTAAACGCCTTTGCGAACCCCTTTTAACTGATGAAACTTAAATCCTGGTAAATCCATATCTTCCGGCATGATCGCAGCGTCTAAACGATCCAACATTCGCTCGATTCTGGCAGCGAACTGCGCTGGAATAGCTTTATAGCTTCCCTTAATAAAGAAGCTCTCCAGCCCTTTATGACGAAACGATACGATCATGCTTTTCCTTTTTTATTATTGTAATGCGTACAATTACAATGTCAAGGAAGCCATTACATAAAATTTGAGGTCTGAGACATGGCATTAGCGCACCGATCACTACCCTACTCAAGCTCTAAAACAGATCCCTTTAGAGATTGATATACGGCCCAGTTGAGAATCAGTCTGTTTTGTAAAAAACGGCTTTTTATTTGATGCCGCCCGTATCCGCCCTCTTTAAAGGGCCCTCTTTATTCAGCCTCATGAGCCGGTGGCGAGACATCGATTGCATCTCTTTGTGAACTGCTGTCAATTTAGGTCCACTACCAAAGAGAGTTTTTCTATAGTAAATCATTGCAGCAACATGGGTTGATTTTGTATTATTTGGGGTACTTGGGTTTGGGGTGCTGGTGGTCTGTAACCTAAAGCGCTATGCGGCCTGACATGGTTGTAATGCTTAACCCACTCCCCCACGATGATCTGGGCTTCTTTTAAGCTATAGAAGATCTCCCCATCCAAAAGATTGTCTCTAAAGGTGCCGTTAAAGCTTTCACAAAAGCCATTCTCCCAAGGGCTGCCCGGTTCAATGTAGGCTGTCTTTACTCCAATGCCAGATAACCAACTACGCAGCTCTTTAGCAATAAATTCTGGGCCATTATCACTTCGGATGTGCTCGGGGATGCCGTGAGTAATCATGGCGTTGGCCAGTTGTTCAATCACTTGGATTGAGCCAATTCGTCTAGCGCAGTGGATCGTTAAACACTTTCTACTGAACTCATCAATCATGGTCAGCATCCGGATCTTGCCACCATAAGCGTCCCTGATAAAGACAAAGTCATAACTCCAAACATGATTGGTATGAGTAGCTCGCAACCTCATACAGCTGCCATCGTTAAACCAGAGTCTGCCTCTAGGAGGTTGCTTTTGTGGGATCTTTAGGCCTTCTTGCCGCCAGATGCGAGCAACCTTGGCGGTAGTCGCTTGCCCCCAACCAGCGTTACGCATCATGCCCGCAATAAATCTATAACCGTAACGGCCATAGGTGCTGGCCATGCGGATGACTTCGGCTCTAAGGGGCTCTTCGTCATCTCTAGGCAATGGCATATAGCGATACGCTGCTCTAGATAGCCCCACTAAACTGCAGGCAGTCCGCTCAGAGATAGAATGCTGGTCCATGAGCAGCTGCGCTGCATTTTTACGCCTAGTAGGGCTTAGAAGTTTCCCTTAATGACTTCCTTAAGCATGACTTCTCGTAGCGATAAGTCCGCTACGAGCTTCTTGAGTCGGGTATTTTCCAGTTCTAGATCTTTGTACTTACGAGCTTGATCGACCTTCATGCCGCCATAAATCTTGCGCCAACGATAGTAGCTTTGCTCTACCGTTCCCACTTCTTTACAGGCCTGGGCTAGGGTTTTGCCGTTCGTTGTCAGGACATCGATTTGACGCAATAAGGTGACGATTTGCTCGGGTTTAAGACGTTGGCCTTTTGCCATATTTAGCACTCCTTTAAGGTGAAGATTATCAAAAATCCTCTCTTCTGGAGTGGTACTAAAAATCAAGTCAGTTCAATCTAAGATTGTTACTGGAATCGCGCTATGGTATGGGGATGGAAGCTCATAATACTTCCAACCCCCCGCTGAAATGACAAATTGCGCTTTTTCTTTCAAATTTAATTTGGTTGATTTCACAATCGGCGCTAAGTACGCTACTCGGGCGAGCGCATTATTTACAGGCCAATCATAGATATGCAACGGCCACATGTGAATCATTGGCTGATCTAATTTCTCTAATACATTAATTAAATCATCAAGCCTACCTGGAATAACTGCATCATCATCTCCTATGATGATCACATACTCACCGCGACATTTCGAAAGAGCAAATTCATAGTTATCACACATGGACAGGCGCTTTCCAGTATTAAAGTACTGTATGCGATTATCAGGAAACAAATCCACCACATTCTTAGTTTTAATATCACTATTGTTATCACTCACAACTACTTCATAATTATTGCTTTTTTGTGCTAGTGCAGTAGTTAAGGTATAAAAAAGCGTATCTTCTCGATCACGAGTAGGGATTACGATACTAATTAGAGGGTTAGGCAACTCAGAAACCTCATTTCTATTTTTCTCACTCATCTTGGCAGGCGTCAAGATCTTGCTGATAGCTTAAATGGTTGTAAACACCGATTAGATTCTCAAACCTTATCTTCGAATCTAAACGATCTTTAATGGAATGCTGACCAATTAATTGACGAAGTAATGTAATTATTTTTTTAGCTAAGTTGATAGGAACAATACGAAGTAGGGTGAATAATGTAGCCATTGATGTGCCATACAAATAACGTTCTTGCACAGTCATTAACGACTTTAGGCTAACAATCTCTTTTAAGGGTAGTGTTTGATCATAATAGAACCTTTTATAACAGTGGACTATTTGTAAAAATCTATACCTGCTGTAGTTGGGCTCCTCATTTAATGCTTTTATATGATTTAAAAATAAAGTCTCATTTGAAAGCATCCAAGAGTCATTGTAGGAAGTTCCGGGCAATAGGATATTTAAAATTTTAGGTGAATGTCCTTCCTTTAAAGTATTTTTAAGAAATTGAACGCCTTCATTAGGTCGATTATTGAAGTGAAAGAATCCATAAGATTTTGGTGTGATTCCTATGATTACCATAGGACTTGGATAGATCAAAATCTTTGAAGACTTTAAAAACAACATTGGAGTAGCATAAAAGTCAGGATAAGGTGACTTAAAAAAATCTCCATCAATTGATAACTCATTTATTTTGCGTCTACTTATAAGCGAGAATTGCATATTTGATGCAACGGGCATTGAAAAATTAAGATACCCATCTACTATTTTTCTAGCTATTGACGAATCTAGAATGTATGGCTTATTGCCCCCTAATAATTTATTGATGTCTCGGCGTAAAAAGCCATTTGGGGAATCAGGCATAACACCTGGATAAGCAAAAAAATATGCGCTTACATAAACAAAATCAGGATCTGGAAATAATTCCATAGCGTCCATCATTCTTGAGAAGTAATTTGGAAGTAATCCATCGTCGTCCCCCAGCATAATTACGTATTCACCAGTACTGAGTCTTAAGGCATTGTTCCAATTGTCAGTCACAGGGACAAATGTATCGGTACGTATATAGTAAATACGTGGATCATTCAGAGATGCGATATACCCAGCAATATCATCCTCAGAGCAATTATCAGAAACAATGATTTCCCAATTCTGATAATCTTGCCGTAAAACTGTCTCTATTGCATATCGTAAGTATTCAAGTCGATTTCGAGTTGGAAGTAAAACTGAAAATTTCATATTTTTGGCCTCCTAAAGACTACCGTATAGGTACTCCCCCTCCATCCAGTTCTTTCAATTGGTATTAAAATTTTTGCCAATACTCGACCGAATAAATGCACTATCGATCCTAAGATTTCACTAGCAAAGAAATTTTTAAAACTAAATGCCCAGCCAAAACCATTAAAGCCATTAGCGCTTTTATCGGAGGATGTTATTAGCTCTGGCTGCAAGCCAGCAGCTTTTAACCTCTCTGAAACCAACTCAATAGGTATCAAAGTTACGTGGCGGGGGGCATCAATATGAGTCCAATACTTTCCCAGCACTCTAAACTGGAATGCATTTGGGTTTGGGGTATCAAATATCAGAACTCCACCAGGTGACAAGTGTTCAGCAGCTAGATCAAGGACAGTCATTGGGTCAACTAAATGCTCCAAGACTTGCCAGAAGACGATGACATCAAATTTAGGTAATCTAGATAAGGCAGCAGAGGTATCCATATCATTCACTACATTGATTCCAACAATATCTCTCAAGTACTCGCAGCAGCGAGCATCCATCTCAATAGCGGTAACATCAAACCCGGATTGCTTGGCAAGATGCGAGAAGAGCCCATAGGCTGGTCCGATTTCAAGTAACTTACCTTTTTTAGCAAATCGATTAACTAAATCAATCTTCCATTGCTGTAAATTTTTTGCCCTTGCATCATGCTCAGAGATGCTATTCGGAACATCATAGTAGTCAGTCTGATAGTATTCTCCAAGATTATTTGGGACCGGATCAAGGAAGACTAATTTACAGTTAGGGCAGCGATAATAAGGGAAAGATTCCTTAGAAACTCGGCGGTTATAGTCTTCCGCCTTAAAAAAAAGGGGAGAAGCATGGCTGCAGTTGAGACAAGTAGCTGTTTTCATATTTAAATTGAATTTTATGCTCAAAAAATGTTTTTTAAACTATGTCCGAATAAGCTTACCTTTAAAGTTTTAGGTAAAACTAAATATCCAATTAGAAGATATAGGAAAGAGCTTAACAATAATATTAATAATTCTGCAGATTGCTCAAAGCTAAAAATAGTTGAAAATATTTTAAATGGTACGTACGAAACAAGAGCAACAAACAATGCAGGAAAAACAATCTCTATAAATAATTTGGAGACTTTAATTCTAAGAATATTTACACTGACTGCCTTCGATAAGAGCAATATGTACCCCAAATTAAGCAAGATCCAGCCAATAGCGGCACCAACTCCACCAAAATTTTCTATAAGAAAATAAAGGGTCACAGTATATGGTGCTATAAGAATTAAATTAACCCTAAGATGCCAATATGGTTGGCCACTCGCTATTGCAACATTGTATAAATTCGCATTAATAGCTGAAAGCCATGTGCCAAGTGCAAGGAGTAAAAATATGCTTGACGTATTGAGTGCAGTATTTTTATCAACCCAAATAGAAAGAAGTAGGTAAGGATAAAAAACCATAGCACATGCAAAAAAACCTACCGCCAAAAGAATTAATAGTGATGATTTTTCATAGCGGCTCATAAGGTCTGCCTTGTTATTTGATTGAAGCGAATTTGCTAACCAAGGAAGAGCTGCAGAACTAATTGAACTTAAAACTAGACTCAACCCAGTGACCGCCATGTAGGCGAGACTGTAATACCCCAAAATTTCCAAGGTATTTAACTTACTTATCATTAATCGATCCATCTGGACAATAATGATTGCCAAGATTGATAATGCATTCATACCAAATGAGAACCTCCACACTCTTTTTATCTCGTCTATTGAAAAGTGCTTAAATAAAGAGAGGTCTGGAAATGCTCTTCGGCATGCAAACCAATAACACCCCAACTCAAATAGCCCACTAATTGCTACCCAAATTAAAAAAATATCTAGATTGCGCCAAATAAGCAAGACGCCAATCCCTCCTCCTAGACGGAAAATGGTTACGCCGACTTTAACTATATTTAAAACTTGCATACGCTGAAGGCCGCTCAAAATCCCAACATACATAGCAACAGGCCATCGTAATCCCAAATAAAGACCTATAACCCTCACACTAAAAGTGAGAGTGTCCTGACTTACTTCACCCGGAAGAAACCACCACTGAGAAATTGGCTCTGCAAAGACTATTATCAATATACTAATTAAAACTGCAGCTAACCAATACACCCCTGAAACAGTTGAAATTAAACTTCGGCAAGTCACTTTATTTGGACTACTATCAATAGCCAGTTCACGCGTCAAGGTGCTAGATAAACCAAGGTCAAATACCGCAAATATTACTTGAAGAGTGGCGATAAAACCGACTATTCCATAGGCTTCGATACCTAAAATTTTTATCTGGAGGGGCGTGATTACCAATGTCAGAAGCGTGACCACGCCCGTCCCAATAAGATTGGCTGCAATATTACGCTTAATCAGAGAGCCCTTGATAGTCACTAATCTTTACCAACTAAAATTTGATTAAGTTTTTTTGCTGATGCCCAAAATGCAAGCGACTCATAGTCTGGATAAGGGAAGCTCCCAAGCTGAAGGGAAATTTTTGCATTTCTGCCGGATACCCACCCTTCCACCAAACTTCGAATAGAAATAGGGGATCCCGAGCCAATATTAACGATACCTACATTGGAATCCTGAAATATTAATCTTACTAAATTTTTAGCAGCTATTTCTATTGGAAGGAAGTCGCGAAGTTGATCCCCTTTAGACATTTTAAAATTCACTTCACCATTGTTAATAGCGCTCATCAACAGAGAATATATAGAGCTAGAAGCCTGCCCATTCCCATAAAGATAAAAAAGACGTGCCCAAGTTAAATTAAACTCTGATTTTTTTTGTCTGTATTCGAGTTGCTCGCGTAATGCATTTTTTGCAAACCCATAGGGATTTGTGGGGCGCACCGCCATTTCTTCACTCAACTCCCCCGACGCCATTCCATACTCAAAACATGTCCCCGTTACTAATAAGGATGGAAGTCCCGAACTAAGAAGTGAATTTAAAAACGCATACTGCTTAGGAAGTTCAGTTTCGAAATGATGTAAAGATCGATAATTTGGTAAGCCCTCCCAGGCAAGATGGATCAAGATATCTGGTCGCCCTATTCTTTCGTAATCATCCGGAGATGGAGAGGTCATATCCAAATATTCATACTGAAATTCCTCTGGAATTATCAAAGGGCGTTCTTTATGGCGTCCTGTAGCAATAATTGAATCAACGTCACTACGCGAAACTAATTCGCGTAGTACATATTGACCAATAAAACCTGTTGAACCAGTTACTGCAATCTTCATAAGACTTTAATTGCAGGTATTGCTATAACAAATTGAGTGCCAAGCTTCGATAGGTTAGCATTTTGCTCAATAACTTCTTTTGCAATATTCCAGGGCAAAATGACGACATAATCGATATGCGCCACAGATAATGCTTCGGGTTTTAGTATGGGGATATGACTTCCCGGCATATATTTATTTTGTTTGGCGGCAGCAGCATCACAAACAAATGGCAGTAAATCAGGTTTGACTCCCGCATAGTTAAGCAATGTATTACCCTTAGCGGCTGCACCGTACGCTGCTACTTTTTTACCCAACTTCTTTTGGGCAATTAAAAATTCTAAAAAGTCATTTTTAATTACGTCGGCTTTACTTTGAAATGCACTATAGATCGTCAGATCTTGTAAGCCGCGTTGCTTTTCCCGATCAAGAATTTCCTGAACAACCGGCAAGTCCTGGCGATCGTCAAATTCATGGCAACCGTAGATACGTAAACTTCCACCATGCGTAGGTAATTCCTCTACATTCCATATGCGTAAACCTGCCGCTTTAAATATTTTGGCAACGGTATATAGAGAAAGATAAGAAAAATGTTCGTGATAAATAGTGTCAAATTGATTAAATTCAACCAAACGCATCAAGTGCGGAAATTCCAAGGTAATGGTTCCGCTAAGCTTTAATGCTGCTTTTAATCCACGGGTGAAGTCATTAATATCGGGCACATGTGCATAAACGTTATTCCCCGCAATTAAATCGGCTGCACGACCTTCTTTAGCCAATTGTTTGCCTAGCTGCTCACCAAAGAATTCTCGTAAAACAGGAATACCTAATGCCTCTGCCGCAGCCGCAGTACTAGCTGTTGGTTCAATTCCTAGACAGGGAATACTGTTAGCCACAAAATTCTTAAGCAAATACCCATCATTGGAAGCCACTTCGATAACAAGACTCTTTTCATTTAATCCCAACTCTTGTGTCATTTTTTCAGAATAACGTTTGGCATGCTCTAACCAACTAGTGGAGGTGCTTGAAAAATAGGCGTATTCAGAATCAAACAATTCATTCGCCTGCGCGTAATCCTCAGTCTGCACTAACCAGCATTGGTCGCACACCATAACCTTTAAAGGGTAATACTTTTCTGGCTTAGTTAAATCACTCTTCATTAAATACGCGTTAGAAGGTGGTGCAAAACCAAGGTCTAGGAAGACATGGGTTAGCTCAGCCAAACAGTGACGACACTTCATAATTCAATTCCTTCAAATAAATCATTTAATAAGGGATGCTCAGAATCTCTTGCTGAAATTTCATAAAAATCTAGAGGCCAATCGATTGCTAAATGGGGATCATTGGGGCGAATGCCGCCTTCTGCTGCTGGCTTATAAGGGGCTGAATGCAAGTAAAGCAATTCGCAATCATCAGTGAGTGTTTGAAACCCATGTGCAAAACCTTCCGGGATTAAGAGCGCTCGATAATTTTCAGAAGATAATCTTTCTGCATGCCACTGTAAAAATGTGGGTGAATTTTTTCTCAAATCGACAGCCACATCCCAAATTTCTCCCTGCAAGCAAGAAATTAATTTCATCTCGGCATATGGTGGGTTTTGAAAATGCAAGCCCCTAACTGTTCCCCGACTTTTGGTCATCGTTTGATTGATCTGAGCAATCGGCTTTTTCCAGCCAGCATCTTTTAACTGATCGGCACAAAAAATACGCGCCAGATGACCCCGGCTATCTCCAATTGGCTTACGCTCAATCACTTTTAAGTCGAATAGGGGGGTATCGATAATAGAAAATTGACTCATACTGATTCGTTGTTACTATTTTTTGCTTCAATAAAAGCCAAAATATCTTCTTGGCATAATATTTGCGCATCTTGATTGGTGGCCTGTAACTGATACCAATTGATGGTTCGTTTTATAGTTTCATGCAGACCCCAACGAGGACCCACATCCAGCGCCGCCCGTGATTTTGATACCTCTAAAGAGAGTAGCCCTGCCTCATGTGGACCTTGACTACCATCACCCCAGTCCACCTCACCAGATCCATAAATATGGCGCGCCAACTTGATAACACTCCCCACGGTAGCCGCCTCATGGGTGAGTGGGCCGAAGTTATATGCGCCCGATAAGGAGGCATCTGTATATAGTTTTTCGGCAAGCACTAAATAGCCATTAACTGGCTCTAGCACGTGCTGCCATGGACGAACTGCATTGGGCCTACGAATTTCTAGGGGTGCGTTATTTTCCCATGCACGAATAGCATCTGGTATGAGTCTATCCTCGGACCAATCACCACCCCCAATCACATTACCGGCACGGGCAGAAGCTACGGCAACGCCTTGCTCTTTAAGGTAAGAATCCCTAAAAGAAGAAATCACAATTTCACTAGCTGCTTTACTGGCGCTATAGGGATCATGACCGCCCAATACATCGGTCTCCCGATATGGATAACTATGTTCTAAGTTTTTGTAAACCTTATCCGTGGTAACGCATACAACCGACTTTACCGATGGTAAATCTCTTAATGCATTAAGTACGTTAGCAGTACCCATCACGTTTGTCGCAAAAGTGGCTAGAGGATCTTTGTAGCTTGATCTAACTAAGGCCTGAGCTGCTAGATGCAACACAATTTCTGGATTAGCACTTTTAATTACGCTCGCAATAGCATCTGCATGACGAATATCGCAAAAATGACTCTCGATCAAATCGCCAACCTTAGCAAGCGTAAAAAGATTGGGCTGAGTTTGGGGTGGCAGACTGATCCCACACACAATTGCCCCCATCTGATGGAGCCAAAGAGCCATCCATGCACCCTTAAAGCCAGTATGCCCAGTAAGAAGCACCTTCTTGCCAGACCAAAATTGGGGAGATGCATTGGTCAACATATCTACCAATTTTTCCAGGGCGCATTCCCAGAAGCCCAAAGTTCTTCAAGGTGGGTTTTATCCCGAAGGGTATCCATTGCCTGCCAAAAACCATTGTGCTCAAAGGACATGAGCTCCCCCATTTTGGAGAGCTCGATTAAGGGCTCCGCCTCCCAAGTCGTCGAATCACTTGCGATGAGTTCTAAGCATTTTGGGGAGAGCACAAAAAACCCCCCATTAATTAAGCCGCCATCTCCGCGCGGTTTTTCAGTAAAGCCCGTGACTTGATTTCCCTCGAGCTTAAGGGCCCCATAACGTCCCGGAGGTTGAACTGCAGTCACCGTCGCCAATTTTCCATGCTTGCGATGAAAATCAATTAAGGAGGTAATATTCAGGTCGCTTACGCCATCGCCGTAAGTAAAGCAGAACTCAGACTCGCCTTGAACATAACTAGCAACCCGTTTTAAGCGGCCGCCAGTTAGGGTCTCATCACCAGTATCAATTAAAGTCACTTTCCACGGCTCAGCGTTGCGCTGATGCACTTCCATCTGGTTGCTTGCCATATCAAAAGTCACGTCTGACATATGCAAAAAGTAATTGGCAAAATATTCTTTGATGACGTAGCCTTTGTAGCCGCAGCAAATGACAAAGTCGTTGACGCCATGCGCCGAGTACGACTTCATGATGTGCCAAAGAATCGGCTTACCGCCAATGTCAATCATCGGCTTGGGCTTTAAATGGGTCTCCTCGGAGATTCGTGTACCCAGTCCACCTGCCAGAATAACTGCCTTCATCTTAATAAATCTTTCTAATTATTAAAACTATAATTCATTCATTAATTAATCAATCGCCTAGCTAGCTTTAGGCAGCCCCATTTAATTCTTCCTCAACCAATCTTCTGACCAAGTTTTCCCCCTTAAATTCAGGCTCCCACAGCAAAATCTCTTTTGCTTTTGTGGCAACCCCGCCAATCTCCAGGGGATCGGATGGCCTTAATAAATTAGGGTTCGTTTGGACATGATCATTCCAATCTAAATTGACCGCATCAAACGCCGTCTTCAGAAAATGTCGCAGGCTTTGGGTCACTCCCGTAGCGATAATAAAATCTTGTGGTTCGCCATGATTTAGCATTCTCCACATCGCATCAACATATTCTGGTGCCCACCCCCAGTCCCGACGAACCTCAATGTTACCGAGCTCTAATTTCTCTGCGCTCCCTTTGGAAATGCGACAGGCTGCAGCAATAATTTTTCTAGTCACAAAACGTTCAGGTCTTAAAGGGGATTCGTGATTAAACAAAATTCCCGTACAAGCAAACAAGCCATAAGCCTGTCGATATAAATCGACCTGCCAAGTCGCGGCCGCTTTGGCAATTGCATAAGGGCTTTTAGGGCGAAAGGCAGTATTTTCAGTAGCAGAGACCCCGCCAATATCGCCAAAACACTCGCTTGAGCCTGCATTGTAAAAACGGATATTAGGGTTTAAAAAACGAATACTCTCGAGTAAATTGACTGTGCCCAAAGTAATGCTTTCGAGGGTATCTACCGGCTGATCAAAGGAAAGGCCAACAGAAGATTGACCTGCTAAGTTATAAATCTCATCAGGGCTTACCTTAGACAAAGCTTGCAACACACTTCGGAAATCAACCAGAGACATCGAAATGGTTTTTACTTTATCGAGAATGCCCAGCTTCTTTAAAGAAGAAAAGCTAGAGGTTTGAGCATCTCTAGAGGTACCCCACACTTCATACCCCTTACTGAGCAATAACTGCGCAAGATAGGCGCCATCTTGACCTGATACCCCACAGATCAGGGCCCGTCTTTTAGCATTCGATTTATCAGTTACTTCCATTTAATATTCTTCACAATCTTTTTCTTGCGCCCGCTAATGCCCGATCCCGAGCCACTGCTTTTAGTTGGATCATGATCTGACACCACCACTCTTTTGACTACCTTTAATACTCACCCAGACTTTTTGACCCAAGAGCAGGAATAGCATCAGGAAGAACGCGCCTGCCAGTCCACCGGCCGTAGTTTTGATCATTCCTTTTTTGCTCGCTGTTGGCGCAGTATTACCCTCCAAGCCTTTGGTAAAGCGGGCTTTGACTACCAATAACTGGCCACGCAGTTGATCTAAAGCTTCTTGCTGCTTAATGTCCTCTTTTGCCAGCTTCGCTCTCATAGCAGCTTCTACTTCAAGCAACTGCTCATCTAAGACAAGCCCGTCATAGGTTTGTTCTGCCAAGGGAATGGCTTGGTCTACAAAGGTCTTCATCAGCGCAATTTGCGCTAAGCGATCTTTATAGCGCTGCAAAGTTTCTTTAAACTGATTAATGTCATTATTAGCCGCAATGATCTGGGTAGCCAGTGGTAAGTATTTAGCGCCCGAGTCTTTAAGGTCGACCACCTGGTTAGCCCCGCTTGCACCACTGGGGAAACGCTTATACAACTCCTCTAGACTCTTGGCGCGCTGCACTTGGTAACTCATCTCAATCTCAGTGGAAGTGATGCGTTTTTGCAAATCAGCCACCATCGAAATCGTCTCGCTCTCGTAGCTATTGAGAATATTACGTATCTGTAGGTAGGCGCTGCCGGTACGTAAAAATTTGGCAACTGTGCGTACGTTCTCTACAGCCTTCTCTGTTGTGGGGCCATCTGACTTTAGTGTTAAGCTCAAAATCGTGGTTGATGCAGTGTCGAGGTCCTTACTGATGGCCGCTAGATCTTTAGTATCTGCTTTAGAGATAGCGTAGCTAGGCACTACATTTTTTTGCCACCACTGATCATTTGCTAAGACTCTGTAAAGACGGGCTTGACCTTCAGGAGCCTTGCCCTCATCTTCAATTTGCGCCGCTAGGTTTGGCAAACTCTTTTGAATAGTCTTCCAAGAAACTAGATCCAGGGCATAGCTACTCGAATTAGTGTTGCTGCTGATACTGGTATTGGTATTGGTATTGGTATTGGTATTGGTATTATTTAGTAAAACATACTCAGCTTGATAACTGCCTAAGAAATTCCAGCTTGCAAAACCTAAGATGGCTCCCACAATAGCGGCAATTGCCAGCTTTTTCCAGGACTCTTGTATGAAAGTAATGATATCGAGGAGGGAAATTTCATTCTCCTCTTGCTTTAAGTCATCTATAACAATTTGATTGCTCAATTTAGGTAATCACTTAATTTATTAAAAAACAATGGGAAAAAATCATACTGCCTACTAGCGGTCTTTGATGAATCAACTCAAACCAAAAAACGCGCTATTGCCCTCGAATTGAGCCTTGTTTGATAAAACATAATCCCATCTAAAATTTAGTACTAATTGTAATCTAGGCCGCGTTACTTAGCATCGCTAATCTTCCATACTGGACGGCCTTTGGCCTAAATTCAAAGCTGCCAACAATGCAATGGTAAATAGTAATATTTCTACCGCGTGATGGTTGCTAAGTTCGCCAACTGTATATAGGCAAAAAATAGCTATTAAGACACTAATTGCCACCCCTTTTGTCGGTGCTGAACCTCTCATTGCCCCATATGCTACTGATGCTAAAGCCCCCCAAAGGCAGATCAAGGCTGGAAAACCAAATGATAGAAGTAGCTCTATCCATCCACTGTGGGTCGATCCTGGTAACGAATTAGGTGGGGAATTGGGGAATTGCCGCATTAGCGAACGCTCAAAAGGGTATTGCAAAATGCCATTACCCCAAGGATTTTTGGGGATCAACGTTAATCCGGCTGTCGCCCACGAAACCCGCTCAAATACATTGGGGGTAATCACCCTGCCCGAGGGCAGAACTGGGTAGCCCAGGGTAGATGGACTCTTCCATTGGGGATATTTGTCAATCTGAACACTTTCCCGAACATCCTCAATAAGATATTGCCAACTTGGATGTTGTTTAAGCTGAAGCCGCCCAAATAGGGCAACTAGACTCAACATTAATAGGATTATCAAAATCCATGCCAATTTGCTTTTCCGTTGCTCCGCCTGAGGTTTCGGCTTGAAAAATCCATACACCCCCCAACAAATCCAGACAAAAGCGAGGATGGTAGCTAACCCAATCCCATTTTTAGCATCAAAAATATAGACATAAGCATATAGGGGTATTGCAACGATCAATGCCGAGGCAATGGCATTTAAAGCTATTTTCAAGCGTCCAGCGAGACTGCCCGATAGTAGATCAGTCAAATGACCGCCAACCCCCGCAATCAACAGGGTTCCAATCAAGACCCCATTAATTTTTCCATAAAAAATGTAATTGAAATGATCTGGATGAAACAACCGATGCGTTGCCAACACCTTTGGCAAGTATTGGTAGTAGAGAACAGCAAAGCCAGCAATCAGCCCATAGGCTAATAAATTGATTCTGGAAGGCTTTTGAGCAATTACTAGGCCGCAAACGAACCCTAAAAGGGATGCCTCCAGACTCCGAAACCAAATAGACTTGAGCTCCTTAAGCTGCAGAACTGAATCCTGTGAAAACAAAAAATAATGCACCAGCACCCAAATAAAGAGACTGCCGATAAATAGAAATGGTGTGAGGTTGCGCCAAGCAATCGAGAATGGCGCGATTTTTTTAGCTTGATAAATGTAAATAATGGAAAGCAGACAACCCAGGCTTAAAAGGATGTTGCGCAATGCAATGGTGTGTTTCATTGCCCAAATGGATAGTAAGCAAGCACTTAAAAGTACGATGGATAACCCAAGGTAATTTATCAGCGATAACTGGCGAGTTTTAAGCATATGTCTTACTTATAGAAATTAGCGTTATTTTACTGCCTACGAGCCCTTTATTAGACTTTTTAAATAATGTGTACCACGTGAGCGCCTAATTACTACAGGGCTCCAATGCTAAAATCATTAGATTCAAAATAAGTGGTGAAATGGCAATGAAAGTCGGCTGCATTATTCAGGGCGATATCCGCAGGGGTAGCAGACTGATCCTTGAAACCTTGCCCCATCTCTTTGACTATACGGTCCTATCTACCTGGAATGATGGACAGATCATCCCAAAAGGTGACTTTGAGCTCATCAGAAGCCCAAAACCTGTCGTAGCGGGATTTACCAACCGCAACTACCAACGCTTCTCCAGCGCAAGGGGTTTAGATGCCGCCAAAGCCGCTGGATGTGACTATGTTCTCAAGTGGCGAACAGATATGCTGCCAACACGCATGGCAGTAAACCAATTGATGGAGTGGGCGCACTTTTCGCCTCCAGAGGGAACGAATTCTAGAATTGTTGTTCCAGCGTTTCGTAATATTTCAATTAGTCCAGATAGCTTTTCAACCATGCCAGATCTATTCTCATTTGGACATATCCACGAGATGGAAAAACTGTGGAGTGATGATGGCTTCAATTACAAGCAGATGTTTAATATGTCCGAACAGGATCGAGTGGCGCTCGGACCTGAATATCTTGGCCTGCCATCCCTAGAAGATCTCTACTGCGCTGAAGCAGAACTTTATGCCCTGTATCGATCACGAATTAATCAGCATGCCAGTCAACAGTTAAACCATAAGTCTGTTGCAGAAAACTACTTGAGACTCATTGACCATCAGCAACTGGGAATTTTATGGTTTGGAGCTCAAGCAGGATTTAGAAGTTTAGGTCAGGCATGGGAGCATCCATGGTGGACTGAAACGCAGTGGGCCCAGCATAGCGCTAAGATACATCCTTGCGGCTACCATTCCCGCGGTCTTCTTGGGCGTCTCAAGAAAAAAATATCGAAATATAAAATTCAACAGGAGATCGCTGCTCAGGAAAATATCTGGGCTAGTCAATTCCAAAATGTCACCCTATAAAACCAAAGTTCATTGAGATGAGTCTTCTAAAGAAATACTTCAGAAAAGCAAGATTTACAAAACACTTTTCAGCCAAAAAAAATCTATTAGAAGATGGGCGTTTTGACATGCGCTGGGAGGATCGCTATCCTTGCCTCAATGATGCAACTTCGACCACTGGGTTTGATGCACATTATTTATTTCACACTGCTTGGGCTGCAAGAGTCTTAGCAAAAACTAAACCAGAGTTACATGTTGATATTTCTTCTTGTCTGCGATTTGTTTCTTTAGTCTCGGCTTTTGTACCCGTTCGCTTTTATGACTATCGTCCAGCAAAGCTGAATCTGTCGGGACTTGAATCAAACAAAGCCGACTTGATGAATCTACCCTTCCCAGATCATTCAGTGCAATCGCTATCTTGCATGCATGTAGTTGAGCATATTGGACTCGAGCGCTATGGCGATCCGCTAGATGCGCAAGGCGACCTCAAAGCAATCGCTGAGCTAAAAAGAGTAGTTGCAACGGGCGGAAGCCTCTTGTTTGTAGTCCCCTTAGGCGAAAAGGCAATTATTCAATATAACGCGCATCGTATTTATACGTACCAACAAATACTATCGTATTTTTTAGATATGCAACTTGTTGATTTTTCTTACATCAATGATGCAGGAAAATACATCCCACAAGCAAATCAAGCAAATACAGTAGGTCAAATCTATGGTTGTGGCTGCTTTCACTTCCAACGCTAGTTCATCAACAAGTACTTAACGCTGTAATGGCGCTACTTGCTCAATATTTTTCTTAAATGCGAGATAAGTTTCCTCATCATAATGATAAGGAAAAGCCTTTAACTCCTCAGGAGTATTGTTAGGCCACTGAACACTTGACTCATCAATTGCAATGGAGTGAACATTAGGATATTCCAGTGCTATCTGATGGATAATTTCAATCATTGCCGCATGCCGTTTTCTCAAGTTTTCCCGAGTTTCTAGGGCAATTGGAAAGTGTAAAAAGTAAATAGGTACAGCACCCCACCTATTGATAAAAAAACTAAACAGCTCTAAGTAGACCTGCCTCATATTTTCAATGGGTAGCAGGCCATTACTTTCATACTCTTCAGAAAATGACTTCTCCTGAACTAAATCGCTATAGGCGCAACAAAATTGCCACCCTTCAGAACGTTGCGTAAACAATTGATCTGTAAGCTCTGCAAATGAATCCATCAAAATAAATCGGGGTGGATGCATCGGTAAGCAATTAAAAAACTCTAACTGACGAATGTGCGGTAGCACATCGTTTCTTGCCATCAATGGGGAAAGTCGACTACTGATTGGTAGAAGTGATTTATCAGCCCAATACCGCAGCAAAAGATCTGCACGACCTTTTTGAAAGTTAACCTCTCTTGGTAGTTTGTCGTAGTACTTTAGAACGTCATACCCAAGACAAGCATGTCTTCCTAAAAACCAATCTTTCCACAGGTACCGCCACCGTAAACGGAATTTAATATTTTCTTTAAGCGGCTGAAGAAAAGATGAAACAGTACCCATAGAGAGTGTTAACCTTGAATAAGCTTCAGGTAGGTGTTTAAATCTTCTGGGGTGCCAATTCCATGCATTTGGGATTGGTCTATGTTAAATATGCCCACCTTTTTTCCCTCGCGAATGAGGTAGTTATAAACGGGGCATGTATAAAATTCGTTATTCACACGGTCATTTTCAATGATCATCTGAATGATGCTGTCAACCAGCTCGTCGGCACGTTTAAAATAATAGATTCCTACTGTTGCAAATTCAGAGATGACTTTTTTTTCCTGAACTTCAGTAACCAATCCCGCAGCATCAATCTTCGCAAAGGACCATTTCGGATTTAACTCTGCATCAATAAAAGTCAAGATCGATCCATCTAGATCCCTTACCTTGGCATCGATCAAAAACTGAGTAAAGCAGTTGTCAATAATTTGATCAGAATTAGCGATAACTACTTCCTGATTAGGATCAAGATGAGACCTAGCGAATAAAACGGTGCAAGCGGTGCCTTCAGTCAATTTATCAATGGGAACAAACACTGCATTAAAGTCTGACTGTATTTGGGCAACTAGCCCTTGATTGCTATCAATATGTTCTTTTCTAGCCAATAAAGTAAATGTAGCTCCGGGTTGTTGCAGGTTTTCCATCACCCTCACAATCATAGGCTTCCCGGCAACATCAATTAACGGTTTTGGGGCTTGGTAACCTGCCTTGACAAAGCGAGAGCCCAGGCCTGCCATCGGAATTACTATGTTCAACTTGATGCACCCATATATTTATCGTTTTGAGCACCAGGGTATTTCACAACTACCGTTGTGACATCTTCTAAAACTTCAAAATCGGTAGACTCCCCCGGCTCGATAACGATGATATCGCCAGCAACAAAAATCTCACCATTCATACGCACTTTTCCAGAGACGATTACCGTAACTTCGGTGGCAATTTTATGATGGTGCGTTTCTTCATATTCATTCTTGAGATACTGCTTAACGCCCACCTCAACTTCTTGAGTTTTAATGATGGTTGGCGAGAAGTCACCAACAAACCACCCCTTGGTCATCGTGTTTAGTTGATACTTTTTCATAAACCCTTCTCGTACTCTTCAATTTTTTGAGGCGTATAGAAGCTATGATATTTTTCGTTAGGGATGCGAAGTGCCTTGATGCTCTTACCCTTAAGAATTAACTCGTTAAAGGTAGGGGAAATATAAAATACATCTGCGTTAGAGCAAGATTTCAAAATCATTGACTTGGCAGCCTCAACAAAATCTTTGCCTTGCTTATAGCAATAAAAACCGGCGATGGCATTTCGGCTCAAGGGCCTCTTTTCTGCAGTCTCTAGTACGCAATCCTGCTCATCAAGCAAAACAAATGACCATCGAGGATGAGTCGTACTGAAAACAAGACACCCTGCATCACTGTCTGAATTATGAAATTCATCATACAACTCAGAAAGATTGCAATCAATCACTTGATCAAAGTTGGCAATCACCAAGGGATCATCATTATTGATAGCATCAATAGCCATTAAAGCGCTACAGGCAGCGCCCTTAGTCTCTTCGTCCAGAACGACAATCTTGCATTCTGCATCAGTCAAGAGTCGGAGAGTGTCATCTAAGTGAAACTGAGTACAGTCACTTTTTTTAACTACAAAGGTAAATTGCAAATCTTCCCGCAATGTCTGCAGATTTTCAATAGCATGCTGAATCATGGGTTTACCCAAGATCTCAACCAGCATTTTTGGATAAAAATATTCCTCAGAATCAAAGAACTTGGATCCGCCGCTCAGCGGAATAAGTACATTAATCATGAAGTCGCCTCAATCTTTTGAATATATTTCACAATATTGGCGTAGCTCACATCCGTCACTTGATCAATCTTCATTACATGAGCTCCAGCATCCTTGGCTGCACGAATGCCATTGGCATTATCTTCCAATACTAGACACTCACTCGGGTGCACTCCAAAGCGCTGAATTGCTTTTAAATAGATCTCGGGGTCAGGTTTGGATTTAGTCACATCTTGATTGGATAAATAAAAATCAAAGTAATCAATTAAGGCTGCTTTAGACAACATCGAAGTAATGGTATCTCGGATAGAGTTTGAGCAAACCGCCATGCGATATCCATCACTTTTTAATCTTGAAATAGCATACTCATGACAGAATGTAGGAGCACATTTTGTCATCGTAATATCCATGGTGAAGATTTGCTTCAGATCATTAATAAAGCCATGCAATTGATTTGGTAATTGAGAATGCGTGCTCAGGATTTCTAGCTTCTTCGTGGTTGGCAGACCATCATAAGTAACCAGGTGATCATGCCTTGAAATTTGAAAACCAAAGATTGCCAAAGCTCTATTTAAGGCTTCGTAGTGCCAATCACGAGCATCTATCAAGACGCCATCCATATCGAAAATAACGCACTTGATTTTAATCATGAGAAATATTTCTTTGCCTCTAAGGGCAAATCTGTGCAAAGCATTAATGACATATTTGAAGTGTACAGCGATTTAATCTTAGCCCAAAGCGATTCATGATCTCGTCCGTGTAGCTCAGGAGATACTATTGCTACAGAATTACCTAGTGCCAAGTAATGATCGATTTGCTCAGCCCCAAACCATTCCCCACCAAACCCATCTAACCAGACACCAGTAGTTTTTCCATCAAAATCTTGGTAAGACTCGTACTCACTTACCCGGGTAAACGTATTCATGTTTTGCTTGAGATAGCCCAGGGAGTCTGGCACTGACATGTCAAATACGAAATATCGATCAGGACTCCATGCAAGGAGATGTGGGGCAAGTAATTTTTGCAAACCATCGGATTTTATATTTATGGCATGTGGGTCCGCATCTGGATATTGATTGCATAATTCAAAGAATACATTTGCCTCAATTGAATCAGCTGCTGCAGGATCATGGCTAATGACCAGCTCCCCATTGCGATCCCTAAAATCAGTTTCAATACCAAATCCATTTTGCAAGGCGCGTTCAAATGCTACTAGTGTATTTTTTTCATCTGGTTTAAACCAAAGACCTCGGTGAGCAATAATCTTCATTATTCAATTAACCCTCGTAATGCGTGAAATTTCTTTACCAAAAAGCGCGCATCTCTCGCAAATGATTTAGGCCGCTACCGATATTAGTGGCAGATACTTGAATAAACAGTCCAAATTGAATATTCACAGTAACCCGATTACTACAGTTTTAATGTGGCAAGGTAAGCTTGATAGGCGCTTTGCAATCCTACCGGCAACTCTACCAGTGGAGCCCATCCCAAACCATGTAATTTTGATGAATCCATCCATTTACGTGGGGCGCCATCCGGCTTATTAGAGTCAAAGCTAATCCCCCCTTCATACCCAGTCGCATTGGCCACTTCACGTGCCAACTCCGCAATCGTTACATCACTACCGTAGCCCACATTGATGTGGCTTTCCATTGGGTTGCTATGGGATTCATAAATCTCTTTTTCTAAGTCCATCACAAATACCGAAGCAGCCGCCATATCATCGACATACAAAAACTCGCGCTTGGGCTTCCCCGTCCCCCAGATAACCACTTCAGGATATTGATGTATTTTTGCTTCGTGAAACCGTCTGATGAGTGCGGGTATCACATGGCTATTTTCAGGGTGGTAGTTATCCCCAGGACCATAGAGATTAGTCGGCATGACTGAGCGGTAATCTATTCCGTGAGTTTGACCATACTGGCGGTTGTAGCTTTCACACAATTTAATGCCCGCAATCTTGGCAATGGCATAAGGCTCATTGGTTGGCTCAAGCGTTCCAGTCAATAAGGCAGACTCACTCATCGGTTGCGGGGCCAGCTTTGGATATATGCAACTTGATCCCAAGAACAAGAGTTTTTTGACTCCACTGACAAAAGCCTGATGAATCACGTTGGCTTCCATCATGAGGTTTTGATAAATGAACTCGGCCGGAAATGTGTTGTTCGCATGAATACCACCCACCTTAGCAGCCGCTAAATAGACTTGATCAGGCTTCTCAGTCTGGAAGAACGCTTCTACAGCGGCTTGATTGGTCAGATCTAACTCGCTATGCGTGCGGGTAACGATATTAGTAAAGCCTTTGGCTTGAAGATTACGCACAATGGCAGAACCCACCATGCCACGATGGCCGGCAACATAAATCTTTTGATTCAGATCTTTACTCATGCTGATGCTTTTTATCTTTTTATCTTTTTATCTTTTTATCTTTTTTGATTTTACTTTTTGTTCTTTGTTCTTAGTTCTTAGTTCTTAGTTTTCTTTACCCACTGCTACAGAGTAACCATGCTTACTCAGTAGGGCATGTTGCTTAGCTTGATCCAAGTCGTTGGCAACCATCTCGACAATCATTTGATCTAGCGTAATTTCTGGAACCCAGCCCAGCTTCTCTTTGGCTTTAGTAGGATCACCCAAGAGGGTCTCTACTTCAGTAGGACGATAGTAGCGTGGATCGATTTGCACAATCACATCGCCCACTTTTAGTGCTGGTGCTTTATCGCCCTCAATGCTTGCAACAATAGCTTGTTCATTTTCGGCCTTTCCTTCAAATTTAAGGGTGATGCCTAACTGTTTAGCGCTACGGGTAATGAATTCACGAACAGTGAACTGCACACCTGTCGCAATCACAAAATCATCCGGCTTATCTTGTTGCAACATCAACCACTGCATACGGACATAGTCTTTGGCATGACCCCAGTCACGTAAGGCGTCAATATTGCCCATGTAAAGACATTTCTCTAAACCTTGTGCAATATTGGCTAAACCACGAGTGACCTTACGGGTTACAAAGGTTTCACCACGGCGCTTAGACTCATGGTTAAACAAGATGCCATTACATGCATACATGCCATAGGCTTCACGGTAGTTCACGGTAATCCAATAGGCATAAAGCTTTGCTACTGCATAAGGACTACGTGGATAAAACGGGGTAGTCTCTTTTTGCGGAATTTCTTGCACTAAGCCATAGAGCTCAGAAGTAGAGGCTTGATAAAAGCGGGTCTTTTTCTCCAAACCCAAGATCCGAATAGCTTCAAGCATTCGGAGTGGGCCCATCGCATCGACATCTGCCGTGTACTCAGGAGATTCAAAAGATACCGCTACATGAGACTGAGCACCTAAGTTATAAATCTCATCAGGCTGGCATTCTTGAATAATGCGCACCAAGTTACTGGTATCCGTTAAATCACCGTAATGCAGAATGAGGTCTGGATGATTAACGTGGGGATCTTGATACAGATGATCAATGCGCTCGGTATTAAAAGAAGAGGCACGGCGCTTAATACCGTGAACGATATAACCTTTCTCTAAAAGGAACTCGGCAAGGTAGGAACCATCTTGGCCAGTGATACCGGTGATGAGAGCTACTTTTTGTTTAGTGGTCATAACTTTATTAGTTTCTTTATCTAGTTTTTCAATCTACATCGTTAATCATTTTTCTGGTAATTCTTAGCTACGCCCATAGGTATCTTCAAACCGCACAATATCGTCTTCACCCAAGTAGCTCCCAGACTGCACCTCAATAATCTCCAAAGGAGTTGTTCCGGGATTGGCTAAGCGATGGGTTTGTCCTTGCGGAATATACGTACTTTGATTCTCAGTCAATGTGATCACTTGATCACCATTGGTAATCTCTGCAACCCCTTTAACCACAATCCAGTGCTCGGCACGATGGTGATGCATTTGCAAAGAGAGGCTCGCCCCCGGCTTCACCTGAATACGCTTGACCTTAAATCGTTCGCCTTCATCCACACTGTCGTACCAACCCCAAGGGCGCGCAACTTTACGGTGGAGGTTTTTTTCTTCCCGCTGCTGTGTGTCTAATTGATTGACGATGTGTTTCACATCTTGGCTATTGGACCGATCGGCCACCAATACGGCATCTGCCGTCTCAACGATAATCAAATTTTCCACTCCTACTGCGCTCACCAAACGGGTGCTAGCATGAATCAAGGAGTTCTTGGTGTTACTCAGTAACGTATCACCAGAAGTGACATTACCTTCGCCATCTTGTTGACCCACTTGCCATACGGCATCCCATGCACCCAGGTCATTCCAGCCGGCATCGAGCTCAACCATCTTGATGGAAAAATTGGATTTGGGGCACTTTTCAATCACCGCATAGTCAATCGACTCGCTAGGAATAGTATTAAAAATTACCTTGTCCGGACGTACAAAAGTAGTTTGACCTGATTGATCTGTCGTCTTACCAACCCAAGCCGTTTCAGTTGCACCAAAAATATCGGGACGGAATTCTTTTAAAGCGGCAAGCCAAGTGCTCGCACGCATGACAAACATGCCGCTATTCCAAAGATAGTTACCGTCTTCTAAATAGGTTTGGGCAGTCTTGGCATCCGGCTTTTCAACAAACGCTTCCACTGTGTATTCATGATGAGATCCAACTACAGTACTACGACGAATGTAACCATAGCCAGTTTCAGGAGCAGTTGGCGTAATACCTAAAATGGCAATCGTTTGATTAGTCGTATCGCTAGCAACCAGAGCCACACAATCTTGCAAGGCTTTAGTAAAAGCTATTGAATTTTTGACTGTTTGGTCAGCTGGAGTGATGATCAAAATAGGATCATGGGATCCACCCTGCGCATTCATCTGCTCATTCATCTGCTCATTCAGCTCGCCATCCATTGCGCAGAATGCTGCCAAGGTCAGTGCTGGAGCAGTATTGCGGCCTGATGGCTCAAGCAATAAGGTAGCTCGCACCTCTTTGAGTTCTCGCAATTGATCCAAAGCTAAAAAGCGATGGTCTTCATTGGTCACAATCAAGGTAGTACCCAATTGAATCTGAGTGCTTCCGATAGAGTGAATTCTCTCGATTGCCTGTTGAAACAAACTCTGACTGGAGTTATCCCCAGAAAGCACTAAAAACTGCTTCGGAAAGCCCGAGCGCGATAAAGGCCATAGCCGTGTACCGGATCCGCCGCAAAGAATGACTGGGGTGGCTGGGATGACTTGGGTCATATAGTAAATAGGACTTCGCGCTTTCGCTTTAATAGACAAATAAGTAAATAGGTATTAATTTTATAGGTTTATTAGGCAGCACTCGATTTTTTGGAATATGCTCTAAAAGCAGTTTTTACCAAACCAATAGATCATGAGAATTCGTACTATGACCACCAATGCCACCCCCAAAACCAATGTTCGCAACTCTGTTTTGGAGTGCGCCCAATCCCTTAAAAAGGAAAATGCCGGGAAATATCACAACTACGGTATCAAGGACTGCATTTTGTCGATTGCAGCCACTAAGCAACAATAATCAAGCAGTACAATCAGACTCCCAGCTTGCCGCGGGAGCTGTTCTCCAGAAATGGCCAGAATAAGTAAAAAAAATGGCTGCCTCGTAGGGCAGCCATTTTTACTGAATACTCAAACTGTCAGCAGAGCTTAAGCCTTCTTAGCGTAAGCAGAGCACCAGCCTGGGCCAGCAACTTGCTTAGCACCAAACAAAGAGCAACCACCAGCGGCAGAACCTGCTTTACCTTGATACAAGGCACAGTTGCTGCAAATTTGACCTGCAGCGTATTTAGGATATTTCGCTTTATCCACTTTGGAGGCATCAGCCTTGTAACCCAAAGCAACAGCTTGTGGATCAGTTTCAGCAAGCATGGCTTGAGCCTGAACATGACCGTTCAAAGCTAATGTGCAAGCACCAGCAGCAGACAAAATCATAAATTGGCGACGACTATTTTTCATATGAACTCCAGAAAGTGAAATAGAACAAAGAATGCACTAAATGGATCATAGAGCAGATCAAATTACTCAGCTATGGGCAGCCCAAGCTATTGATTTACTTAGCTATTTTGTTGAGAACTGTTCTCAACCAAGAAAGTACCCAACTGCACTGGATGCACCACAGACTTACGAGATGTCGTTAGCGCCAACCTTTTAGATTCATACAGCCAATACGTTGCTTAATATGAGTCCCAGATCCCGACTCTGGATATGCTCGAGCACAATCTACGGCATCTTGTCGAAAAGTCGCTTGATTATTTTTGGCGGGGTCACGATTGACGTCCGGATATAAAGAGCACCCAAACAAGACTGCGCTCATCAACAAGCTAAGTAGTGCTGTCATCTTCTCTTTAATTACCCTGGTCTCTCATCTCTTGTCTCTTGTCTTTCTTCTCTTGTCTTTCGTCTCTTACCTCTTATCTAAAAGAGATAAAAACTCACGACGCAAATTCGAGTCCTTTAAGAACGCTCCGCGCATCACACTGTTAATCATCCTCGAATTAGGGTCTTTAACACCGCGCCATTGCATGCAAAAGTGGTCTGCTTCCATGACGATAGCAACCCCAATAGGCTTAATTTTTTTCTCTAGCATATCTGCCAACTCCACCACTGCCTCCTCTTGGATTTGTGGTCGACACATGATCCATTCAGTTAAGCGCGAGTACTTCGATAAACCAATGAGTGCAGATTCTTTATTAGGTAAGACGCCAATCCAAACCCGGCCCATGATGGGGCAGAAATGGTGAGAGCAAGCACTGCGAACAGTAATGGGCCCAATAATCATCAACTCATTAAGGCGGCTGACATTCGGGAATTTCGTTAAGGAAGGCTGCTCAACATAGCGACCATTAAAGACCTCTTTAACAAACATTTTGGCAACACGTTGACTGGTATTTTGAGTATTGTGGTCACTCTCAGTATCAATAACCAAGCTCTCTAAGACTGCCTGCATCTTCTGTGCAACCTCATCCACCAAGCCCTCTAGCTCTCCTGGTTGAATAAACTTAGAAATATTGTCATTTGCATGAAAGCGTGCTTTTTGAGCCTCGATACGTCGACGAATCACTACCGACAACGGTGTACCACTTTCACTCTTACTTGTAGTAGCTGCCTTAACAGGCTTTACGCTGGCAACTTTCTTGACAGGTGTTTTAACAACTGACTTTGTTGCAATTTTCTTAGTGGCCATAAATATTTTTTGTCTCGATGAATTTTTTATACTAATTAAAAGATGATTTTTTGAGGGGCTATCTCAGCAAGGGTTGGTGAATGGATTTAGATCTGAAAAAAGATCGCCACGACACACACTAATCCAGCAAGCCAAACGATTGACCTCGTAGTTGGCCAATTGGCTAAATAGCAAATCAGATAAGCAATACGCGTCAGTACAAATCCCATTGCTAATAAATCGACCCTATTTTGTGGCGCGTTAGCCATCGATGCGATGATCACTGCAGCAAAGAATAAAGGAAGAGACTCGAATAAATTTGCTTGAGCAGCATTCGCTCGCGCCCGAAAGCCTGTCTGCTGAGCAAGCCATTGTCTTGGCATGCCATTGTCATAACCCTCAAAACCTTTTTTGGCAATCCCTGCTGCCACAATCGGAAATAGCCCCATAAACAGAATGCACCAATAGGCGATAGTCATCAATGTCCTTTAGTTGAGTGCTCTGCTTGAGCTTTTTTCTTTGAACCAATACGGCTCTCAGTCCCATTCAGGAGATTAGTAATATTGTTACGATGGCGCCATATTAATAATGCGCTTACCACCGCTAAGGCAAGCGCCATTGGGTGAAAACCAAATAAAAATATAAAGTAAACAGGGCCGAATACAGCAGCAGCTAGCGCAGCAAGTGATGAGTAGCGCATGAATGTCGCAACAATGATCCAAGTACTCAGAGTTGCTAAACCTAAGATCCAATTAATTCCAAACAAGATGCCGCAAGCTGTAGCTACACCCTTACCACCCTTAAAGCCATGGAAAATTGGGAACAGGTGACCCAGGAACACTGCTACTACCACCCCGCACAATAACCAAGAATTGAGTGTCGATGTCAAAGCTGCATCGCCGAGCAATGCTCTCGCTAGCATCACTGCAAAATAACCCTTTAGCGCATCTCCAATGAGTGTAAGGACGGCTGCAAGCTTATTGCCTGTGCGCAGAACGTTAGTAGCGCCGGGATTACCTGAGCCATAAGAATGGGGGTCGGGCAAGCGCATGCACTTACTGACCACTACCGCAAAAGAGATGGAACCAATCAGGTAGGCAGCTGGAATCAGCAATAGATCTAAGGAGAAATTCATTGTGCTATCTTAAACACTTCTCCAAATAATGGTTTTTAACTATCCAGAAGTAAGATTTTTGCTACAGTAGTGTTGAATGTATGAGGAGGTGCCATGCCAATAGTCATTTCGACTGTACTTACTTGCAATCAGAGTCAAGCAGTCAGGTTACCCACCGAGGCTTGCTTGCCAGATAAAGTGAAACAGGTCATTGTCCGTATTCGCGGTCATGAGAGAATCATTTCACCCTTAGCAAACACTTGGGATAACTTTTTCTTAAACGGGCCATCCGTGTCTGATGACTTCATGAAGGAGTGTGGAGAGTAAAAACTATACTGCGAGCTCTCTATTACGCAGCCTGCAATACATCGGCGACCCAGGCATTAATACTCTTTCCTGATGCCTCAGCAGTTCTTGCTACTTTCGCATGAATTTCTGGTGAAATGCGCAACATCAACTTTCCAGAATATGGTTTTTGTGGCTTTACACCATGCATTTCCGACATAGTGATGTAACCATCCACCGCCGCTTCGAAGGCTTTAATTAACTCCGAAACAGACTCGCCATGAAAAGAGACGATATCTGTAATGCCAGTCAAGTGACCGACAAAAATACGATCATCTGCATCAAACTCAACGTTGGCAGAGTAATTCTTGTAACTTAGCGGCTTGTTCATGGCTTAACTCCTATTAGGACCAAAAAACTTTGAACATCTTTTACTTGATACCTTTTTGCTTCTTTACTGGGGTGTGGCCTATGCAGATCCAGCCTGTGGTTATTTATTAAAAAGCTTACCCTAGATCCCTCACCTTCAACACATTGACTACCAATTGCTATCAACAATAATTCAATCTTTCTCCACTCTATCGTTGCAGAAGTGGGTTTAGCAAACACTCTGCCTGTAGAGTTTTTTGGTGTTTGCTATTCATTACCTAAATGATATCATAAAATGATATCAATCTGAAACCCCTAGCCGCGCGGATGATGCTGCTGATGAATAGACTTGAGGCGCTCTCTGGCCACGTGGGTATATATCTGAGTAGTAGAGATATCGGCATGTCCCAAAAGTAGCTGCACAACTCTTAAATCTGCACCATGATTGAGTAAATGAGTAGCAAAGGCATGTCGCAGCGTATGCGGAGATAAGGCTACTGGAATATTAGCGATGGTAGCGTAGCGCTTTATCAGCGCCCAAAAAGCTTGACGAGTGAGGCCTGTGCCAGTGTGACGCCCAATGAAGACCGCATCAGAGGTCTTGCCTTCAAGTAATGGCGTTCTCGCATCCGCTAGATAGCGACGTAACCATTGCCCTGCCTCACCACCAAATGGCACCAAACGCTCCTTGCCACCCTTACCATTCACAACTCGGATCACACCCTCATTTAGACCCAATGCAACTGTCTTTAATGCCACGATCTCAGAAACACGCAAACCACTGGCATACATTAACTCCAACATGGTGCGATCTCGCAATCCCAGTGCTGTCTCTACATCAGGGGCATTGAGCAAGGTAGTGACCTGATCTTCACTCAAGGTCTTCGGGAAACGCAATGCTTGCTTGGCGGCACGCAAACCAATACAAGGGTCACTTTTAACCAAGTTCATGCGCAGGGCATGGCGATAAAAGCGTTTGAATACCGTCAAGCGACGATTGGCAGTAGTCGCCTTATCAGCTCGGCGATGTGCGATGTATGCAGTGAGATCTTTTTCTGCAACGCCGTAGAGATCGATACCAGAATCCTGTTTCAGCCACTGGGCCAAGAGCAATAGATCTCGGCGATAGGCAGATAAGCTGTTTTTTGCCAAACCATCTTCCAGCCAACAAGCATCGCAGAAGCGCTCAATAGCTTCTTGGCTTGCGGGTTGCATATTACTTGGTAGCCTCTTCCAACTTTTCTGCTAACCAAATCTTCATCAAAGACTGGTAGGGAACATCAATCTTGTTAGCCTGCAACTTAATACCCTCGAGAAAACTTTGGGATAGGCGTAGAGATATAGAAGCTGTTGTGGGCTTCAAATTGGGCATGGTTACCCGTTTAGCTTTTGATAAATCAAAGTAATCAGCAGCATCATTTTTTTCCCAAAAAATGCGCTCCTCTTTTTCATCCCCAAAGGATGGAATGGCTAATTTGTTAGGCTTTTTCATAGAACGCCCTTTCTTTCTTACTCATCGATCTTGCTGAAACTATGCGAATCAGGGTTTCCTGACTACGCAGAGTAAAAATAATTGATAAAAGTCTCATGGTGTTCGTAATGCCTAAAGCGAGAAACCGACTCTCCACATAACTATGGTTCTCATCACCCTCAATCAATAAAGGTTGATTGAAGAAAATCTCCTCTGCCTCACCTTGAGAAACATCGTGCTTATTGTGATTCTTGTAAGCATTGCCCGCATCCCACTGAAACCCAACTATTTTTTGAAAATCGATCATTAATGTATATTACTATAATATACATTACTGCAATCTGCAAGTGGGTATTGAGACGATACCCAATTACTCTTTTAGAGAGAATTAGTCACGGAAGTTATTAAAGCCTAATGGGGCCTCGGATACTTCCTTCTTGAGCATTGCCATGGTTTCTTGCAGATCGTCGCGCTTAGTGCCTGTTACACGAACCGCATCCCCCTGAATACTCGCCTGCACTTTGATCTTGCTGTCTTTAATGATGCGCACTACTTTTTTAGCTAACTCTGAAGTAATCCCTTTTTGAATCTTCATTGTCTGCTTGCGCTTATCACTGCCAATAGTCTCTTTTTTGTCGTCTTTCAGGTAGCGCACATCCACATTGCGTTTAGCCATCTTGCCGTAGAGAACATCGCGAACTTGACCTAACTTAAAGTCATCATCTCCAAACAAGATCAAAGTCTCATCTTTTTGCTCAACCCGGCTATCGGAGCCTTTAAAGTCAAAGCGATTGGTAATCTCTTTATTCGATTGCTCGATTGCATTTTTCAATTCAATCATGTCTGGCTCACACACTACGTCAAATGAGGGCATCTCAAACTCCTTAAATAATCTGGGTATTCAATTCTGCAAATTCAATCATTGCATTGTTACTTTTCAAGTTTTTTCATAAATTACGAACAGAAACTCGAACACGAATAAGATTGTGGCATGAACTCCGCGAAAAATGCGCCCCATCCAGCAAAATTGACTCCCAATCTGGGACTCAAGCACCGGAATAGCTTTGGCTTGGATTCAATAGCGGAATTGGCATATGAAATTAGCTCTGCAGAGCAATTACCGCCCCTAATGCAGGAGTTGAGTGATCAGAAACTGGCCTGGCGTGTATTGGGTGGTGGCAGTAATGTGATCCTTCCAGACGCATTACCTGGAGCAACCCTACTCATTAATATTCTGGGGCAGGAAGTAATCAAATCAAATGAACAAAGTACATGGCTAGCGGTAGGTGCCGGGGTCAACTGGCATGAATTGGTCGCTTGGACACTAGAACACCACCTTCCAGGGTTTGAGAACCTGGCACTCATACCTGGAACGGTTGGTGCAGCCCCTATTCAGAACATTGGCGCTTACGGCCTGGAGATTGGTGAATACATTGACAACATCGAAGCATTTGATTCTGCGGCTCATGCCTTTGTCACTCTCCCGCAAGAAGCATGCCGATTTGCCTATCGCGATAGCTACTTCAAGCAAAATCCCAATCGATTGATCGTGACCAAGGTCGTTTTTAAAATCCCCAAAGCTTGGCAAGCGAGATTGCAATACGCCGATCTGGCAAAGCAATTCGCAAACACAAACACAAACACAAACTCTACTCCAACTGCTAAGCAAATTTTTGATGCCGTCTGCGCTATCCGATCGATGAAATTGCCAGATCCCAAGGTAATTGGTAATGCTGGTAGTTTTTTCCAGAATCCAATCGTGGATAAGGAACAGCACCAGCGATTGATTGAGCAATTTCCAAATATCGTGTCATACCCGGATACCACTGGCAAGCGAAAGTTAGCGGCTGGATGGTTAATTGATCAATGCGGCTTTAAAGGCAAGCGTGTCGGCGCTGTAGGCGTTTATGAAAATCAAGCGCTAGTGCTGGTTAATCATGGTGGCGGCACATCTGCTGACATATTAAATCTAGCAGAACGTATTCAGACAGAAGTGTTGGATAAATTCGGCGTAGAACTCGAAATCGAGCCAAATATTCTTTAGCTGTTCCTTCGCAAGGAGAAGCCTTCCTACCCTCTTTGCTTTCGGGTTATTCAAATCCTAGACAATATTAAATGTCCAAATTCTCAGGCCGTCTAAGTTTATACCGTCAAACAAACGACAGTTAGGCTTGAAATAAAGGGGGGTTACATGTTTAAGTATCCAGCAACAATTACCAAAGATGGTCGAGATCTTCTTGTTACATTTAAAGATGTACCAGAAGCTATTACATTTGGCAAAACTGAAGCCGATGCGCTCTCTAATGCTGTGGATGCATTGGAAACAGGATTATCTTTTTATGTTGATGCACGTAAGCCACTGCCCAAGCCTAGCAAAGCTAAGCGCGGGCAAAAGCTTGTTAGCCCCTCTGCACTAGAGTCCGCAAAGTTAGGTGAATATCAAGCGATGATGGATCAAGGAATTAAGAAAGCCGAACTAGCACGTAGCCTAGGCTGGCATATGCCTCAAATTGATAGATTATTTGATTTAAAACACTCATCTAAGTTTGATCAGATTGAAGCTGCTGCTACTGTTCTTGGATGTCATATTGAAATTACAGTAGCCGTCTAATGATGTAATGATCGAAATTAGTTTCAAACAACCGCAACAAAATACTGGCATCACTATGCAAGCTCAATCGCATCAGATTCACTCCGAAAAACAATACCGGAAGATGGTTGAGCTCGCAGATATGCTGAGCGATATCATCGGCTCATCTAAAAAACATTCTCTTCTCAATTTATTTGAACTGACAAGCGAATTAATTCGGGCATATGATTTGGAGCACTTTAATGTGCCAGATACAAAACCCCAAGAACTTCTCTCATTTTTGATGGAGGAGCATGGGCTTAAACAGTCCGATTTACCCGAGGTCGGAAATCAAAGCGTTATCTCTCAAATTCTTTCTGGTGCTCGCGAACTGAATGTCCGCCAAATAAATGCTTTGGCAAAACGCTTTAAGGTGCCAGCAGGCGTATTTTTCGATCGGGCCTGTTGATTGAGCTTCTTTGGATTGCACACGGCATACATCACTTGCACTTCCTAAGATTTTTCTCTGATACTGAAAATCACTTTAGTAGCTGAAAAACTAAGGTGCTTGTGCTGGTCCCAAGCTAGGCGCCTTAGTCGGCGCTGCCACTCCAACAAAAATGACCATGCCATCACCACCAGGGTTTAAGAGCACATCATTTAATCCAGCAGGCTTCCAGTTATTCGCTGCCCAAATATTTCCGGCCATGTCCGCATTCACTGACGTTAATCGCATTAATGGCAAATAAGACGGTGGCGCTCCTGTTCCATACAAAGGCTGACCAGAGTTTAGTAATACCTGACTCCCCCCCAGAGGGTAAGGTAAAGCCAGTACTTGGAGTCATCGCCGTTCCCATAGCGACTCCGGTTGGGCAGTTTCCGGTCGCTCCACACAATTGCACAATGCTGTAGCGCAAGCTAGGACTGCTAGTCCCAAAGTTTGACACCCAAACATTTCCTTTGGCATCCAATGAAATGCCCCAAGGGCCATTAATGCCCTGCCCTGTATAGGTTCCCACAATCGTGCCGCTGGAGTTGATGGCATATACCGTAGACGTTGCCCCTGCTGCTACCCAAGCATTGCCAAGAGAATCTACTGCTATCCCTTTTGGATTGCTACCGCTCGGCAGAGAAACTGTAAATAATTTCGAAACACCGCCATTTCTATAACGCAATTTAGAAACCGTATCTGATCCTGTATAGCTCACCCATGCATAGCCATCGCTCGTAATGGCCATACCAAAAGGCTCGATATTATTATCTTCATAACTGATCGGTGTTGTCGTTTGATTGGGATACACCACGACGGCCCTGTTACCATAGCTCGCCATCCAGACATTATTGGATTGATCGATTGCAGTGCCTTGGACCCTCAACAAGCCTGAGGTATAACCTGCGGCAGGAGAAATTGGCACCCCGAGTGAAGATAGCTTTGCTACGGCTCCACTAGTCGGCACATTATTGCCCCAGCCAAAACTGCCTGACCAAATGTATCCTAGTTTATCGACCGCAACTCCAAACCCTGAACCCAAAATACCGCCGCCAGTGATCGGTGAGATGGGAGTGTTAGCAATCCCGTTAGCTGCCTGACCATTGGGCTTAAGCACTATTAAACAATTTGAAGAATTGGGTGTTCCTTGGATCACATTATTGTTAATCCACGCATATCCATTAATATCAAACGCCACATTACCGGGGCCACCGAATGGGCAGCCGCTGCTGCCAGTGTTGTTGACCTTGACCGCCATTGTCCAAGCATCGAGCTTTTGTAGTGGCGCTGAGGAATTAGGCCCCTGGTTAGTAGTCAGCGCTGGCGTATAGCTTGTCACCACATTCCCTAGGTCATAAATGCCGCTGACATTCACGGTAGGATTTAATGCGATGTTCACCATCGCTTGCAAGGTATTCGTTGGGGTAACACCGCTTGCTGAAGGGGTTAAGGCAAATAAGTTGGTACAGGCATTAGCTACACCCTGAGTACACCCTGCCAAGACATTCGCCAGCGTACCAAGCGCACTCCAGGTATTGGTTTCATAACCATTCGGTGAAGTTCGAATGACGTTAGCAGCAGTGCCCGATTCTGCGGAAACCAAATTCTCAGCCATGCCCGCTGCAATACTTATAGGCAGAGCGCTGCCCCCAATCGAATAATCATTACGAAAGAATTGGGCAAAAGCATAGGCTGATGCCACGGTAGTAAGCTCGTTAATCCGTACTGCAGTAAGAGGGCCTGTACCCAAGCTCGCAATGAACTGAATACTGGGAGACTTGTTTGCAACTGCATAGTAGGTAATGGGATTACTGCTTGTATTAGCAGAATTGCTGGGTATTTTTACAGAAAAATTACCTGAGCCATCTGACGTAGTTTGAGCAAGAGCCGAAGATACCCCAGAGTCGATTTGATAAATCGTTACTGCGGCACCGCTGATGGCAATCGGCGTTGACCCTCCACCAGTACTGACAATGCCATAAATGACGGTGCTATTACCAGAGCCGCTGCTTGGACAACCAGTTAGCATCGCAGCCAAAAATAGTATCCCCAGCAGTGCAGTACATTTTTGAATCTGCTTTTTCATCTCATTTACTTTCAAGTTGATTGACTTCCGAAAACTGAACTTCTACTTGACCTTCCGCCAATTGCACTTGATAGATATTTTTCACCTGAAGCTCACTAGGCTTTCGTACCGCCTGTAATTCTGCTTTATTTTTACTCAGAATGACAGCATAGCCGCGCTCTAAGGTTCTTTGTGGATTGAGCATTTCTAGCTGAGACTGGAAGTGGCCTTGATCCCGCTTCCAGTTTTCCATTCTGACCAGCCATGCTTGATTGAGCCGCTTCTGCCATCCCTGAATTTGTTCTCGCATACGATCTGGATTGGGCAAAGCATGACTCAGACGTAAGGCCAATTGATCTAAGGTTTGCGCTTCACGCTCCACGCGTTGGTTTACTCTTTGTAAGAGCGCCTGCATGATGGCGTCTAACTCTTGCAATAGTTGATCACGCCTTGGTGCAGCCAACTCTGCCGCGCCCGTAGGGGTGGGTGCACGCAAGTCTGCAACAAAGTCAGCAATAGTGACATCTGTTTCATGACCGACACCGCTCACAATTGGAATAGGTGAAGCTGCAATAGCGTAAGCAAGCTGCTCATCATTAAATGCCCAAAGGTCTTCAATACTGCCGCCACCCCTCACCAACAAAATGACATCTACGGCATTTTCTTTTTCGGCTGCCTTGAGTGCGGAAATAATTCCGGCTGGTGCATCCGGACCCTGCACTAGGGTTGGGTAAATCACGATGGGGATATGTGGCGCTCTTCTGGCCAATGTACTCAGGACATCTTTTAAAGCTGCCGCCTGTGGTGAAGTAATAATGCCAATCGATCTGGGATGGGTCGGAATGGATTGTTTATTCTCAGCATCAAATACGCCCTCATTCGCTAACTTCGCCTTGAGTTTGAGAAAAGCCTCATATAGACCGCCCATGCCAGCACGGCGCATGCTTTGCACTGTGAGCTGAATATCCCCTCTGGGCACATAAAACCCCAGATTGGCGGCGACTTCCACCAAATCCCCCGATTGGGGCATAAAGCCAACCTGTCCATTGCGACCCCGGAACATCACACAACGAATCTGCCCCTCTTCATCCTTCAGAGAAAAGTACCAATGCCCGCTGTCATAAGCCTTGAAATTCGAAATCTCCCCGCTAACCCAAACGGTATCAAAACGCTCCTCTAAAGAGCTAGCAATGGCGCGGTTCAGATCGCCAACACTGAGAATTTCTCTTTGTATTTCCGACATTTTTTCTCTTCTTTTACACAGCTATTAGGCTCGAAGGCCAATAAATATCCACAGAGACCTATTAACCCTTGATCTAAGCTCAACAAGTAAGCAATTACTGACCCAGATCGTCTCATAAATCCAGCATAGCATACTTAAGTACATGATTCATATACACTATTTTTACAAAGTATTTTGAATCATTTCACTCAAAATAAGCCCTATTCACCATCAATCAAGGACTTACAGCTTGCTTTCTAAAAAGTTTTGCACAGAGTTATCCACAGGATCGCTTTATGAAAACCAGTTTTTAATTCAGCTAAAGTACTGAGCTTATGTACTCAATCTTACTGTCTGCCGGTTGGCCCATCTGGCCCCTACTAATCATCTCCGTTATTGGCCTAGCCATTGTTATCGAACGGGCCTGGTATTTGCGTCAAATTCACGTCTTTCCTAAAGATAGTCTTGCATCTGTCTTTGGGTTGGCGAATACCGTTTCACAGCAAAAAGATGTCACCGAGGCTGAAATTAGCGCCATCAGTCAGCTTTCACCATCAGGACCCCTCTTTGCCTGCATCCTACGTGAAAAATTAGCCGGAAATTCAGCGGATGCCGCCCTAGAAGAGTTGCAAGCTTGCGCCCAGACCACCTGGTTAAAGCTCGATCGTTATCTAGGCGCCCTCGCCACAATTGCCACTGTTGCACCATTACTAGGACTCTTTGGCACGGTAGTGGGGATGATTGAGATTTTTGGCAGTCAAGGCGCCATCAATGGTGGCGCAGGTAGCCCTCAACAACTCGCGCATGGTATTTCAGTGGCGCTTTACAACACTGCCTTTGGACTCTTAATTGCAATTCCCGCTCTGGCTGCCTGGCGTGGTTTACGTGCCATGGCAAATCAACGCCAACATGAGTGTGAAGAATTTACCCGTCAATTATTTAAAAAGCTGTATCCCAAGCACATCAATCCCGCGGATCAAAAATGAGTTGGTTAGATAACAGCGTTCATCACCATGGGCGATTTTCTCTAGGAGTGAAATCTACTTCTGTAGAGCCTGAGATCAATCTCATCCCTTTTATTGATGTGTTGTTGGTGGTGTTGATTTTCTTGATGATCTCCACCACCTTTACCCGCTATCAAGAATTGGCAATCACACTACCAACTGCTAATGGCTCAGCCAGCCAATCCGCAGTCAAGCAAATTCATATTGCCGTCAGTCGAGATGGGCGTTTTGCAATCAACGGCAAAGTGACTGATCGCAGCCAGCTCATCAATGGCTTAAGTACACTCAATAAAGATAATGCAATTCAAGTAAACATCGATGCCGATGCAAGAGCGCCGCATCAAGCAGTCATGAGCGCACTAGAGGCGGCGCGTGATGCCAATCTATCCAATATTGTGTTTAGTAGTCAAACTACTAAGAAGTAGACTAAGCTCTCCCACATGCCTTTACCTAAGAGATCCTCTTTCTTGAACAAGGCCCCCCAGTTTTGGGAGCGGCGTGGGCCGACTAGTCTGGTGCTATGGCCCCTATCTTGGCTCTATGGATGTATTAATCGTGGCCTCGATTTGATCCATGATTTGGATTTCCGAAAGCGTCAGACGCAAGCGGTTCCTATCATTATTGTGGGTAACATCCGCGTAGGCGGAACCGGTAAAACACCGATCGTCATTGCATTAGCAGAGCGCCTTGCGCGCATGGGATGGAAGCCCGGCATTATCAGCAGAGGCTATGGTGCAACTGCAGCAAGGTCGCCGATTTCAGTAGGTAGCACTTCCGACCCAGCACTTGTAGGCGATGAACCAGTGCTGATTGCTAAACGGACACAAGATCGATTTCCGATTTGGGTACATCCTCAGCGAGTACAAAGCATTCGATCGCTCCTCAAGCGAGACCCTTCTGTAAATGTCATCATCAGTGATGATGGTCTGCAACATCGTAGCTTGGTACGCTGGCCCGCAAGAGAAGGTGGCCGTGATATTGAGTTGGTAGTGCGTGATCAACGCGGTGAAGGAAATGGATTTTTGTTACCGGCAGGTCCCTTACGTGAGCCAGCATCGCGAGAGCGAGATGCCACCTTAATGACTGGTGCTTCACAATCCACAAATCCTGCTGCTGAATATTTTTTAGGACGCCGTGCCTTTACTCTCCAGAGTCAATTAGGCACATCCTATCAGCTAGCCCACCCAGACAATCAACAGTCGTTGGCGGTTATTGCCGACACTTATCTCCCAAATAAAATTACGGCCGTGGCAGCGATTGGCAATCCGCAGGGATTTTTTGATGACTTGCTGAAAAAGGGCATCGCAGGCAAATGCATCGGTTTAGCCGATCACGCCACCTACACTCCGGAATTTTTCTCTACCATTCATGCTGAGTGCATTCTCATCACGGAAAAGGATGCCGTAAAATGCACTTCAATACAAGATGAGCGCATTTGGGTGGTTCCCATGAGTTTAGAGCTCCCGAATACACTAGCAGATTGGCTACAGTCTATTTTGCAAAGACCTGATCCAAACCAATACACTTTATAAAAGATAGCAAAGATCATATATGGACAAGCGCTTACTAGAGATTTTGGTCTGCCCTTTATGCAAAAGTACTTTGCATTTAGATGGCGAGAAACAGGAGTTGATTTGCAAGGCAGATCGTCTGGCTTACCCGATTCAGAATGACATCCCAGTAATGCTGGTTGATGAGGCGCGCAGCCTCTCGGCTGATGAGTGCAATTAATTCAATCGCCATCGATTGAACCTAAGATGAGTAATATGTCTCCAGAGTTTTTAGTGGTTATTCCGGCAAGACTGGGATCCACACGCTTACCCCGTAAACCCCTTGCTGATATTGGCGGTAAGCCTATGGTGATTCGTGTGGCAGAACGTGCGCAACAATCCAATGCACAGAGTGTTGTGGTGGCGACCGACTCACCAGAAATTCAGGCGGCCTGTGACGAACACCGTATCGAGTGTTTATTGACCAGTCCAGACCACCTCACAGGCACTGACCGAATTGCAGAAGTAGCGCAATTACTAAAACTGCCGGCACATACATTAGTTGTCAACGTACAAGGTGATGAACCTCTTATTCCACCGGAGCTGATTAATCAAGTTGCGCAAACTTTGGCTGACAATGCCGCTTGCGCAATCTCGACCGTTGCAGTCCCGATTGTGGATGCTTCGGAGATTACCAATCCCAATGTAGTTAAAGTCGTTCTCAATAAAGTCGGTGAGGCCCTCTATTTCTCCAGAGCGAGCATTCCTTTTGTACGCGATACATCAACAAGCAGTAATGTGACTCACTTACGGCATTTAGGTATTTATGCCTATCGTGCGGATTTTTTGCAGGCCTATGCCCGGCTTGAGCCGGCTCCGCCAGAGCAAGCCGAAGCTTTAGAGCAGCTTCGCGCCCTCTGGAATGGCTACCGTATTGCTGTTCATACCGCCCATGAAGCCCCACCAGCAGGGGTTGATACAGCCCAAGACCTCGAGCGGGTACGTCGCATCTTCGCTAGCTAGCCAAGATTCTGGTTATACGAGAGTTCTCGGGGATAATCCTAGGAATTACTTATCAATGAACCCGAAAAAATACGGGACAATGAAGGCCTTCTAAGGGGAAAACAATGCGCTTAATTCTGCTCGGTGCACCAGGTGCTGGCAAAGGAACACAAGCTCAGTTCATTTGCGAAAAATTTGCTATTCCACAAATCTCGACAGGCGATATGTTGCGCGCTGCCGTGAAAGCAGGAACTGAACTGGGTATTGCCGCTAAAAAAATTATGGACGCTGGCGGTCTGGTTTCTGATGACATCATCATTGGCTTAGTCAAAGATCGCTTGACCCAGCCGGATTGTAGTAAAGGTTATTTATTTGATGGTTTCCCAAGAACGATTCCTCAAGCTCAAGCCATGAAAGATGCTGGCGTGCCAATCGATTACGTTCTCGAAATCGATGTGCCATTTGATGCCATTATCGATCGCATGAGTGGTCGTCGTGTTCACCCAGCCTCTGGTCGCACTTATCACATCACATTCAATCCACCTAAGGTGGAAGGCAAGGATGATGTTACTGGTGAAGACTTAATTCAGCGTGATGACGATAAAGAAGAAACGGTTCGTAAGCGCTTGCAGGTATACAACGATCAGACCCGTCCACTTGTAGACTACTACTCAACCTGGGCAGTACAAAGTAATGCCTCAGACAAAGTAACGGCGCCTGCCTATCGCAAGGTCAGCGGCACAGGTAACGTTGATGACATTACTGCTTCTATTTTTGCAGTTTTGAAATAACTTACCTACCCGCTAATTATAGGGGCTGCTTTTGCAGCCCTTTTTCTTTGTCAGGAAAAGGGGTATTATTTAAATAACGTACCTAGTGGTATAGTTTTTTATGACCAAAAAACGTACCTTTAAGACAAAAACTTTTAATAAGTGGATGAGAAAAACTGAGTTAAAAGATGGAGATCTACTCTTCGCAGTTGCGGAAATGGAGGCAGGCCTCGTTGATGCAGATCTTGGTGGAAATGTATTTAAGAAAAGAATTGCTCTACCAGGCATGGGTAAAAGGGCCGGGGCAAGAACGCTGGTAGCAGGGAAAATTTTTAGAAAATGGTTTTTTATTTTTGGTTTCGTAAAAAATGAAAAAGACAATATTACTGATGACGAGCTAGTTTATTTACAAGGTGTGGCAAGTAAATTACTACACCTAACCGATCAAGATATTGAAAACGCAATCCTTGCCGGAGAACTAAAGGAGTTAACAAACAATGCTTAATAAAACAAAAAGTAGAATTATTGAGGAGATGACGGATACCGTAAAGGGCCTTCATAAAGCCGGCGTCATCACTATAAAAAGTATGGAGGAATTTGAGGCCTTACGGCACTTAGAGGTTAAACCGATGACCGCCAAGCGAATTAAGCAGCTACGAAGTAAAACCCATCTGAGCCAGGCTGTCTTTGCCTTGGCAATTAATACTAGTTTGTCGACTATTCAGAAATGGGAGGCTGGAGATAAAAAGCCAAGCGGCACGTCCTTAAAGCTTTTATCTTTAATCGAGAGAAAAGGGTTAGAAGTTATTTTGTAAGAAAATTATTTTAACTCTTTGAGTGCGCTCTCAAAAGATTCAATATCCGCAAAGCTTCGATAGACTGAAGCAAACCGAATGTAAGCCACCTTATCCAAGCGCTTGAGCTCGCGCATCACCAGCTCACCAACGCGCTCACTCGGAATTTCTTTCTCACCAAGACTCAGTAGTTTTTCTTCAATACGCCCGATAGCTTCATCTACAGAGTCAGAAGAGACGGGACGTTTACGTAAAGCGAGCTTAATTGAGCTGGCTAATTTGTCATGACTGTAATCCACGCGACTACCGTTTTTCTTTACGATCGCTGGCAATGCAAGCTCTACGCGCTCATAGGTAGTAAATCGTTTGTCGCACTTCGCACAACGGCGACGGCGACGAATGGTATCGCCTTCGTCCGATACCCGGGTATCGAGTACCTGGGTATCGTCGTTGTGGCAAAAAGGGCAGCGCAATGAATGCTTTCCTCAGTTTCTAGAACTTAACCGTAAACCGGGAAACGCTTGGTTAACTCGGCTACTTGTGCTCGCACTTTAGCAATGTTGTCAGCATCATTTGGGTTATCCAAAACGTCAGCAATGAAATTACCTACCTGACGTGCTTCAGCTTCTTTAAAGCCACGCGTCGTCATTGCAGGTGAACCCAAACGAATACCGCTTGTCACCATCGGCTTTTCTGGATCGTTTGGAATACCGTTTTTGTTACAGGTAATGTGGGCTTCGCCCAATACACGCTCAGCTTCTTTACCTGTCATTTTCTTGGCGCGCAAATCTACCAACATCACATGGGAATCGGTGCCCCCGGAAACAATGCGCAAGCCACGTGCGATCAAAGTCTCAGCCAAGGCTTTCGCATTTGCAATCACTTGCTTTTGATATTCAATAAAACTAGGCTCTTGAGCTTCTTTAAATGCTGTCGCCTTAGCCGCAATCACATGCATTAAAGGGCCGCCTTGTAGACCTGGAAATACCGCAGAGTTAATCGCCTTTTCATGTTCAGCCTTCATCAAGATGATGCCGCCACGGGGGCCACGTAAACTCTTGTGCGTAGTAGAAGTCACGATATCTGCGTGCGGTACTGGGCTGGGATAAACACCAGCGGCGATCAGGCCAGAATAATGCGCCATATCCACCATAAAAATAGCACCGACTTCTTTAGCCAGCTTACCAATGCGCTCCCAGTCAATCACGAGAGAATAGGCAGATGCACCGGCAATAATTAATTTAGGTTTGTGCTCACGCGCTAAACGCTCCATTTGCTCGTAATCGATCGCTTCGTTTTTATCGAGGCCATAAGAAATCGGGTTAAACCACTTACCGCTCATATTCAGGGCCATACCGTGAGTCAAGTGACCGCCTTCAGCCAAACTCATTCCCATAAAAGTGTCTCCTGGCTTTAAAAACGCCAAGAACACAGCTTGGTTCGCAGACGCGCCGCAATGGGGCTGAACGTTTGCTGCCTCAGCACCATATAACGCTTTCACGCGATCAATCGCTAATTGCTCGGCGACATCCACAAACTCACAACCACCGTAATAACGCTTACCTGGATAGCCTTCAGCATACTTATTGGTCAGCTGAGAGCCCTGTGCCTGCATCACTGCTGGTGAGGCATAGTTCTCAGAAGCGATCAATTCAATATGGTCTTCCTGACGCTGATTTTCATTCTGAATCGATGCCCACAATTCTGGATCGGTTTTGGCTAAGGTGTTTTGGCGGTCGAACATGATAATAATCCTGAAAAAGTTGGATTGCTAAGTGAATTAACTTAGTAAAATCAACCTACATCATACAAAATCCATCATGACTCCTACTCAAGACCTCTCATTTCTCTCTCTAGTCCTCAATGCCAGCCTATTAGTACAGTTAGTAATGTTGTTATTACTGGGCATGTCTGTGGCCTCATGGACCATCATTTTTAAGAAAACGGCCATTTTGCGTGGTGTTAGGCGGGATACCGAGCGCTTTGAGCGGGACTTTTGGTCCGGTGGCGACCTGGGCACCCTCCTTGAAGCTGCCCAGCGTAATACCCGTAGCGACGCCGTCTTGGAGCATATTTTTGAAGCTGGCATGCAGGAGTTCACTAAGTGTCGAGAGATAGATGCCGCCCGCCGCGCCATGAAAGCCACTTACCAACGCGAAATGGACATGCTAGAGGCCAATCTGCCATTCCTGGCCTCTGTGGGCTCGGTATCACCTTATATCGGCCTCTTTGGCACCGTTTGGGGGATCATGCATGCATTCCGTGGCCTAGCTAATGTTCAAAACGCGACCTTGGCAGCAGTTGCTCCTGGAATCGCAGAAGCGCTAGTCGCTACTGCGATTGGTCTATTTGCTGCCATTCCAGCAGTAGTGGCCTATAACCGCGCTGCAACGGATGTAGATCGTTTGGCAATTCGCTTTGAAACCTTCATTGAAGAATTTACAAACATCTTGCAACGTCAAGCCTCAGGAAAATAAGTATGGCTGGCTCACTCAGAAAGTCCTCCAAGCGTCGAGCAATGGCCGACATTAACGTAGTGCCATACATCGACGTGATGTTGGTGTTGTTGGTCATTTTCATGGTGACCGCACCGATGGTAAATCCCGGCGTCGTCAACCTTCCGACCGTCGGTGGCGCCAAAGTACAAACCTTGCCTCCTGTCTTTTTAACGATTGACGCCAATGAGAATGTCATTGTTCGTAAAGATGGTGATCCAGTGCAAACTTTGAATAAGCTCGAACTGGGTGCCTTTGCACGTTCGCAAGCAGAAAAGTCAGCTGAGCAACCAGTAGTACTCGCCGCTGACAAATCCATTAAATACGAAGTAGTCATGGATGTCATGTCCAAGCTTAAAGAAAATGGTGTGAAACGGGTTGGTCTTGCAGTGAAGAGTCAGTAAACCTCTTTGTCTTTCATTCATGAATAGCGCGCAAACATTTCACTTAAGCCCGTCGACTTTCAAACGAGGTCGCCCTACTCAAAACGAAAGCACTCAACGTGCTTTTAGTTTTTCTCTGGCTGCGCACTTAGGTTTGGTGGCTTTCTTGGTGATCGGTATTAGCTGGAATAACTCTACCCCTTCTGGGGTCGAGGTTGAACTATGGGATGCCAGTCAGCAAGTAGTAGCGCCTGTTGTCCCAGAAATCAAAACCGAGATGAAGGAAGAGGCCGCCGATATTGCGATTAAGAAAAAGCAACTTGAAAAAGAGCCTCCTAAAAAAGAGGTGGTGAAAGAAACTCCTAAGCCGGTAACTCCACCTAAGCCGACTCCAGCCAAGGAGAAGGAAAAAGAGCAGCCTAAAAAGGCGGAGCCAGCCAAAAAAGTGGAAGCACCTAAGGCAGCAACTCCTGCAGACACCAAAGCCAATGCTGCTGCCGAGAAAGTCCGCGCCGATCAGATGGCACGTCTTCGCGCTGCAGCTGGCGCAGAAGGCGGTAGTGGCGGTACCAGCGGTAGTGGAGTAGGTGGTGGTGGCAATGCCCCTCCCGGCTGGACCGATAAGGTCATTAAAAAAGTAAAACCCTTAATTGTCTACAACCCAGAGTCCATCAGCGGCAATCCTGCGGCAGTAGTTAAAGTCAATCTCGCGCCCGATGGGGCTATTTTGAGCACTGAGTTGTTAAGTTCTAGCGGCAGTGCTGGCTGGGATCGTGCAGTATTACTCGCACTCACTCGCGCAGAAAGCCTACCAAAAGACGACAATGGCAAAATTCCTCAAAGAGAAGTTAAGCTGACCTTTAAACCCAAGGACTAAAGCATGTTGCAATTAGCTAAGCAGTATTTTTCATTTGTTGCAGTTGCGTTGTCATTGATTGGCCTCGCCATTCCCGCTACAGCGCAAATGAATATTGAAATCACTGGTGTGGGACAGTCACTCTATCCCATCGCCGTTATGCGCTTTAAGGATGAGAACAAACTACCAACGAGTGTTACCGAAATCATTCGCCAAGACTTAGCTCGTAGTGGTTACTTTAAAAATACTGAGAACGGTAATGCCAGTGAGAGCGATGAAGGCACTCCTAACTACAAGTCTTGGGCTGCTCGCGGAGCAGATGCTTTGGTAGTGGGCTCTGTGGTCCAAAAAGGAAGTGATCAATTTGAGATTCAATACAAATTATTTGATGTGCGTAAATCGTTGAGCTTGGGCGGCCTCAATATCAATTCCAGCGCGGATAATTTACGCGCTGCCGGCCATAAGATTGCCGATGACATCATCTTCAAATTGCTGGGTGAGCGCGGCATCTTCTCTACACGGCTGTCTTATGTCATTAAAGAAGGTAGACGCTATCGCTTGGTCATCTCCGATGCAGATGGTCAAAACATTCGTAATGCCATGAATAGTGGTGAGCCCATCATCTCCCCATCTTGGTCCCCCGACGGCAAGAAAGTGGCCTACGTGTCCTTTGAAGATCGCAAGCCAGTGATCTACGTTCATGAACTCGCAACAGGTCGTCGCATCCCCCTCTCAAATCAAAAGGGTAATAACAGTGCGCCGGCTTGGTCACCGGATGGTAAAAAACTAGCGATCTCCCTTTCGAAAGATGGCAATACCCAGATCTATAGCATCAACGCTGATGGGAGCGGCTTACAGCGCCTGACTCAGGGCCGTACGATTGATACAGAGCCCCAATATTCTGCTGACGGTCGCTCTATCTATTTCACCAGCGATCGTGGCGGAAATCCCCAGATTTACCGAATGAGTGCGGATGGCGAACAAGTTGAAGGTGCCAAGCGCATCACCTTTAAGCAAGGCTTTGTGACATCCCCGCGCATTTCTCCAGATGGCAAGTATTTGGCCTATATTGCCAATATTGGGGGTGCTTTCCGACTCTATATCCTCAATTTGGCTACAGGTGATGCCCAGGCCTTAACGGACAGCAGTAGTGATGAGTCCCCTTCCTTTGCAGCAAATGGTCGCTATGTCTTGTATTCCACCAAGGTCGGTGGCAAGCGAGTATTGGCAGCCGTATCAGTAGATGGCAATTCCAAGCAGGTGTTAAGTATTCCAGGATCTGATGTCCGTCAGCCATCCTGGGGTCCATTTATGGATTAATCACTTCAGCAAATAAACACAGATCTTTCCAGTTCAATAGCTAAAATTAGACTCTTAGGGGCATAATATTAAATACTAGCTATTAATTATTAGCTCATTTCATAGCTTCATTTGTAGGAAAAGGAAAGATCATGACAATTTCTATCGCACGCCGTGCCGCAACCCTCACCCTCCTTGGTGTAACAGCACTGTTTTTAGCCGCTTGCTCTAGCGTCAAATTAGATGATGTAGATGGCGCTAATAGCGGTAGTAGTGGCGGTGGTAATGGTAAGTTTGGCTCACAACCATGGAACGATCCTAGTAGCCCCCTTTTTCAGCGCAGCGTCTATTTTGATTTGAATGAGTACACCGTTCAGACAAAATACCAAAAACAATTATCTGCCCACGCCAGTTTTCTAAAAGCCAATGCTAAGCAAAAGATCATTATTCAGGGTAATACTGATGAGCGTGGTACAGCTGAGTACAACTTAGCATTAGGCCAACGTCGTTCGGATGCGGTTCGTAAGTCACTGAATCTGATGGGTGTATCTGATGACCAAATGGAAGCAGTCAGTTTTGGTAAAGAAAGACCAAAAGCCGAAGGTGATAACGAAGCAGCCTGGGCAGAAAACCGCCGCGCTGACATTGTTTACATCACGAACTAATGCGACTCATGCATCAGGCTTGCTCTTTCCAACGAACGCTCTCACGAGCGTTTTGTTTAAGTGTTGCCACACTTTGCTTGGGCCTCTCAAGTAATGCTTGGGCACTCTTTGCCGACGATGATGCTCGCAAAGCGATTTTGGATTTACGTAAGTCTCTAGCAACAACGCAATTGGACTTACAAAATCAAATTGAAAAGCTCAAAACAGAAAATGCAGAGTTGCGTGGCAAGGTTGAAAATTTGGAGAAGCAAGGCGAGGATATCAATAGCAGTCAAAAAACTTACTACCAGGACCTGGATACCCGCTTAGGTAATTTTGAGCCACGTAATGCGACCATTGAAGGGGTCAGCGGCACAATCCAACCTGAGGAGAAAAAGGCGTATGACGAAGCATTAAAGGCGTTCCAGGCCGGCAACCTCAAAAAGGCAGATGAAGGTTTCTCTGCTTTTGATAAACGCTATCCCAAGAGTCCTTATGCTCCACTAGCTATTTTTTGGAGTGGCAACAGCAAGTACGCCAATAAAGACTATGCCGGCGCTATTGCGCAGTTACAAAGCTTGATCAAGCGCTACCCTACTCATCCTCGCATTCCGTCTGCAATGTTGACCTTGGGTAATGCACAGCTGGAAAGTGGCAATAAGGCAGCGGCTAAAAAAACGTTTGCTGAGATCATCAGCAGGTATCCCGATACGGAAGCAGCAAAAGACGCGCAACAACTCAATGCTGCGATTAAGTAAGAAGTAAAAAGGTAAGCCCAATTCCGATGTCTCTGTTATCTGCTGCATTTCAAAATATCGCTCCACGCAAGCCGAATGCCCCCGCAGTCATCCTGTTTTCTGGTGGTCTCGATTCCACCACGATTTTGGCGCTTGCAAAGGATCTTGGTTACGCGCCCTATGTTCTGTCAGTTGGTTACGGACAGCGGCACTCCTCTGAGCTGGCCGCTGCAAAACATATCGCTAAGAAGATGGGTGTAGTCCGTCATGAAGTAGTCAATTTAGATCTCACCCGTTTTGGCGGATCAGCCTTAACTGATGCATCGATTGATGTGCCAACTACTCCCGGTAAAGATCAAGAGATTCCTGTGACTTACGTGCCAGCACGTAATACGATTCTGCTATCACTTGCCTTGGGTTGGGCAGAATCCTTAGGTGGCTTAGATATTTTTTATGGCGCTAACGCAGTCGATTACTCTGGCTATCCAGACTGCCGTCCAGAGTACGTTGCCTCATTTGAAACGATGGCAAACTTAGCTACCAAGGCTGGCGTAGAAGCCATTCATCTTGAAAATCGCTTTCGGGTGCATGCGCCCATCATTGGCATGACCAAGGCAGAGATCATTCAACTGGGCACCACCCTAGACGTGGATTACTCGCAAACCGTTTCTTGCTATCAAGCCAACGATTTAGGTGAGGCTTGCGGAGAATGTGAGTCTTGTCGGTTGAGGCAGATTGGCTTTAAGCAAGCCAATCTCAGTGATCCAACGCGATATCGCCGACTTTAAGCGTATCTGTACGTCAAAGTCCTTCCCTTAAAAGGGTTTGACTTTACCTAATAAGCGCATAATAATGCACTTAATTATGGGCAATTTATTATGACTTTGACACAAACCATTCACGCAAAAACGACCGTCAGCATGACTGACCTTAGGCGCAATCCGAGCAAAATTTTAGAGATTGCTGGCGACCTACCCGTTGCCGTTCTGAATCACAATAAACCTGAAGCCTACCTTCTCTCAGCAAAAGCATATGAGGCTTTACTTGATTTAGTAGATGATGTCTCACTCATTAAAACTATTAAGTCTAGAAGCGGTGGAAAAACAATTAAGGTCAAGCTTGCAGATCTATAGTCTTGAATTCAATGTACTAGCCTTCAGAGAGTGGAAAAAATTAGATAATTCAGTCCGCAGCCAGTTTAAAAAGCAACTTGAAAAGCGAGTTCAGAATCCTAGAGTTGCATCGGCTAAACTCCATGGAGACTTAGATAATTTTTACAAGATAAAACTAGCGGCAGTTGGCTATAGGCTTGTATATGAGGTCATAGACCATAAGTTGGTCGTACTCATTATTGCTGTTGGCAGGCGAGATCAATCTGAGGTTTATGAAAAAGCAAGTAAAAGACGGTAAATTATTTGACTTGCGCTTCCATCATCCGCGCAACATAGCGCGCAATTAAATCTACCTCTAAGTTCACTGCATCACCCTGGTTTAACTTACCCAAAGTCGTATTCTCTAGCGTATGTGGAATGATATTGATATCCACTATGCAGACATGTTTACTGTCTTCAGTTTTATTGACTGTGAGCGAAACGCCGTTCACCACAATAGATCCTTTGTATGCCAAGAATGGTGCCAGCGCTTTTGGAGCTTCAATCCGCAGTAACCAAGAGCCATAGGGATCTTGTGCCACAGTTGCAAAATGCGTGACCTTACCAACGCCATCCACATGGCCGCTTACCAAGTGACCTCCTAGGCGATCATTTAAACGCAGTGCTTTTTCTAGATTCACTGGGCCGACCCGATCCAAACCAACAGTTTTATTAAGAGACTCGCGCGAGATATCTAAGGCAAAAGTATTGCTAGTCAATTCCGTAGCGGTCATACAGGCCCCCTGTATCGCAATGCTATCGCCCATTACCGCATCATCGAGATAGCCCGTAGGTACTTCAACCACCAAGTACAAACCATCGCCTTTAGCTTGAATGCTTTTAATTTGGCCAACTGCAGTAATAATTCCAGTAAACATAGTGAGATCTTAAAAAGGTGTTTGTAATTTTCTTAAATCGTTTTTTTATCTAGACGCAGAAGTAAGCGAAGGTCAGGACCAAATAGGCTGTGATCCATTATTTGCCAATCCTGCCGCTGATCCAGAGCTGTCAATGAAGAGATGTTTGCCATACCAATACCATCACCCACCATAAAGGGGGCGTAATACAGTAATAACTCGTCAACACAATCTTCTCTCAGTAGGGAGCCATTGAGTTTAAATCCTGCCTCGATGTGGATTTCATTCATATGACGCTCTTGTGCCAAGTAAGCAAAGAGCTTAGTTAAGTCGACCTTGCCATGGGTATTAGCCATCGCAATCACTTCAACACCAATGGCCTCGAATGCTTTTCTCTTCTCTTGTGCGTCTACCGAATCTAATGAAGCGCAAACCAGAATGATGCCTGATGCTTTGGGATTGCTTAATACTTTAGCGGTCAGTGGTGTCTCTAGCTTAGAGTCGACAATGATTTTCCAGGGCTGACGTTCAGTTTTAACATCGCGGACATTGAGAGTCGGATCATCCTCTTTAACCGTACCTACTCCAGTCAATATGGCGCATGCTTGAGCTCGCCAGTGGTGCCCATCAGCTCTAGCTAAAGGGCCTGTAATCCATTGGCTTTGGCCATTCGGCAAAGCGGTTTTGCCATCTAAGCTCGCAGCGATCTTCATGCGAACCCAAGGCAAACTGCGCGTCATTCTAGAAATAAAACCCCGATTAAGCTCCTGAGATTCTGACTCTAATAGGCCACAACGGACATCAATTCCTGCAGCCCTTAGACGCTCGAGGCCTTTACCGCTAACTAAGGGGTTGGGGTCTAACATCGCCACAATCACCCTGGCTGGCTTAGCTGCAATTAAGGCATCGACACAAGGCGGGGTTCTACCGGTATGGTTACAGGGCTCTAGCGTGACATAGATGGTCGATCCAGCAGGATCTATCCCCTTTGACTTCACATCAGCTAAAGCCTGAACTTCCGCATGGGGACCGCCAACTTTTTGGGTATAACCCCGCCCAATCACTTCATCATCTTTAATAATGATGCATCCCACCCGAGGATTGGGGTTGGCTAAATATAGGGCATTTTGAGCCTCGGCTAATGCCTGACTCATAAATTGATGGTCAACTGCGGTGTACATGGGTCTATTAAAACCGATTGTGGCCGGAAGCGGCAAATTTACCCTCTTTACTTACAAGCTTTTGAGTCCCGAGTCGGGTCACAAATTCTCCAGCGGCCCCCGCTACCCAATATCAACTGACGCTCGAGCAAAGAATTGCGCTCATGACCCAATATGAGGCGGTTAGCCACAAACCCTCCCTGGGTGGTCTTTGCAGCACCCGCCCCATTGAATAAAATCCCCCTCTGGGATGTATGGGGGTCAATAAACTGCTTACCACCCCCCTTGAAATAGACCGGGGCAATATCACCCTGTGAAAACCACTGCCGTTCAACACAGGTAGATTTCAATTGGTTGCGGTCGCAAGCGTTTTTAACAATCCATCCCTCATCCCATAGATTTTCATGCAGAGGCATGATGCGGACAGGTGCTCCCAATCTTAAAGCTTGTGCCCGTGCAAATTGCGCATGCGCAATAAAGCGTCTAGCGATCATGTCGATTTCTCGAGCAGCCATGTGTTCATGCAATAGCGGCATCGTCATCAGCACCATGATGGCGATAATGAGGACTACCGCCATAAGCTCCAATAAGCTATATCCACGATCTGAGTTAATCAAAATTCTGCCGCCAATTCAAACGAGTAGCTATAGTCTTTTTTTCATCCCAAAGAACCATCACCTCCAGTCTAGGTTTGCCCTTACTGGATACCAGCCACAGATTTTTTCCTACGGACTGAAGATGACATGGGGAATTGGGCAATAGAGCAACGTTTGCAATATACTGCTCACATTCAAGTAAAGATTTTTCTGCAGCAATAAATTGTTTTTGAGATTCCACATAAGTGTTAAGAGCTATCACTTCAAGTGCCGCTAAGCGCTCTAACTCCATGACTAGGGTGGAGAGTAGTGTCAATAGCGATAGGATCCAGGTAATAATCACAGCAAATTGCGAGTAGCAAATGTACGCACAAACTCTTGATGAATAGACGCCCCGTCTGTCATCTCCAACTTCACCCTGTAGGCCTTACCAGCGCTACCTGTAAGCTCTTCGAAGGAAAGGAAATTCACACCATTCATCAGAGTAGTATTTTGTAGGCGTCCCTGACGATCTAATGACTGGCAGACCAATGATCCACCATTGACTCGCATACCTTTGGGTATCGATGACTGTCGATCAAGAAAAAATCCCTGCTGCGCTAAATCATGTTTAGTACGGTCCTTTGATAGGGTGTTACCAATGCAATCAAAGTCTTGTCCTTGAGAGATTTCATGCTTAACCATGAGTGAATCTGAGCCTCGATACCCGCTCCCTTTTTGAATTTGAATGTAATCACTCAAAGCAATGTGTTTTTTTGCAGACGAAATCGATGAGGGGATATTTCGATATCCAGCCATCCGAATTGCTCGCCCTATCAACTCGAAAGCACGGTCCGCTTCAGCAGTCAGAGATTGGGATTTTTCATGCGCAATTTTCTTGGCAATAAACTCCCCGCTATTTTTTATCAGAGGCGCTACGAGAATGAGAGAGAGGGCGAGAGCGACGAGACATTCCAGCAAGCTCATTAGATGACTTTCTTAAGGGTGAAGTGGTCGAACTCAATTGCGCAGTGTTCAATACGGCCATCTCATGCCGATCCCACTCTGTTGTTATTGCATCTCTTGTTGCCTGCAGTTGACCTAAGCGCAAAATAATCCCTTGGTAAGTGCTCCCCAGAGCAACCCAACTGCCGGCCACTAAACTCAGAGCCACCAAAACCTCGAGCAAGATAAACCCATTGACTTGTCTAGATGGCCTGAGTGCACTCAACGATTCTGGGTTTACTCGGCAAAATTGGGGCATAGGACATTTTCTCGAGGCTGGAGTGATAAAAAAATGCCATCGATAGATGCCACTTGTCAGAAACAGCGGATAAGAGCGCCTATTTGAGGAGATCCAGGCTTACAGCTCTAAAACTCCTCCTCAGCTTAAAATAGAAGGCTATGCAAAATAATCTCGCCTCCACAGAAGAAATCATTGCCGAACTCAAGGCTGGCAAGATGGTCATTCTGGTCGATGAAGAAGATCGTGAGAATGAGGGTGACCTCGTACTAGCCGCTGACCATGTCACCCCAGAGGCAGTCAATTTCATGGCCAAGTATGGTCGTGGCCTGATTTGCCTCACCTTAACCCGTGAGCGCTGCCAACAAATCAACCTCCCTTTAATGGTGAGAGATAACGGCACCTCCATGGGGACAAACTTCACCGTCTCAATTGAGGCTGCTAGTGGTGTCACCACCGGTATCTCCGCAGCAGATCGCGCACACACCATCAAAACTGCGGTAGCCAAACAAGCTAAGCCAGACGATCTCGTTCAACCTGGTCATATTTTTCCATTAATGGCGCAACCAGGTGGTGTACTCATTCGCTCAGGACACACCGAAGCAGGCTGCGATTTAGCTGCTATGGCTGGTTGCTCTCCTACTGCCGTCATCTGCGAGATCATGAAAGACGATGGCAGCATGGCGCGCCTGCCAGATTTATTAGAGTTTGCCAAAGAACATCAATTGAAGATTGGTAGCATTGCAGACTTGATTCAGTACCGTAGCCAACATGAAAGTATTGTGGTTCGGGAAGGTGAGCGTGAATTTGCTACTCCTTGGGGTAAGTTTCACGGAATCATTTATCGTGACACACCAAGTTCATGCATTCATCTTGCATTGATTCATGGCAAGCCCTCTGAGACTGAAGAAACCCTCGTACGCGTACATGAGCCTGTGACCGTTTTGGATTTCTTAGATGCCAACGTCAGCACTCACTCTTGGCCACTAGCGCAAGCATTACAAAAGCTCGCATCTTCACCAGCAGGCGTAGCAGTACTGTTAAATGCTTCGGGTATTGCATCTCCAAATGATGTCGATTGGTTGGCGCAATTTCATAAACTCAACGGCACTCATGCAGAGCAGACCCAAAAACCTTTAGCTCGCAAAACGGATTTCCGCAGCTATGGCATTGGCGCTCAAATCCTAAAAGATATTGGCGTTGGAAAAATGCGCTTACTCGCTAACCCCAATCCAGTACCCAGTCTTTCTGGGTATAAGCTTGAAGTTACCGGCTACACCCCTTTTGAACCTAAACAATAAGCTATTCAAACATGACCATAACTAATAATGAACAAGCTGTTGGCGTTTTAGAGGCCGATCTCAATGGCCAGGATCTGCGCGTAGGCATCGTGCAAGCCCGCTTTAATGAAGAGCATTGCGTTGCATTGACTACCGCCTGCATTGAAGAACTCATCAGGCTAGGCGTATCTCAATCCGACATTAAATTAGTTACGGTACCAGGCGCACTAGAACTCCCCTTTGCCCTCCAAAAAATGGCGGAGACTGGTGAGTTTGATGGCATGGTTGCCTTGGGCGCCGTCATTCGCGGCGAGACCTACCACTTTGAATTGGTTTCCAATGAGTCTGCTTCTGGCATCACTCGGGTTTCCATGGATTCTGGTCTACCCATTGCGAATGGCGTTCTCACCTGCGATACCGATGAGCAAGCGCAAGTACGGGTTCAGGTCAAAGGTGCTGATTGTGCTAAAGCTGTTGTTGAAATGGCCAACTTAGCACTTGCCTTAACTCCCGATATTGATTTTGAAATCCACCCTGGCCAGGAGTAATGATTGATATGACTCAGACTCCCTCAACATCACAAACTCCTGTAGCTAGCGCACCAAAGAGATCCCTCACACCCCGACGTCGAGCTCGTGAATACGCACTGCAAGGTGTATATCAAAGCTTGGTAATGCGCCGCGCAGGTAGCCTACCGAATGCTGCAGCTATTGCCAAACAACTCGCTGAAGATCCCGGCTTTCGTCGCTGCCAACTCGAGCTATTTCAAGGTATCTTTGCTGGTGTCCTTGAGCATACCGATGAATTGGAAGGCCTCATCACTCCAGCTCTCGATCGCCCCATTAATGAGCTCTCCCCAGTAGAGCACGCTGCTTTATTAATTGGTACCTATGAATTGGCCATGGATTTGGCTGTGCCTTACAAGGTAGCCATCAATGAAGCAGTGGAACTTGCGAAAACTTTTGGTGGCACCGATGGCCACAAGTATGTCAACGGAGTTTTAGACCTTCTTGCACAGAAATTACGTAGCACTGAAATCCAAGCTGGCTAAATGGATCGAAGTTCCTAATAGCTTCTATGGCTACACAAACCCCTGCACTCCCTTAGAGTCTAGGGGTTTTTTATTGGCTGTTAGCCTGATCTCATGGCAAAGTGAAGCTAGCGGGATAAAATGAATTCACTCATCAAGCCTGGGGCCTCTCGGAGACTAATAATGCAAAAAATAGATATTCGGAACTTACTTAAAGATCCCAGCCTCTTTAAAGAGGAAGCCTTCATTAATGGAGTATGGGTAAAGAGTCTCTCAGGTAAAACCTTTGAAGTTACCAATCCAGCAAACAATGATCTGATTGGCAATGTAAGTAACCTGGGTCCTCAAGAGGCCGAGCTCGCTATTGCTGCAGCCGAACAGGCTTTTCAGAGTTGGAAAAATAGAACTGGTAAAGAGCGCGCCAACATTATGCGCAAGTGGTTTGATTTGATCATTGCGAATACCCAAGACCTAGCCACTCTGATGACCTTGGAGCAAGGCAAGCCCCTCATTGAGTCTGCCGGTGAGGTAGCTTACGGCGCCTCATTTATTGAGTGGTTTGCAGAAGAGGCAAAACGCGTTGCAGGCTCTATTCCAACTAGTACTTGGAGCGATAAGCGCCTCATCGTGATGAAACAACCAATTGGGGTATGTGTAGCCATTACGCCCTGGAACTTTCCTATCGCCATGATTACCCGCAAGATTGCTCCTGCAATGGCGGCAGGCTGCACTATTGTGATCAAGCCGGCAGAGCTCACGCCGCTGTCTGCACTCGCATTAGCTGAACTTGCTCAACGTGCAGGAATCCCACCTGGGATCATCAATATCCTGACAGCAGATGCCGAACAGTCTATTGCGATCGGCAAAACGCTTTGTGCATCGCCTGTAGTACGGCATCTCTCCTTTACGGGATCTACTGAAGTGGGTCGCATCTTGATGGCACAGTGCGCACCTACTGTCAAAAAATTAGCGCTTGAGCTCGGCGGTCACGCCCCCTTCATCGTATTTGAAGATGCTGACATCGATGCGGCTGTAACGGGCGCCATGGCATCAAAATATCGTAACTCTGGTCAAACCTGTGTATGTGCTAACCGCTTCTATGTCCACAAGAAAGTACATGATGAATTTGTAGAGAAGTTTGCTAAGGCGATTCAGGTGATTAAGCTTGGTGGCGGCATGGAAGCTGGAGTTACCCAAGGGCCCCTCATCGAGCTAGCCGCACTAGCAAAAGTGGAGCGGCATGTAGCCGATGCTCTCAGCAAGGGAGCTACATTAGTGGCAGGCGGTAAACGCTCAGCACTAGGTGGCACGTTTTATGAGCCCACGATCTTGTCCAATGTCACCAATGACATGCTGATCACTTACGAAGAAACCTTTGGTCCGGTAGCCCCGATCATGTCATTTGAAAGCGATGAAGAGGCCTTAAGACTCGCAAACCATAGTCAATTTGGTCTGGCATCCTACTTCTACAGCAGAGATATTGGTCGTATCTGGAAAGCCGCCGAAGCCCTTGAATATGGGATTGTGGGTGTGAATTCTGGAATCATCTCCAATGAGGCGGGTCCTTTTGGAGGAGTGAAACAATCCGGACTAGGCCGAGAAGGTAGCGCCTACGGTATGGATGAATATTTAGAACTCAAATATGTTTGCTTGGGACTTTAAGAGTCAGCAGTAAGAATCTATTAATCAAGCCGCTAAATAGCGGCTTGATTTTTTCTGTTCTACTTTTTCTTATAAACTAAATCCCACACCCCATGACCCAACTTTATGCCTCGGTTTTCAAACTTGGTAATGGGTCTGTATGCGGGGCGCTCTACATAAGCAGGATGTTTAGCATCAAGCTGCTCAAGAGTAGGCTTGAATTCTTTAAAGGATTCTTTGCTTAGCTCTAACTCGCTAGCAACATCGGCCGCTGAAAAAGTCTCAATGCGAATTTGCTCGGTGGAAGTATTTACTAAATGAGATTCAGCATTTAAGACTAAAAGCATTTGCTCTGCATAGTTATGCCAATCGGTAGCCAAATGCAAATAGGCTCCGGGCCTTAAACGAGAAACTAATAATTTCACGAACTCTGCCTGAATGAGTCGACGCTTGTGATGACGCTTTTTATGCCATGGATCTGCAAAATAAATATGGATGCCATCCAAAGAATTGGGAGCAATCATTTGCTCCAGAACCTCAACGGCGTCATGACGAATCAAACGCAAATTACTGAGATTATTTTCGCCAATCAACTTCAGTAAAGCGCCTACGCCAGGAGGATGCACCTCAATCGCCAAAAAATCATCTTCGGGGCGTGAGGTAGCAATTTTGGCAGTAGTCTCTCCCATCCCAAAACCAATCTCTAAGATCTTGGGCTTAGTGGAGCCACCAAAAACCTCTTGAAGATGCAGCTCTTGAGCTTGATAGGGAATCAAAAACTGGGGACCTAGTTCGTCCATCGCTCGCTGTTGACCAGCAGTAGTCCTTCCTGCTCTCAAGACAAAGGAACGAATACGATCGAAATGTTTCTCTGATTTTTCCGAGGACACCTTAAGCAACTACCTTCTTAAAATACGCAATCGTCTCTTTAAGACCATCCTCTAGATTCACCTTGGGCTCCCAACCTAGCTTTTCTTTTGCTAACTCGATATCGGGTTGACGTTGCTTGGGATCGTCTGAGGGTAATGGTTTGTGAATGATTTTCGATTTACTGCCTGAGAGCTTGAGGATTGTTTCTGCCAATTGCAGCATGGTGAACTCGCCTGGATTACCAATGTTGACTGGGCCTGTAAAGCCATCCTCAGAGTTCATCATTTTGACCATGGCATCAATCAGATCATCGACATAGCAAAAGCTACGGGTTTGCTGACCATCACCATAAATGGTGATGTCTTTGCCTTGCAGTGCTTGAACAATAAAGTTACTCACCACGCGGCCATCATTGGGATGCATGCGGGGACCATACGTATTAAAGATGCGTACAACCTTGATATCTAATTGATGTTGGCGGTGATAGTCAAAAAATAGGGTCTCCGCACAGCGCTTGCCCTCGTCATAGCAAGAGCGAATGCCAATCGGATTAACCTTGCCCCAATACGCTTCTGGCTGCGGATGCACTTCAGGGTCACCATAGACTTCGCTAGTAGACGCTTGCAAGATACGCGCCCGGGTTCTTTTGGCTAAGCCGAGCATATTAATGGCGCCATGCACGCTGGTCTTGGTGGTTTGCACCGGATCGTACTGATAGTGCACTGGTGATGCTGGGCAAGCCAGGTTATAGATCTGATTGGTTTCTACATAAAGTGGGAAGGTGACATCATGACGCATGATTTCTAAATGGGGATTACCCAATAGATGAGCTAAGTTTTGCTTAGTACCGGTAAAGAAGTTATCGACGACCAAAACCTCATTACCCTCTTTAAGTAGTTTCTCAGTAAGGTGAGAACCTAGAAAGCCAGCGCCGCCAGTGATGAGGATTTTGTTATTGCGATTATGATTTTGCATAATTTTTTATTTTAGAAAAGGGGTATCCCAGCCCGCTGAACGATAGGCATAGACTACTTCAGCCAGTACGATCGAAAGAGAAGTCATAAATGAAATCAGGCCGAGGACAAAAGTCCAAATAACATAAGTAGCTTGTAAGGCACGAACTGCACCAGCCTGAAAGAAAAATAACTCCAGAACAGTTAGTGAAATCAGCACCCCGCTCAACACATTAAAGAAGATTGCAGCCGTGCAAAGACGGCCTCGAACTTTTGCCTCATTCGCTTCCTTAACCATATGGACTAGCATCGCCTGGTCCTTAATGCTGCCCTCTTGAATACGATGCTGAATCGCTCTCATCCGATCAACCGATCTAGCCAATCGAGCAGAAATTGCATTAATTAAAGTAGCAACGGCAGTAAGTAAAAATACCGGAGCCAGTGCTAGCTGAATATTATTTGTGATTGCGTCTATTGATACATCCATAGGAATTTCAGTCGATCTTTATTGATGTTGAGGGGGATCTCAATGAGACCAAGCAACTAAACCACTATAAGCACTTATTAAGACTAACAAACCAAAGATAATGCGGTACCAGGCAAAAGGGATGAAGTTATGCCCAGCAACATAATGAATTAGCCAGCGCACACAAATGAAAGCGGAAATAAACGCTGAAATAAATCCGACTGCAATCGCCCAAGTAAAGTCACCCGATAAAGAAACAGGGCTTTTCCATAACTTGAGTAGCTCATAAGCAGTAGCACCACCAATGACCGGAATAGCCAAGAAGAATGAAAACTCGGTTGCTACGGCGCGCGGTAAGCCAAATAACATGCCGCCAATAATGGTTGCTCCAGAGCGCGATGTCCCGGGAATTAACGCAGCGCATTGAGCTAAACCAACCTTAATAGCATCTAAGGGAGTCAGATCATCCACCGACTGAATGTAGGATTTTCCAGTCGAGTGAAGTGCTTTACTTTGACGACGCTCGGCCCAGAAAATAATCAAGCCACCCACAATAAAAGCGCTAGCCACTGGGATAGGCGAAAACAAGAATGTCTTAATCTGTTTTCCGAATATGAATGCCAAACCCATCGCGGGAATGGAGGCAATGAATAGGTTCATAACAAAGCGACGGGAGATAGCGCTTGTCTTTAAAGTCGACGTGACCTTCCAGATCTTTGCTCGGAACTCCCAGCAAACTGCCAAAATGGCACCAAACTGAATAATCACCTCAAAAGCCTTACCGCGCTCATCGTTAAAGTCGAGCAAATCCCCTACCAGTATCAGATGGCCCGTACTGGAGATTGGCAAAAACTCCGTTAAGCCCTCAACTATCCCCAGTATGACGGCTTTGCCTAGCAAAATTAAATCCATAAGCGTGATTTTATAGATAGATGAAGTCGGTCTTGGTATTTGGCAAAATGGGGGTCAATTCAGGCGCTTTACTGAATTAGGCCTTAAACTTCATGGCACATCAAAAGTAAGCAAATCAGATGATCCCAGCCCGTTTTCGACTCTTGCAGCTCAGCACACTAGGTTTGGTCTTAGGGCAGGCGCTCGGGCTGAGTATGGTCTCAGGCAACGCCTTTGCGCAGGCTGCTATTGGTGCAAAACCATCGTTACCCACTGCAATGAGCGCCCAGTCCTTAGTTGGGCTAGAGATGCCACCACAAATGGTGATTGCCCCAAAGCAGGCTATCCCCACTAATAGCGCGCCCTCAAACCTTAATGGAAACGGTGCGGCTAATACTGGTTCTGCTGTGGATCTGATTCGTCTATACCAAGAGGCTGCATTTAGCGATCCCGTTCTCAATGCTGCGCGTTTTAATTACCAGGCGAGTAAAGAGCTCTACTGGCAAGGTCTATCCCTCTTGCTACCCCAAGCTAATGCAGTACCTGGTGGTACACGCTATTACCAGCATACCGCTGGCAATGCACCCCCAGGGGCTGCGACAGGCTCTCGGGTATATGACCAAAAAAACTACACCGTCACTCTGACGCAGCCTGTATTTAATATGGCTGCCCTAGAAGCATTTAAGCAAGGTGACCTTAATACGAAGATCGCTGATATGCGGTTTTACTTAGCGCAACAAGATCTGATTCTGCGAGTTTCACAAGCCTACTTTGATGCGCTCACCAGCCAAGATAATGTTGAACTATTTCGCAATAAGAAAAGCCTTATTCAGCAGCAGCTCGAGATTGCCCAAGCCAAGTTTGATACTGGCCTAGCTACTATTGTTGATGTCAACACCGCTCAAGCAGCTCTGGACCTTGCTAACTCCCAAGAAATTGCTGCGCAAGCAGATTTAATTGTTAAACGTGGCGTTTTAGAGCAATTGACAGGGCGCCCAGTTGGACCACTAAGACCGCTTATTAAAGAAGCAAAAATTGACGGGGTACTAAAAGATCCTCGCTCCAAAAATAAAGACAGCAAGGGCATCCCGATTGCGGACAGTGTTAATCCAGAGCTACCCAAAGGCCAGACTCTCGATGACTGGATTTTGCAGGCTGAAGCAGCAAACTTTAGCGTGTTGGCGGGCCAGCTTTCAGTGAACTTAGCAGAAAGCTCCTTTAGAGCATCACAGGCGCTGAACTATCCATCGGTTAATTTTGTCGGTACAGCAGGCTATAACACTTCAAATGGCACGAGCAATACTTTAACGCCAGCGCAAACCAATATTTACAACAACACTATCGCATTGCAAATGACAATCCCGTTGGTGTCTGGTGGATACAATAACTCGGTGATTCGTCAAAATGCAGCATTACTCGATGCAGCCAAAGCCAATTTCGACAACGCTCGTCGCACCGCAGCCCAAAATACGCGAGCTGCATTTACTGGCTTCTACGGAGGCTTGGCCAGCGTCAAAGCTTATGAAGCTGCTGAGCGCTCATCTACCTCAGCACTGGAATCTAGCAAGCTGGGATTTCAGGTGGGAACTTTAATCAATATTGACGTGCTGATTGCGCTGGATACTGTAATTACCACCCGCTCACAACTGCAGCAGGCGCGCTACAACACGATTCTGAATGCGATCAGGTTAAAGGCTCATGCCGCCGCATTAACTGATGAGGATCTGATTTCGATTAATACTTTGCTGCGCTAAGAACCTCTTGGATGCTTGGTGGATTTTGAATATCACCGACATTAGCAATGCGATCAGACCAATAACCATCAGTCTTCCAGCGCGGTGAATCGCAGTAAATTTCTACGGTAGGCTTATTCAGCACTGCTGCAAGATGCGTTAATCCTGTATCAACACCCACTGTTAATGCAGCTCCTGCAATCACCGAGAACGCATCTTCAATAGAAAAAGCCGGCGGTACAAACGCCCCCGGAATCTGCGCAGCAAGGAGCTGACTAACCGCCTTCTCCGCAGGGCTTCCCCAAGGAAAAACCAGTTGGTAGCCTTTGGCAGATAATTCTTTACCCAAGGCCACCCAATGCTCATTAGACCAACGCTTAGCCTCTCGAGCAGTGGAATGAAAGCACAATACATAAGGAGCCTTCAAACCTACGACAGCACTCTTTGGAATGCTCTTAATCCATTCTTGAGGATAAAACTGTGGTGTATCAGTGCGCTCTATCAAAGGCCAATCCAATGCCGAGCAAGTGACCCAACGCGAGCGATCTACTGCATGGCATTGGACTGGGACTTGCACGGACTGGCTGTAAAAGCTCCTTGCAAGGGGCTCATAACCTGAAAACTCAGTGGCATTGGCAAGGCCCGCAACTACTGCCCCAGAGCTCTTCTTAGCAAAAGAGCACACCATGGCCGATTTCAATAAACCTTGGGTTTCGATTAATACATCGTAGGTAGTGGATTGAAGTATTTTCCTGAAAGAGAAAAATTCTTTCCAGGTTGTCAGGCTAAAAATATTTTTCTTCCAACGACGCAAGCCAAAAGGAATGATGCGATCTATTCCTCGGAAACCATCTCGTGATCGTAAGGGCTCCAAAAGATGAACATATCCCTCCTCCACTACCCAATCAATTTGCGCATCTGGCAAACGTGCACGTAAATCCCACACTATCGGTAAGTTATGCAATACATCCCCGAGAGAGGACAACTTTACCAGCAGGATTTTGGGAGAAGCGCTCATGCGAGCATTATCTTATCTTTTGACAATGCTCCACAATTTAATTAAAACTTAGGAGCAGCATCCCACGATAAGCCAGCAGAATCTTTGGCATTCATATTGGGGCTGATGCCTTGGGGAAAGGGCCATTTGATATTCATCTGAGGATCATTCCAGGCTAAACAGGCTTCACTTTGCGGATGATAGTAATCCGTAGTTTTGTACAAAAACTCTGCAGTTTCTGAAAGAACTAAGAAACCATGAGCCAAGCCTGGAGGGACCCACATTTGCTTGTGGTTTTGAGCGCTTAGCTCAACACCCACCCACTTACCGTAAGTAGGCGAATCTTTACGAATATCCACTGCGACATCAAACACGCTACCAGCAACAACACGTACTAATTTACCTTGGGTCTGCTCTAACTGATAATGCAAACCACGCAAAGTCCATTGACGAGAAAAAGAATGGTTATCCTGAACAAATTCCATATTCAAACCAGTGGCCGCTGCAAAGTCCTGCGCATTAAAGGATTCGGTAAACCAACCACGCTCATCACCAAATACTTTGGGCTCAATAATCAGCACATCATGAATCGCTGTCGGCGTCACTAGAAGTTTTGAAGTGGTACTCATCCAATCATCTTCTTATGCGATAAAGCAACAGGTTGAGCAGACGTATTCAGTTCATTCACAATCTTCGTTAAATATTGGCCATAACTATTTTTGCTCAATTGAGTAGCTACCTTGAGAACATCCTCTGCGCTAATCCAGCCTTGACGATAAGCAATTTCTTCTGGGCAAGCCACCATCAAACCTTGACGCTTTTGTAAGGTCGCAATAAAACCAGCCGCGTCTAATAGTGAATCGTGCGTTCCAGTATCTAGCCACGCAAAACCACGGCCCATAATCTCTACACTGAGTTCATTCTTGGCTAGATATGCGCGATTGACATCGGTAATCTCGAGCTCTCCACGAGCACTGGGCTTAATTGAGGCCGCGATATCACAGACTTGATTGTCATAAAAGTAGAGGCCAGTCACCGCATAACTACTGCGCGGCATGAGTGGCTTCTCCTCAATGGAGAGTGCTTTGTAATCTTTATCAAATTCAACAACGCCATAACGCTCTGGATCGGTGACGTGATAAGCAAATACCGTAGCACCACTAGTACGATCATGAGCGCTATTGAGTTGATCAACCAATTCATGGCCATAAAAAATATTATCCCCAAGCACCAAAGCGCTTGGATTATTACCAACGAAATTTTTACCTAAAGTAAATGCTTGAGCTAATCCATCAGGTGAAGGCTGGACACAATATTCAATATTCAAACCCCACTGCGAACCATCCCCCAGCAATTCAGTAAAGCGAGGTGTGTCATGCGGTGTAGAAATCAATAAGATATCTCGAATGCCAGCAAGCATCAAAGTTGTTAATGGGTAGTACACCATCGGCTTGTCATAGACAGGCATGAGCTGCTTGGAAACAGCTTGGGTAACTGGGTATAAGCGTGTACCAGACCCTCCTGCCAAAATAATACCTTTGCGATTAGTCGCCATTGCAGTCCCAATATACTTAAATCAATTTATCGCGAGCCAGCTTAGATACATATTCACGCACCATAGCCTCCCACCCCGGAAACTCAATAATCCTAGCCACTTCATTATAAGAGTTGGAATGATCGGCTTCGGACCTGGCCAGAGCGAGTCGCAATTTATCGCTAGACATCCTTGAATTCATGGGTCTTGGGGCGGGTAATGGATATTCCACAGCTTGAATGGGCTTGATAGCTCCTGGATTAGCCTTTAGAGTAGCGCCGGCGTCTAAAGCTGCCTGCACAGCCAAAGACGCTAAGCCAAACCACGTCGTTTCACCGGTAGGTACAGCGTGATAAATACCCGATGCGAATCTTCTTAATCGGATACTGTCATCTACAGCTAAATTCAGACTCACTTGTGCCAACCAATGGGCACTAGTAGGAACACCAAACTGATCATGAATCACTTTTAGGTCTTCACGCTCTTTAGCCAAACGCAAAATAGTACGAATGAAATTGCCACCTTCGCCATAAACCCAACTCGTTCTGAAAATGGCATATTGAGCAGTCTCTTTTGCAGTACTACTCAAAAATGCTTTTGCAATTGCCTCTTCTCCAGCAGCCTTGCTCTTGCCATAAATCCCCAGAGGATTGCGTATGTCATCCTCTAGATAAAATCCATACTTCTCGCCATCAAAAACATAATCTGTTGAGTAATGTAAAAAAGTAGCGCCATGCTGGGCAGCATATTGAGCCATTATTTCAGGAGATCTCGCATTGACTGCAAATGCTAAATCCAGTTCCGTCTCGGCTTTATCAACCGCGGTATATGCTGATGCATTAATGATCAGGTTCGGCTGAAAATGACTTAACAGGCTTGTAATAGCTTGTTCATTCGTCAGATCACATTCAATACGACCAACGTATTGAATGTTGGGCTTAGCCACTAAAGCAGGCAATAGCGAGTCTAATAAAACATGAAACGCTTTACCCAACTGTCCATCTTTGCCAAATATCAGGATATTCATTAGTAGCTTGCGTAGTCTAGCTGTATTGCTTTTGCAACCAGTCACGATAGGAGCCGCTAACAACACCCTCTACCCATACTGGATTATCCAAATACCACTGCACCGTCTTCCGAATCCCGGTATCAAAGGTCTCTGCTGGACGCCAACCTAATTCACGCTCTACCTTACCGGCATCAATGGCATAGCGACGATCGTGACCAGGGCGATCTTTAACAAAAGTAATCTGCTCTGAATAAGACTTGTTATCAGGGCGCGGCTGTAATTCATCCAAAATAGTGCAGATGGTTTTAACAACATCAATATTGGCCTTTTCATTCCAACCACCAATGTTATAGGTCTCACCTAATTTTCCATGTGCTAAGACCTCGCGAATAGCGGAACAATGGTCCCCGACATAAAGCCAATCCCGAATCTGTTGACCATCGCCATAAATTGGCAATGCCTTGCTATTCAATGCATTAAGAATCACCAGTGGAATGAGCTTTTCTGGGAAATGATACGGGCCATAGTTATTGGAGCAATTCGTAGTGACTACCGGGAAACCGTATGTGTGAAACCAGGCTCGAACTAAATGGTCTGAAGCTGCTTTAGATGCAGAATAAGGACTATTGGGCTCATAGGAATTGGTTTCCGTAAAAGCAGGATCGGTAGCGGATAGAGAACCATAAACTTCATCAGTAGATACGTGATGAAAGCGAAACGCTTTTTTCTCAGCGTCGTCTAAACCATTCCAATATTCACGAGCACATTCAAGCAGATTAAAGGTACCCACAATATTCGTATTTACAAAATCAGCAGGGCCATGAATCGATCGATCCACATGACTTTCAGCAGCAAAATTGACAATAGCACGCGGCTGATAATCCTTAAGCAATTGCGCAACCAAAGCTTTGTCGCCAATATCACCATGCACAAAGACATGGCGAGGATCATCTTTTAACGATTCCAGGGTAGTCAAATTACCGGCGTAAGTTAATTTGTCTAAATTTAGAATGCCATCGGCATTGGGGTTAGCAAGCCAATCTAACACGAAGTTACCACCAATAAAGCCAGCACCGCCAGTTACTAAGATCATTTTTTACCTTTTAAAACAATTACTTATGTGTCTTCATGCGGTGGATAAGAATTAAGATTATGTTAATAATTTTAACTGATCTATCAAAGACTTGGCTCGATGAAAAGTAGTGTGGGAAGCGAAAACTTCCTTTTGCGCATACAGTGCTTTTTCAACTCCCAATTGCGGGTCATGCATTAATTCTTTAAATAACTCGAAGTATTGAGCAGGTGATTCAGCAATAAAGAATGACTTTGACCCAAACATCTTATCTAAGAGCATTGGATGATCAATGAGTTGGGGAACACCACATGCCGCCAATTGATAAGTACGTTCATTTAATTCACATGCCCAATCAATTTGCTCCGGAAGATGGACATTCAAACCCACCTTCGCGCGTGCATAAATATAACGATCTCGCTCTCGATTAAATTGAAAATTCTTCACCTGCTTCCAGCCAGGCCCATCGAGAAATCCAGAATACTCGGATGTAATATTTTTTAAATAAGTAATGTGCTCACGCTTTCGGGAAGCCATCAACACGTAGTTTAGATCGCGCTCAAATTCTGCAACAGGAAAATAGTGCAATATATTCGCGCCAAATGGAATAAAAATAATATTAAATCCTGCATCGAAAAAAGGCTGGTACTCTTTGCGACTTTTGACGTAATCTTTATCTCTATAGCTATAGTAAAAATCGATTTGATATTTTTTTGCCCACGCGAGCCGTGGCAATAGTGGCGAGCTCTCGTACTCTTCTAATGCAGCGCTTAACCCTACCCGCAAGTGCTTGCTTGCTTTATAACGAGTAATGGCACCCCAATCAATACGACGGAGATATTCATCATGATCACTAGAGAGCAAAACAGTAGGCTTAAATTGATCTAATGCTATTTGTGTATCCTCTTCCCAGCCCAGAGCTCTCGCAGGAATACCAATGTAGTTTAAGCTCTCCATCAAATTCGAGAAGAGCGAGAATCCCGCCGGAGAAAAACGTGCCTCCGGAATCTGAATCATGATGCGCTCGTCACTTAACCCAGTCATGCAATTTTTGAAAAGTGCCTCTAAATCTATTCTCAAACGAGTTCCTTGCTGAACTAGGGGGTCATTTGAATTAAAGCAATTTTCTATATCTTCGTGGATTAACTTATTTCGTAATGCACTTTCCACTTGAGCAAGAATGAGATCATGCTGTTGAAGGCTAGTTGAATTGAAGCGCCAATCAAATTGATGCTTTTCAAATGAGCGCTGTAGTTTGACTTTGCGTTTTTTAGCAAGCTGCAACAAGTGGTTAAGAGTCATATTCAGCTTGAAATACAAAGAATGTAGTTTTACATGACAAGACTCCCAATTGAGCTCATCTGATGGTCTAATTATAGAATTATGAACATCATCGTACAGCTCCAAGGCGGCTTAGGAAACCAATTATTTCAGTACGCCACTGCTAGAGCCTTAGCGCATCGGCACCAAACCTCCCTGCTGATTGATCAAGGCTGGTTCACTAAGACTTATGATGACGTTACTCCCAGGGAATTACTCCTCACCACGTTAAACACTAAGGGGGCCTTCATTTCCCTTGATTCGCCACCAAAGAAGCCCAAGCTCATTCGCCGCATCCTTCAGAAAGTGTGGCCTGTTAACCCCTATGTTTATTCAGAAAAAACCCCATATTGTTTCGATCCCTATCTAACAAAAGCCCCCACCTTTAAAGCTCAAAACCTATACCTGATGGGATATTGGCAGTCTTATCGCTACTTTGATCAGATCAAAAACATATTACAGTCTGAAATAAGCCTAAAAGTCTCACTACATACGCATTACCAAAACTACTTGAATCAAATTCAAGCGAGTAAATCTGCGATGGTTCATGTTCGGCGTGGTGATTATGTTCATCTGGCGAATGCAGCAAAGGTACATGGCTTTGTTGGCCTAGATTACTATGTGCAAGGAATGTCTAACCTTCTAAGCAGGGATCCCGACACCCATTTTTTTGTATTTTCAGACGACTTAGTTTGGGCAAGATCAAATTTACCCCACCAAGACAAGATTACCTTTATTCAAACTCTGGAGAGTAGTGACGCGGTCACTCAAGAGTTAGAGTTAATGACGCACTGTCAAAGTCATTTAATAGCAAATAGTTCCTTGAGTTGGTGGGCGGCCTGGCTAGCAAAGAATCCAGCTAACACAGTGATTTGCCCAAGCCGCTGGACCAATGATTCTGCGTTGAACTGGGATGATTTATTACCAGCTCATTGGCAACGAATCTAAAACTACATCCTACCCCTAAGCGATGCAAGCATCGCCACTAGGATCCGCTCTATTCGAGTAAATGGTGTGAATACGCCGTTGCCACGAAATTGGAAACGTGCAAAGATTTCATAGTTGGCTGCCACAGAAACATTCGGAATTTTCTGATTTAACCTCAACATAAATGGTAATGCCAACTGCAACCTATTGAAGAATGGAATTGATTTTGGATAACACTCGCCATCCATTCCAAGGCCCACAAGATAAGCACTTCTACCATCATTAAAAATGCAGTTTATTTCTGAATTCTGAACCTGACTAATTTGCCTATCATGTATGCGATAAGTAATTAACTTTTCACGCAGATTAGCGAAGTGATATCCAGCCAAAGCCAAGTCCACCCAGAGCGAGTAATCCTCTGCACCATCTTTTCCAAGTCTAAAAGGATGCCTCTTGAATGCATCCGCCAAACCCATAACAGCAGGATTGCATAAAGGGCTACATACAGTAATCAAGGCACGGATATCCGGATCTGAATATCGCTGTTTTGATGCCTTCATTCGTCCGCTACTTTCGTAAAGCGAATAATGTGCCCCGCCACAAAGATCTGCATTATGTTTTTCTAAAAAAGAAACCTGCAACTGCAATCGATTTGGAAAGGCGATGTCGTCAGCATCTAAAAAAGCAATGTAATGCCCTTTAGCCGCAGAAACCAATTGATTGCGAGCATTTACTAAACCCTTATTCTGGTTTAGATGTATTTTTATAATTCTCTGATCATCAAATTGATCGATGATTTTTTCTGTCTGATCTGTGGAGCCATCATTCAGAATGAGCAGTTCAAAATGTGGATAGGTTTGCTGCAAAATACTCTTAATTGCTTGCGCTATGTGTTGCTCGGCATTAAATGCAGGCATTAATACGCTTACCAATGGAGATGCAGTTGTGACAGTCATTAGATAAAACTCTGCAGATAACGTCCAAATCGCTTAATACTTCGCAAAAGACGTGATGGTAGGGACTTATTGGTCAAATCAATCTGATTATTCACATCCCAGGCTGATTGATAAATCACACCCAAAAAATGTCTTGCAATTTTTTCTTCAGTCTCGCCGAGACGTTTCATTAAATAGTATTGCCAATCATAGTGATAGACCCTAAATAAAGGCTCTATTGCTATCACAGGAATTGCATGGTATTTCAATAAAGTCTCGCAGTAAACCAATGACTCTGGAAATTCCGGGGTAATAAAGTCCCAGATAGTCATACCTCGTGGCTGCAAATACTCCCGATCCAAAGATCTCCAAACCTTTGCCGACCAATTAAAAGGCGATGGTGCACCATAAAAAATGGGGCCAGACCGCTCAAACAAAGCCTTTACTCGCTCAGCTTCCAGCCGTAAATCCCGCTCAACCTTTATGTGTCCGCGGTTATCAGCCATTTGAAACAACTCTTTATTCTGATGCAAAACGGTATAGGGTACATTGCCATCAATGACAAAATCTGATTGTTGAAAATCACGGATAAATTTGCTGTCTGAATCCAAGCAAAGATAGTTCTCAGAAAAACCCAGGCGCCAAAACTCGGCTTTAACGATTTGCTGAGAAAGCCTCCCGGGCATATCTTGATATTGACTAAGCTTAGCCATTGGATTAGCCGAAACAATTTCTTCATCAGCTACCCAGAAATACCCGATCACACCCAATGTTTCCTCCAGTAATGCTTTATCTGATCTTGGGGTAGAAATATAAAATGGTATTTGATCAATGTTATACCGATCAATCGAGGCAAGTAATCTCTTTAAGCGGAGGAAATCTCGGCGATAAGACTTGCAGTAGAGAACGAGATCTTTCAAGCGCTTCTTTCAGTATTTTTTTGAACTTCTGAAAGTATTCTATACGCAGCCTGATCAACGCCAACTGGCAACCACTTAGGCTCAATCAATTGCTGATTTCTCCAGTCCAACCAAATTCTTTCTACAGCAAGCTCAATAGCCTTTACATCACTCTGGGGGCTCAAGTAGGCCGACCGATCTAGTAACATCTGGTCTAGTTGGGGATTGCGATGCGTAATACCCCAAATCGGCCTTCCAGTCCAAAGGTAGTCATAGAGCTTAGACGGAATGTACTCAGCGCACCACTCATCGTTGCCATGCAAAAGAATTAGCACATCTGCAGATTGCATCTTTTCAATAACCCGCTCTCTTCCCGATTTACCAGTTACAGCGTCTTTCTCCAATCGACCATGGGCTAGTAATATATCTTCCATCTGAAGATTTTTAACTGCCTCCACAGTCAAAGGATCTAAGGGCGCACCATAGGCATGCACCCGAATGCACTCTCTTGCTTCGGGGAATTTGTTGAATAGCGCAACAAGGGCTCTCAGGATGCTGGAGAGTGATCGGTCATTAGCCAGAGACCCAAAGTGGCATAAATTGAGATGCTCAGAATAGGAATGTATCTTAGATGCACTCAGGCCGCCTGGCGGCTCAGCACCAGGAAGGACCATAAAACCATGGGCATTATTTGGGGTATTGAGATTGGGATTGCGCACTTTTGCGTAATGCAAAGCACCATCGGTAAACCACCAAGCTAAATCTGCATATTTGCAAATTTGCTTTTCTAAATATTGACGAAATTGTGCATCGCGGTTTTTGGGCTTATCAAATCCAGAATCATCAGGATTTTTACGTATTACTAAAGGGTCATGAATTTCCACAATCCAAGGCAGTCCAGTTTTTTTCTTCAGCCATAAACCTGCTAAGTGGGCAGACCAAGCGCCTCCAGTCGAATAAATTAAATCGACCTTACCGTCTCTGATTAACTTTAAGCCATGGGCATATGCCGGCATCGCCCAAGACCATTGACTAGAGTAGCCAAGAAAGAATTTCTCCAGCGCGATGAATGGGGCAAGCAATAACGAGACTAAGCCAGTAGAAATCTTATAAAAAAGTCCGCGACCATATTGATTTGCAATCCAATGCCGGAAGTCGAAACGAAAAGCTGCCGGACCCCATGCTAGAAATTGCTGATGCGGAAAGCGGTTATCCTTAATTCCGGTAATCGCACTGAAGACATGAGGCTTTATGCCAGACTCCAATAAGTAAGGAATCTTGTCAGTAATGGTGAGACTAGATGCCCGACCATCCATATTGAAACCATGCGACAGAATTAACCAGTTCCTTTTTTGCATTAGTGCATTCGTTAATGCGGTCAGCTAGTTACCAGCAACAATCGACATCACAGCCATACGCACCGCAATACCAAAAGTAACTTGATTCAGGATGACTGACTGGGGGCCATCTGCTACTACCGAGTCAATTTCTACACCGCGATTCATGGGTCCTGGATGCATCACGATCGCGTCGGGCTTGGCCAGTGCTAAGCGTGTGGGCGTCAAGCCATACTGCCTAAAGAATGCATCCCCTTCAGGAACTTGTCCGACCTCCATACGCTCTTTCTGAATCCGCAAGGTCATGACGACATCAACTCCCTTAAGACCCTCTTCCATACTGTGAAAAACCTTCACACCCAGCATATCCAAATCACTTGGCAAAAGGCTTTCAGGACCAATCACACGAATATCAGTACAACCCAGAGTTCTTAAGGCGCAGATATTGGATTTAGCCACTCGGCTATGCACAATATCGCCAACGATAGCGACCTTGAGACCGCTAAAGTCTTTTTTAAAGTGGCGCATAGTGTACATATCAAGCAAGCCTTGAGTAGGATGCTGATTGCTACCATCGCCGGCATTGACGACATGAACATGCGCCGGTACATGTTGCGCAATCTCAATGGGGGCCCTAGAAGTGCTATGGCGAACTACAAAAATATCAGCCTGCATTGCCACTAAGTTATCAATCGTGTCTAACAGGCTCTCGCCCTTAGCGGTTGAAGAAGTAGAAATATCTAAATTGATCACATCAGCGGATAAACGCTTTGCTGCGATCTCAAAAGTAGTGCGAGTACGAGTAGAATTTTCAAAAAAGAGGTTGAATACACTCTTGCCACGCAGTAGTGGAACTTTTTTCACTTCTCTCGCGGGATCCGTTACGCTCACAAACTGCTGGGCAGTATCTAAAATATGGAGGATTTGCTCTTTGGGCAAACCTTCCAAAGTCAATAAATGCGTTAACTCTCCAGCAGAATTAAATTGATTGACTAGCTGACTCATCATTCACGCTCCTCTAATTGGAAGCTGAACTTGCCAGCACCATCTTTTTCCAAAACTAAAATTTGCTTATCCGAAATCTTGACTTGCTCACCAATAAAATCAGCGGCAACGGGTAACTCCCGATTTTCACGATCAGCCAAAACCATCAGCTCGACTTGCGCCGGTCTACCAAAATCAAACAGCTCATTGAGCGCAGCACGAACCGTACGACCTGTCAGCAACACATCATCAATCAAAACAATGTGGGCGCCATTGACCTCAAAGGGAAGGTGCGTAGGCATCGTACTAGAGGTGCGAAGTGCGGTCATTCCCTTTTCAGCGTAGTCATCTCGATGAAAGGCTACATTGATCACCCCATAGTGATGCAAATTTAAGTCTGCCGCTAAACGCTCTGCAATCCAGGCGCCGCCCATTGCAAGACCGGCTAACTCAAATAGATCGCCAGCATCTTTGCGTTTGCGCAATGCCTCCAATAATTTTAGGTAGGACTGCTCTGCATTCATTTCAACTAATCCAATTCTTTTCTAGAAAATATTGCTCTAATATTAAGGCTGCAGACTGTGCATCCAAATTGTCTCGCATCTCTGGATCGCTCTCTAAAACTGCCGATGTATAGCGCTCATCTACCCAATCTACTGGTAAGTTAAACCGGCCGTGCAGCTGATTGCCAAATCGACGTGCTTTTGTGCTCATCTCATGCTCAGCGCCGTCTGGATGGCAAGGCATACCTACTACTAGACGGTCTGGCTGCCATTCCTTCAACAGCGCTTCGATCGCCTTAAAACAAGCCTCGCCTGATCCCTCGGAGACGGTTTTCAGGGGCCTGCCTGCCTGAGTAAGTGTATTGCCAACTGCCACGCCGATTCGACGGGTGCCATAGTCAAAAGCCATTACTGTTAACTCGGGGGCTCCCATATTAGGCGTGCCCCATCTGATCAGATAGATGAGAGGGGTCAAAGCCTAAATGGCTCATCGCTCGCTCATAGCGCTGGCTGGAAGGAGTATCAAAAACAATATCGATCATTTGTTGCTGAGATAGAGGGACATTCATCCAACCATTCAGGGTCAATTCCTCTTCTAGCTGCCCAGCACCCCAACCTGCATAGCCCAAAGTCATCAGAAACTTGCCCGGCCCATTGCCCGCTGCTACCGCCTCAAGCACATCTTTGGAGGTGGTCATCGTCAGGCCACCGGGTACAGCCAAGGAGGAGCTGTAAAGCACCTCAGTAGTTGGTTCATGCAACACAAAGCCGCGCTCAATTTGGACGGGGCCGCCAAAGTAGACGGGCTGATCCAGTAATGGTGCAATTTCTAGCTTGAGCTCAACCTTATCAAACAAGGTAGCTAAATCTACCTCTGTTGGGCGATTGACCACCAGGCCCATGGCACCACGCTCAGTATGCTCAAACAGATAGATGACCGTACCTGCAAAATTGGGGTCGACCATGCCTGGCATAGCAATTAAGAACTGATTAGCTAGGTGATCGGCAGAATAAGCAATTGAGGACCCAACAGCAGAAGTCTGGGAAGTGTGGGTGGGTGCTGCAACTTGACCCACAGGGGCTTTTTTAGCCATGTTCATGTGGGTTTATTTTACCGAATTATTGTCAGATCTTGCCGGTAATCCAGTAGGCCACAAGCCCAATACACTCATGCATGAGCTTGTTCCAGTTTTGCATGCCATCCTCTAGATCAAATTTATCCCACCGCAAATGATTACCCGTCTGGTAATCCACGGGAACGGGAATAACCTGGATTCCCTGTTTCTGAAATATCTTGAGTGATCGATACATATGGGAAGCCGAAGTAACCATGAGCCAAGGCTTTTGTGGATCTCCAGTCCCTAGCTCGAAGATCATTGGCTTCATATAAAGCACATTCTCATACGTATTACGGGACTGATTTTCATAATGGGCATATTTGTCTGGCAAACCCTGCTCCGCAATGAGCTGCCGAAAGGCATCTGCCTCGGACATTCCCTGAGGGGAAAGGCGTCCAGAGAAGCCGCTAAAGATAAACGGTAACTCGGGGTATTTTCGAATGAGTTCAAAGGCTTTGGTGACGCGTTCAGCTGAGGAGTAAATTGACACCTCACCCCGGTCCAGAGCAATTGCACCACCCTCAATTGCGCCCCCTAAAATAATGATTCCACTAAAGTCTTTTTCTGACATTTGCGCAAGATTGACTTTAGGGACTACATCCTCGAACGCCCTCAAGAAGATCTCTGAAGTGGGTAGCCAAGCAACTAGCAACAAATCTGCTAAGGCTAAAAGCAAAAATCGTTTGCACAAGTGGGGTTTTTTCAAGCCAAGAAATAAAAGGCTGAATGCTACAAAGACAATCACCCAATTGAGGGGCTCAATACAAAATTGCACCATCTTCGAGAAGATAAAAAATAAGGTATCCATATAAGCCCAATATTACCTGCAAGCCTAGCGCAATCAGCCAATAAGCCCTAATATAGTGGCTATGAAAAAAGCTCTAGTTTGGCTCCGCCGCGATCTGCGTCTCTATGACAATGCCGCACTTCATCACGCCCTCGCAAATAATGACCAGGTCTGGGTGGCCTTCATTTTCGATACTGACATTCTGGAGCCTCTACGTACTGAGGGTTTAGACGAAAACGGGCTTAGCCATGATCGCCGCGTCGACTTTATTTGGCAAGGTCTCCAACAAATTGATAAAGAATTACGCAAACAAGGTGGTGGATTGATTGCTCAGTTTGGTAAGTCGACTACCTGTATTCCGAAGATTGCGGAAATCTTAGGTGTCAACACCGTGTATGTCAATCATGACTATGAACCATTAGCAATTGCCCGTGATGGCACCATTGCAAGATCACTAGAAAAATTGGGCATTGAATTGGAGAGCTTCAAGGATCAAGTCATTTTTGAGAAGAAAGAGATTCTGACCAATTCCAATGCGGTTTTTTCGATCTTTACACCCTACAAAAATAATTGGCTCAAAACCTTACAAGAAAAACATATTGCCGCATATGAATGCACTCCTAATAAAGATCAGCTAGCGGAGATTCCCAAAGCGTTGCAAGCCCCCTTACCTTCGCTGGAATCCATGGGCTTTACTCCAACTGGAATTGAGACCTACCTGCCGCCAGGATCTGAAGGCGGGCAACATTTTTTGGAGGAGTTTCTTCATCGCATCGATCAATACCAAATTGGCAGAGACTTTCCCGCCATCAAGGGCGTAAGCTATCTCTCAACTCACCTGCGCTTTGGCATGCTCTCCATCCGCGGCTTGGTGCGCGAAGCCCACCGCCGCATGCTTGCAGGCAGTATGGGTGCAACGATTTGGTTAAGTGAACTCATCTGGCGCGATTTTTATTTCATGATTCTCGCTAACCATCCACGACTGGCTGAAGGAGCAGCATTCAAGCCTGACTATGACAATATCAAGTGGGAAAGTGGTGCTCACGCCCAGAAATTGTTTAAGGCCTGGTGTGATGGCAAAACCGGTTATCCATTAGTCGATGCCGCTATGCATCAACTCAATCAAAGTGGCTATATGCATAATCGCCTGCGTATGGTGGTTGCCAGCTTTCTTACCAAAGATTTAGGAATTGATTGGCGTTGGGGTGAGGCGTACTTTGCCAAACACCTCAATGATTTTGAACTCTCATCCAATAATGGTGGCTGGCAGTGGGCCTCTTCCTCAGGATGTGATGCACAACCGTATTTCAGAATCTTTAATCCCATTACCCAATCGCAAAAATTTGATCCTGAGGGTAAATTCATTCGACGTTATCTGCCGCAGCTAGATCAGCTCTCTAAAAAATCGATCCATGCGCCTTGGGAGTCTGGTCATATCGAGCTTGAGGCTGCCGGTATTCTCTTGGGGCGAGACTACCCTCTACCGATCGTTAACCATGATGAGGCACGTAAAAAGACCCTGGTTCGCTACAGCATAGTCAAGAAGGCTAACCCTGAATCTCCAGCTGATTGAAGTTTTCATACGTGATGTTGATTCCGATTTAAGATAGGGTATGAGTAAGATCTATGCCGTAGGGGATATTCAAGGGTGCGCACCATCCTTAAAGGCGCTCATCAAAAAATCGCCTACTGGGTCAAAAATGATTTTTTTGGGTGATCTTGTCAATCGCGGACCAGATTCCCTGGGAACCTTGCGCTATCTCAAGCGACTCCAAGAAAATCAACGCGTCGAATGTATTCTTGGGAATCATGATCTGCACTTACTCGCCATAGATGCTGGCATCCGCATGACTAAAGGCCTGGATACCTTACGACCCATTCTGGATGCACCGGACAGAGCAGAATTAATTGACTGGTTGCGTCACAGGCCCATGGCGCTTAGCAATGGAAAAGTACTCACCGTACATGCTGGTGTTTTACCTCAATGGGATCTTCAGCAAACAATTGAATGCGCGCAGGAAGTAGAAAAAGCGCTTCGCAAAAAATCTTACAAACATTTTCTAGCGAATATGTATGGCAATACCCCCAATAAGTGGAGTAATTCACTTAAAGGATATGAGCGCCTACGCGTGATTACGAACGCACTCACTCGCATTCGTTTTTGTACGCCTGCCGGCACGATGGAATTCAATAGTAAAGAAGGTTTCGAGAATGGGCCCAAAGGATATGTTCCCTGGTTCAAGGCCCACAAGAGAAAAACCAAAGATACCCTGATCTACTTTGGTCATTGGTCTACATTGGGTTTACTTCGACATCAAAATGTCATCGGCCTAGATACTGGCTGCGTCTGGGGCGGGAAACTGACTGCGATGGAAATTCCAGAATCAGGTAAGCCCAGCAAGGGACTAGAGATTATTCAGGTGGATGGCTATGATCATCCACTTAGAATGTAAATCTCTACGCCTACTGCTATTACTTATAGCGCTTTAAAAGAGTGGCGGGCAGCAGTCATAATTTCATCTAAAACAGCGTTGTCATGCGTAATGGACGTAAATCCAGCCTCATACGCTGATGGCGCTAAATACACGCCCTGATCTAACATCAGGTGGAAGAATTTCTTAAACGATTCAATATTCGTTTTAGTCACCGCCTCAAAAGAAGTTGGAACTTCATTGGCGAAGTAAAACCCAAACATGCCACCAACACTGTCCACTGCAAAAGGAACGCCTGCCTCATCTGCAGCAAGCTTGAGGCCTGTCATGAGCTTTTCTGTTTGACCTGTAAGGCATTCGAAGAAACCCTCTCGAGAAATTATCTCCAAAGTCTTTAATCCCGCCGCTACTGCCACAGGATTCCCAGATAAGGTACCTGCTTGATACACATTACCAAGCGGTGCCAGCTTAGACATGATTTCTTTTTTGCCACCAAAGGCTGCCATCGGCATGCCGCCACCCATGACCTTGCCAAGGCAAGTGAGATCAGGAGTAATGCCTTGCAGAGATTGCGCACCACCCAATGCCACCCTAAAGCCAGTCATCACTTCATCGTAAATTAATACACTGCCATGTTGGCTAGTAAGCTGACGCAGTGCTGTTAAAAATTCTTTTGACGGTTTGATCAGGTTCATATTTCCGGCAAATGGCTCAATAATCACCGCGGCAACCTGATCACCTTGCTTCTGAAATACTTCTTGAAGAGCAGCGATGTCGTTGTAAGGTAAAACAAGCGTATGTTTCACTAAGTCATGAGGAACACCACCAGAAGAGGGCGCGTTTTGTGTCGAGTCTGCAAAGGTCAAAAGACCAGAACCAGCCTTTACTAACAAACTATCAGCATGCCCGTGGTAACAACCCTCAAATTTAATAATCAAATCTCGGCCGGTGTAACCACGCGCAAGACGCAGAGCACTCATCGTCGCTTCGGTACCGCTAGAGACCATGCGTACTTGCTCAATACTGGGGACCAATTGGCAAATACGTTCAGCCAAGTCAATTTCACCCTCAGTAGGCGCACCGTAACTAAAGCTAGTTTCGGCAGCCTTTTGTACCGCTTCAACCACCTCTGGATTGGCATGCCCCGCAATCATCGGACCCCAAGACATAATTAAGTCAATGTAGCGTTTGCCTTCGACATCCCAAAAATAAGGGCCTTTGGCTTTAGCAACAAAACGGGGTGTACCACCCACCTGACGAAAGGCGCGCACTGGTGAATTCACGCCACCAGGAATCGTCCTTTGCGCACGCTCAAATAAAATGTCGTTTTGTCCCAAGATGCCGCCCTGCTTTCGCTAATTAGTCTAAAAGTATTTCAGTGATTCAATCAATAAGGTCGATTAGATCGCCATCATTTCAAAATCTTCCTTACGCGCGCCGCACTCTGGACAGGTCCAATTGATCGGAACATCTTTCCACAAGGTTCCTGGTGCAATGCCTTCCTCTGGCAAGCCAGCAGCCTCGTCATAGACCCAGCCGCAAATTAAGCACATATATGTTTTAAATTCCATGACCGTCTTCCTTTGATATTTCTTATTTTAAATCTACTGTGACATCGCGTTTTTGATGCATCTCAAACTTAAAGAGACGACATTCTAGCGGTCCATTAAACAAAGGTGTGCGCTTTGACTCCTTAATGCGCAACTGACCTGGCAAAGCCATATCTGCTGTGAGCACAAAGATATTCCAGCCACCAAAGGCATCCTTGAGATGCTGACCAAATTGCCTTAAGAATTCTACAAACTTCGGATCCTGCTCCTCCTGGGCTTGCAACTTCTTGAGGGATTCGCGGCTAGAACGCTTAGCGCTTTGGCGACCGGTTTCGAGGTTATATGCATAGCGATCTTCTGGCTCCTCAACATCATCGTAAGAGTCCTGCTCTGCATCGCCATCCGTAGATCGATCCTGGCCTCGCCCACCTTTTATGACCAAACGCTCGCCGTAAGGGGGATTAAGTAACATCACACCATCTTTTGCACACTCAGGAGGCTTACTAGCTAAAGCATCAATCTGGCGAGTTACCGGCAATCCAGGTAACTGAGCACGCTGCCAGTTACCCTTAAACATCGCCACTAGACGTTCGTTGATATCACCGCCACTAATACCTAAAGATTGTGAATCTGGAAACTGCTTACGCTTCTCCATCATCTCAGTCTGCGCAGCCTCTTTCAAAGCAAGCCAACGCTTTTGCTCAGGCGCTTCATGAAAAGGCTTGAGTCTTTGAAAGCCAAAGCCATGTGCCGAAGTCACTAATGGGCGATAGGCTAAGCGACTTGGTTTAGCATCATCGCCATACATTCCTGCCCGAATCGCTCCAGGTGGAATAGCCAAAGCTATTTGTGCAGCTTCAACTAAAAAGGTTCCACTACCGCACATCGGATCAAACAAGGTTTGTGAAGGCTTCCAGCCCGTGATTGACAAGATTCCTGCCGCAAGGTTTTCCTTGAGAGGAGCATCACCTTTTTCATCGCGCCAACCACGTTTAAATAAGGCCTCACCAGAGGTATCCAGATAAATGGTGACATGGGTTGCCGTCAAATGGGCTTGCACGCGTACATCAGGAAATGCAGTATCAATACTCGGACGATCACCGGTGACATCGCGTAAGCGATCGACGATCGCATCCTTGATCTTCAGGGTCGCAAAATTCAAGCTCTTCAAGGGCGAGCGATGGGCTGTTACATCAACACGTAAAGTTTGTTTAGAAGAAAACCACTCTTCCCAAGCCAAGCCACTCGCTAGCTTATATAAATCCTCTTCTTGGCGATACGGGGCATCAGCCATCTGCAGCAAAACACGACTGGCGATCCGAGAGTGCAGATTCAGGGCCATCGCGGCAGAAATGGGCGCCGCTAAGCCAACTCCACCCGTAGGGCTGGTAGGCGTAGGATCAATCACCCAAGTACCCAATGCTTTGCAGTCGGGGCGCTGCGCAATACTTGCTAACTCTTGTGCCAGGGGCACTTCTAGTCCACCTGGACAAACAACAAAAAATCTCATGAGGCTAGCAATCTAAAAAATGGAATATAAAAACTAAATAAATAAAAGAGCGGCATTAAGGCTTAATCACCACTAGGGCAGTTATGACCAAAAGGAGAACGACAGGCACTTCGTTAAACCAACGATACCAAACACCCGAACGTGTATTAAGCCCTTTGCGGAACTTTTTGAGCAAACTCCAGCAAGCATGGTGATAGCCAATTAGCAAAATCACAAAAAACATTTTGGCATGCATCCAGATTTCTTTAGAGCCGATTTTGAAGTGCAACCAAAGCGTGAATCCCAGTATTACTGCGGGAATCGCCAAAATAGTCATAAAACGAAACAGGCGATCAGCCATGCCCAGAAGACGGGCATACACCTCAGGATTTTTTTCATCTGCTAAGTTGACAAAAATACGAGGGAGATAAAACAAGCCTGCGAACCAAGAGGCAATTAAAACGATGTGAAGTGTTTTGGTCCATAAATAAGCATTACCCATGATCAATAATTTCCGTTCTGTAGATTTTTAATAAAAACAATTGGTTAAGTACGAATCTCGCCATGACCCATGACGATATATTTGAGAGAAGTAAGGCCGTCTAAGCCAACCGGGCCACGGGCATGTAATTTATCGTTCGAGATACCGATCTCCGCACCAAGACCATACTCAAAGCCATCAGCAAAACGGGTGCTGGCATTGACCATGACGCTGGCACTATCTACCTCACGCAAAAAGCGCTGAGCCAGCGCTTGATTATTAGTAATGATGGCATCCGTATGTTTGCTACCGTATTGCGCGATATGGCTCATCGCCTCATCCATATCCGCAACCGTCTTAATGGACAAGATTGGTGCTAAATATTCTGTATTCCAATCCTCTTCAGTCGCATCTACTAGACCCTGAAATCCCACTGCCTCCAAGGTACTACGCGTCAGGGCATCCACACGTAGCTCGACACCTTTATCTTGATAAATTTTGCAGAGAGCTGGCAGGACCTGAGGTGCAATAGTTTTGTTGACTAAGAGTGTTTCCATCGCATTACAAGGTGCATAACGCTGGGTCTTCGCGTTATCGCAGACTGTAATCGCCATCGCAATATCTGCCTCTGCATCAATATAGGTATGACAAATACCATCTAGATGCTTAATCATCGGTACGCGCGCTTCTGCCATTAAGCGGGCAATTAAGCTCTTACCACCACGAGGAACGATCACGTCGATGTACTCCGTCATGGTGATCATTTCACCAACAGCACTACGATCTGTAGTGGTTACCACTTGAACCGCATCCATAGGCAAATTTGCGGCATCTAAACCCTCTTGAATCAACTGCGCCAATAAAGTATTGGAATCAATCGCCTCTGAGCCACCGCGCAGAATCACTGCATTACCAGACTTTAAACAAAGCGCCGCTGCATCAATCGTCACATTAGGGCGAGACTCATAAATGATGCCTATGACCCCAAGTGGTACACGCATCTGACCCAGCTCAATACCAGAAGCCTGCTTTTGCAATGGCGTCATTTTTCCAATGGGATCTTCCAAGGAAACAATCTGCTCTAAACCCAAAGCCATAGACTCAATTGTCTTTGGAGTCATAGTGAGTCGATCAATAAATGCGGCATCATGACCATTTGTTTTTGCACGAGCAACATCTAAACCATTCACTCGCACGATTTCATCGGAGCGTTCACGAACTAACCGAGCAATATGTAGCAGAGCCTGATTTTTTTGTTTACTTGATGCCCGCGCCATTGCGCCTGAGGCCTGACGGGCACGTCGGCCAATGTCTTGCATCATGTGCTGGATGGTGTTCGTTGAATTGCTCATATCTTGACTATGTGTAATGAAAATTGTTAGCTAATGTCTATTTCAAATATCCGAATACTTTTAGCGTAAAAGGTTACCCACTAAACGCAAACCATCCCAAGGATCTGCCGGCAACTCTGCCGCATACAATCCTTTGGCTTGACGATCTAAACCTGCTGCTACCTGCATGGCTCTACGTAACCTCACGGGCTGAACTCGTTTAAGGGCCATAGGATACAAACGCTCCTTATTACCCCAAATTCGGTTGGTACGCATTAAATTTTGCACTGACTCTCCAGCATCACTTGCAGCCTTGAGTTTCGATAGTATCCGAAGCTCTTCAGTTACGCTCCACAGAATCAAGACCAAAGGCTCGCCCTCACCTTTGAGACCGTCCAGCATCCGATTGAGCCGCGCCAAATCCCCAGCGAGCATTGCCTCAGTAAGCTCAAAAACGTTATAGCGCGCTACTTTCAAAATCGCAGACCGAATTTGCTCTTCAGTCAGAACACCATCTGGATGCAATAAACCCAGCTTCTGAATTTCTTGATGGGCAGCAATCAGGTTGCCCTCTACCTGCTCAGCAATGAAAGCTAAGGCCCTCTGCCCCTCAGGACCTGCCTGAACCTCTTGACCCTGCTTTTTCAGCCGCCCTAAAATCCATTGTGGTAGCTGAGCGCGATCCAAAGAGTCCAATTGAATGGCCATCCCCACATCATCCAGAGCACTAAACCAGGCGGAGGTTTTGGTCTTGCCATCTAACTTGGGCAGAATGATGCAGAAAATCGTGTCAGGGCCCTCTGATCCTACTACTTGAGATTCCATTTGAGCGGAAAACTGTTTGAGTGCTTCAGCACCATCCCGCCCTGGCTTACCTGTTGGTATACGCAACTCTACCCAGCGTTTATCTCCAAACAAGGACATGGTTTGTCCAGCACTGAGTAAAGCGCCCCAATCAAATCCCCGCTCTTGCAACAAGACTTCACGATCTGTATAGCCCAATTTTTTAGCACTAGCGCGCAACTGATCCATAGCCTCCATCATTAGGAGAGGCTCATCGCCACTAAATATATACAAGGGCTTTAATGAGGCCGCAGAATTTAGCGACTTCAAATGAACCTGCAGGGCATCGCTCTTAACCATGCGATTGAGTCATCATTCTTTAAAAGCTTCGAGCCCGTGGTGCTCGAGCAGATGCAGAGACACGACGCAGAATCTGAACTGCAAGATCACGACGCATCAAAGACAGAAACTGCTGCATCTGAACATCAGTCGCTAAAACCGTAGATACCGAGAAATCCATATCGCGAGTCATATAGATCTCAGCTTCAGGCACAACATCAGCTCCAGCATTGTCATACGCCCTAAATCCAACTCGGATGTTTAGACGATAGGCGGAAACTTGACCATTCGAGTTATAGGCCAGGATCTCACGGCCATTCAGATCACTGATAATGTCTAGAATGAGATCGGCATCCTTAGGATTGATAGCTACTTTCGCATCCGTACCGGTCAAAATTGCTGTTTGTAAATCCGTACGTAAAGGCGGTGATGGACTACCGGTAATAGCGATCACTTTAAATGGCAAATCCACCATCCCACGTAAACGATAGCCGCAAGCCACCAAGCCACTGATTGGCGCTAGTGCAAATAAACCAAGCACAGTTCGTCGAAGGGTATTTACGCTCATGTCTATAGTCTTGTAGTGGATGTCTTAAGCAACAATATTAATTAAGCGGCCCGGTACAACAATCACTTTTTTTGGTGCGGCGCCATTGAGCACCTTAACTGCTGGCTCACTCTGCAGAGCCAAAGCTTCAATCTGTTCTTTGGTGGCATCAGCAGGCACACGAATATCCCCACGCAACTTGCCATTAATTTGCAGCATGATAGTTAATTCTGTTTGTATAAGCGCTGCCTCATCCACGATTGGCCACGGTGCGTCCAATAATGTGCCCAAGGTTTTATCGCATCCCATAGCATTCCATAATGTATGAGTTAAATGCGGTACCACTGGATATAGCACTCTGATGAGAATACTCAAACACTCACGTAATACCGCTGGACGTACAACCCCGCCATCCAACTTGATAGGCTCCAAAACATTGAGCATCTTCATCGCTGCAGAAACTACTGTGTTGTATTGACGACGCTGGTAATCAAAATTGGCCTGCTTCAAAATGCTATAGACCTCAAGGCGCAATGCTTTTTCCGCATCATTTAAATCGCTTGGCAATTCTTCACTAGCAGCCCGGATTGCATCGGCCTGACTGCTGGAATAGACCCAGACACGGCGTAAGAAACGAGATGCACCCTCTACACCCGCACTAGACCACTCCAGTTGCTGTTCAGGGGGAGCAGCAAACATCACAAAGAGGCGCGCAGTATCCGCACCATATTGATCAATCAAGGCCTGAGGATCAACACCATTGTTTTTACTCTTAGACATTTTCTCAATGCCGCCAATGACGACTGGCGCCCCGGAAGTATCACCCTTGAGCTTGGCGCCTCGAGGGCGACCTTTTTCATCGAGATCGAGCTCTACATCCAACGGATTTAGCCAAGTCTTTTTACCGGAAGCTTCTTCGGTGTAATAAGTCTCATTGAGGACCATCCCTTGTGTCAGCAAATTTTGGAATGGCTCATCAAAAGTAATGAGCTTGAGATCACGCATGACCTTGGTCCAGAAGCGTGCATAGAGTAAATGCAAAATCGCATGCTCAATACCGCCAATGTATTGGTCCATCGGCATCCAATATTCATTACGCTCATCCACCATAGTCATTGCATCCGGACCGGTATAGCGCATGAAGTACCAGGAAGAATCTACAAAGGTATCCATGGTGTCCGTTTCACGACGCGCAGGCTTACCGCACTTCGGACATTGCACATTTAAAAAGTCCGCACGCTTATTTAATGGGTTCCCGCTACCGTCTGGCACGCAATCCTCTGGCAACACTACCGGTAAATCCGCTTCAGGAACTGGGACTGCTCCACAACCTGGATTCTGATCATCGCCACAATGAATAATCGGAATCGGCGTACCCCAATAACGCTGACGTGAGATACCCCAGTCGCGCAAACGGTAAGTGGTTTTGATTTCACCAATGCCCATCTTCTCTAAATCAGCTGCAACGGCATTCACCGCATCCTCATGGGACATACCATCGTACTTGCCACTATTTAGACAAACGACATCGTCTTTTTGTGCGTACCAATCTTGCCATTGACTGGTATTAAACATATCCGATGGAGTACGTAATGCAATCACCTGCTTAATTGGTAAATCATATTTGAGTGCAAATGCAAAATCACGCTCATCATGCGCAGGCACACCCATCACTGCACCGTCACCGTAAGACATCAACACGTAATTACCTACCCAAACTGGCACAGGCTCATCAGTGAGTGGATGCGTGACATACAGGCCGGTGAACATGCCTTCTTTTTCTTGGGTAGCCAGATCTGCTTCTATCACGCTACCAGTTTTGCATTTCTCAATAAACGCAGCAAGTTCAGGGTTGCTATTGGCAGCCAGCGTTGCTAATGGGTGTTCGGCAGCAACAGCACAAAAGGTAACACCCATGATGGTGTCGGCACGAGTTGTGAACACATACAGCTGGCCATCTTGTACAAAGCTGCCCTGTGCATCTTGGATCTCGTGCTTGAAAGCAAAACGTACACCACGGCTTTTACCAATCCAATTTTGCTGCATCGTCTTGACGCGCTCAGGCCAACCTAAGCCATCCAAACCAGATAGTAGTTGCTCTGCGTAGGCAGTGATGTTGAAGTAGTAGCCCGGTATCTCACGCTTTTCGACTAAGGCACCAGAGCGCCAGCCACGCCCGTCAATCACTTGCTCATTTGCTAAAACTGTTTGATCGATCGGATCCCAGTTCACCACTTGGGTCTTGCGATAAGCAATTCCCTTTTCTAGCATTTTCAAAAAGAGCCATTGGTTCCAGCGATAGTAATCAGGGCTACAGGTAGCGATTTCGCGCGACCAGTCAATAGCTAAACCCATCGCCGCCATTTGCTTTTTCATATAAGCAATGTTGTCGTAAGTCCATTTAGCTGGCGGCACTTTATTTTGAATGGCTGCATTTTCAGCGGGCATACCAAACGCATCCCAACCCATTGGCATGAGTACGTTATAGCCCTGCATACGCAACTGTCTGGCCATCACATCATTGATAGTGTAATTACGAACATGACCCATATGTAACTTACCAGATGGATAAGGCAACATTGAACAGGCGTAATACTGTGGTCTTGGCTTGCCGGATGCATCTACTGCGTTTTCAGTAACCTTGTACGCTTGCACACTCACCCAATCAGCTCGCGCTGCCGCTTCAATACTGCGGTGGTCGTAATCCTTACTCATTCAATACAACTCTTTTCTTCTATTTTTATTAGTTAGTTACTTACGTAAGCCAAGCACATCCTGCATATCATGTAGACCAGAACTTTGGTGCTTCAAAAAACGTGCGGCGCGCAAAGATCCCTGGGCGTATGACTGACGACTAGACGATTTATGGCTAATCTCGATACGCTCACCCTCTCCAGCGAATAACACTGTGTGATCACCAACAATATCTCCGCCACGAATGGTTGCAAAACCAATTGATCCTGGCTTACGCTCGCCTGTATGGCCTTCTCTGGCGTAAACGGCGACATCATCTAACTTCTCACCTAGCGCATCAGCAATCACTTCACCCATTCTGAGCGCAGTACCTGATGGTGCATCTACTTTGTGGCGATGATGGGCCTCAATAATTTCGATGTCATAACCTTCGTTCAGCATTTTTGCGGCGATCTCCAATAACTTGAAGGTGACATTTACACCCACACTCATGTTGGGTGCAAAAACGATTGCTAAATTTTCAGCGGCTTTTTTCAAAGCAGCAATCTGCTCAGGACTCAAGCCTGTTGTGCCGATAATCATTTTGCTGCCGGTCTTTTGCGCCACCGCTAAATGGGCCATCGTGCCTTCTGGACGAGTGAAGTCAATTAAAAATTCAGCGCCGCTTAAAGCTTTTGTAATATCTGCAGTGATTGCTACACCTGTTTTCTTGCCCAAGAATGCACCGGCATCTTCACCCAGCAATTGGCATGTATCGTGTTCAAGTGCCCCAACTAGCTCAGCATCGGGGCTACTCAGAACGGCCTCGATTAACATTCTTCCCATGCGCCCGGTTGCACCGGCAATTGCGATCTTCATCATTGGCATCTTCATTTCTTATTCAAGGTTTGCCGATAGGAAATACTCAGCATCAACACGAAAGTAATCTCTATTTAGCTTCACTGGCTTGCGGAATGTTCAAGGAGCCAGGACCTAACTGTGGGGACTGAGTCTCTGGTGATTTTTTTGAAAAACTAAAAAAGTCCCAAAATGAGCTACTCGTGCTGGCTGCAGGCACAGCAGGGCTAGCACCAGCAGGCAAATTATTGGTTGGACTAGGCACTAACAATTCAGGCTGCTGCAAAGGGATAGTTACTGGAGGCTTATTAGAGCCTGTCACTACATCCCAAAATGAGCGCTTTGTTTTTGCATAGCCATCAATCTCAGCAACCAACTCGACATCAGTTGGCAAAGCATCACCCTGAAACTTCACCAACTTATCGCCTTCGAAAAATACCGTCACACGACGCTCTTTGCCCATGACCTGATTTGCGCGCTTGAATTCAAAAACATAATCCCATCGATTCGCATGGAAATAGCTGGCCAATAAGGGCGTGCCCAATATTTGGCGAACTTGCTCGCGACTTTGGCCGACCTGCAATTTGGCATATTGCTCACTGGAAATAAAGTTGCCTTGCACCACATCGGGAACGTAAGGTCTAAAGACTTTATTCATCCAAGCACGCTGGGTATCGTCCACAGCGCTCGTACAGCCGGCTAAGCTTAGTGCCCCACCAATTAAGGCAATTAGAAAGCCTGAACGGATGTGGCGAAAAATCCCTGAAATGGAATAGAAAAAACTCATAAAAAGTCGAAGGCAATTTTGCATGGCAGGCCGTATCATTAAGACATTGATTTTAGCTCCCAAACCCATGAATATGAACCAAAACTCTACTCCAGCAAATTTACGCGATATTGGTCTCAAAGCTACCGGTCCTCGTATGAAAATATTGGACTTTTTTCATCAAAATGGTGGCACCCACTTTAGCGCTGAAGACATCTTTATGGCCCTAGCCAAGGATGACAAAGAAATCGGCCTAGCGACGGTTTATCGCGTTTTAACCCAGTTTGAACAGGCAGGACTTCTGCTCCGCAGCCACTTTGAATCTAGCAAAGGGGACAGTCGAGCCATTTATGAGCTCAATGAAGGCCAGCATCATGACCATCTAGTGTGCTTAGATTGTGGGCATGTTGAGGAATTTATGGATGAAGCCATTGAAAAAAGGCAACGCGATATCGCTAAAAACCTCGGTTTTAAGCTTCAAGAACACTCTTTAGCGATGTATGGCCACTGCCAGAAGAAAAATTGCCGCAATAAGCAGAAGGTTTAATGTATTTTTAACTTCTAATTGAGTATTTCCCCAAAAATCCCACTTCAATTATTTGTAATTAGACTCACATAATGAAAAAAGACCTTAATTTGAACTGACCCACAAAAGTTGGACACCCAATCCAACTCAACAGGGTCAGTCTCATGTCCAAATACAGCAAAGAGTTTAAGCTAGTAGTTATTCAGCATTACCTCTCCGGTAGGGGTGGTTTTAAAACTATTGGAGATCAATACGGCGTTAAATACGCCTATGTTCGCAAATGGGTTCATGCTTACAAAGCCCATGGCCCACACAGCCTCAATCAGAGTTACGTCCAGTACACGCCTACCTTCAAGCTATCTGTCTTGCAGCATATGGGGCAGCACCAGCTCTCCATTAATCAAGCGGCAGCCCACTTTAATATCCCCGCACCCAGCACGATTGGTCAATGGCAACGTCTTTACAATGAAGGCGGTATCACAGCCCTAGAACCTAAGCCCAAGGGACGGCCACCCATGTCAAAACCCTGTAAACCATTTATTCCGACTAATAAGCCGGTGACCCAGATGACTCCACAAGAGCTCATGCAAGAGCTTGAGTACCGCAGGGTGGAGACTGATTACCTAAAAAAGCTCGAGGCCTTAGCCCAGCAAAAACACTTGGCAAGCAAGAACAAGCCCAAGTAATTACTGAGTTAAGGCAGCAATACCCCTTACAGATCATCTTGGCTGTCGCCAAGATGGCTAGAAGTGTTTATTACTACCAGGTGGGGCTTAGTAAGCAGACTGATCCCTATCTTGCAGTCAAGACCCAGATCAGCGCCATCTACCATCGCCACAAAGGGCGCTATGGTTATCGGCGAGTCCATTTGGAGCTCGGTAACTTGCAACACTACCTTGATCCTAAGACTGTACAAAAGCTCATGGGACAACTTGGACTCAAATCCACCGTTCGCCCTAAGCGCTACCAGTCTTATAAGGGGTCTGTGGGTAAGGTAGCCCCCAACTTGCTAGAGCGCCACTTTGTAGCTAGCAAACCCAATCAAAAGTGGGTTACTGATGTCACCGAGTTCAATATCGGAGGGCAGAAGGTGTATCTCTCACCCATCTTAGATCTATATAACCAAGAGATCATCTCCTATGAGATTGCGGATCGACCACAGATTAGCTCAGTCATGCAGATGCTCCAAAAAGCTTTTAAGCAACTAAAACCAAAAGATAAACCCATGCTGCACTCAGACCAAGGCTGGCAATACCGGATGGGTATTTATCAGCAGGCCCTGCACCAGCAAGGCATTACTCAGAGCATGTCCAGGAAAGGTAATTGCTTGGATAACGCTGTCATGGAAAACTGGTTTGGAGTGATGAAGACCGAGTTCTTCTACCAACAGAAGTTTGAGACTATCGAATTATTTAAAGCGCAACTGAGGGAATACATCGACTACTACAACCATGATCGGATCAAACAAAAGCTAAAGGGATTAAGTCCAGTTAATTACCGAACTCAATCCCTCGTGCTAACCTAATTAAACTGTCCAGCTTTTGTGGGTCAGTTCAAATTGAGGTCTTTTTTACAGATAAAGCCAACTTTTATCGACTTTTAAGTAATAGCAGCTTACTTTACCGCCATCAAAGCTTCCGCTGCATTTAACATCTGCACCGAATAACCCCACTCATTGTCATACCAAGCCAATACCTTAACAAGCTTGCCATCGGCTGAAACACGCGTTTGGGAGGCATCGTAAATACTGGGACGTGGGTCGTGATTGAAGTCAATTGAAACCAGTGGCAATGTATTGAATCCCAAAATACCCTTCAATTCACCTTCGCTGGCAGCCTTTAGGATCGAATTGACCTCATCTACACTGGTGGCACGGCTAGCAGCAAAAGTTAAATCCACAACAGAAACATTAATTACCGGCACACGCATAGCAAAACCATCAAAGCGACCTGCCAAAGCTGGCAATACCAAACCGACCGCTTTTGCAGCTCCGGTCTTAGTCGGAATCATGCTGGTCACTGCGGAACGCGCGCGACGCATATCCTTGTGATAAACGTCAGTGAGAACCTGATCATTGGTAAACGCATGGATCGTTGTCATTAGGCCAGACTCAATACCAATTTTTTCCAGCAATGGTTTGACCAATGGCGCTAAACAGTTCGTTGTACAGCTTGCATTAGAAACTACGATATCGCTTGGCTTTAAGACTTGTTGATTAACGCCATACACAATCGTGGCATCCACATCTTTTTCACCTGGCGCAGAAATTAATACCTTTTTCGCGCCCTGGGAGATATGCACCATGGCTTTTTCTTTTGAAGTGAATTTACCAGAGCACTCCAAAACTAAATCTACACCCAATTCACCCCATGGAGTTTCCAAAGGATTACGAGTGGAGAACATTTTGATGCGATCGCCATTGACCACCATGCAATCGCCGTCTACTGTTACTTGAGCAGGAAACCGACCATGTGCAGAATCATATTGCGTTAAATGGGCGTTGATATCGATATCGCCCATGGCATTAATTGCCACAATCTGAATATCGCGTCTTGGCTTGCCATTGACTTGATCTTCATATAAAGCACGCAAGACCATGCGGCCAATACGACCATAACCATTAATTGCGACACGAATTGTCATTCCATTCCCCTAACTAATATTAAATTCTTAAACTGATACGTTATTTTTTCTTAGCAATACATTGCTTCACGGTTTTAGAGATTTGATCCACCGTTAAGCCGAAGTATTCATACAGCACTGGCGCAGGCGCAGATTCACCGAAGGTATCGACACCATGCACCGCTGCACAACCATACTTCCACCAGAAATCACTCACGCCTGCTTCAACCGCAATACGTGGAATATCTGCAGGCAAGACTTTTGCTTTGTAAGCAGAATCTTGTTGATCAAATACTGTGGTTGAAGGAATCGACACCACACGGATTCCAAAGCCCTCACCCTCTAAACGCTCCGCAGTTTGCAAAGCCAAAGCAATTTCAGAGCCAGTTGCAATAATGACGGCATCGATTTTTGCAGTCTTAGGATCACGTAATACATATCCACCACGTGCAATATCTTTCACCTGCTGACGATTACGTGAAACAAATGGGCAATTTTGACGACTAAAGATTAAGGCGCTTGGGCCATGCTTACGCTCAATCGCAGATCCCCAAGCTACCGCACTTTCAGTGGTATCGCATGGACGCCACACCATCAAATTCGGAATCAAGCGCAAGCTGGCCACATGCTCAACGGATTGATGTGTTGGACCATCCTCACCCAGGCCAATAGAGTCATGCGTGAAAACAAAAATGCTACGCAACTTCATCAATGCAGCCATACGCAAAGCATTACGACTGTAATCAGAGAAGGTTAAGAAGGTGCCTCCAAACGGAATGTAACCACCGTGCAAAGCAATGCCATTCATGATGGCACTCATACCAAATTCACGAACGCCATAATTAATATGGTTACCCCACTGATCAGCACGCACAGCCTTGCATGAAGACCAATTGGTTAAGTTAGAGCCCGTTAAGTCAGCAGAGCCGCCCATAAATTCGGGCAGGGCTGGAGCTAATGCTTCGATTGCATTTTGACTGGCCTTACGAGTGGCGATCGTTTCTGCTTTTGTTTCACAAGTCTTTAAATAAGCATCCAAAGTAGATGAGAAATCTTCGGATAAGTCACCCTGCATGCGACGTTGTAATTCAGAAGCCAATTCCGGGTACTTATTTTTGTACGCTTGGAACTCTTTATTCCACTCATGCTCAGCAGCTTGACCGCGTTTCTTAAAATCCCAAGCCGCATAAATATCTTTGGGAATTTCAAAAGGTGCATAAGGCCAATTCAATGCAACACGGGTTGCAGCAATTTCAGCAGCACCCAATGGAGAGCCATGTACCTTATCGCTACCTGCCATATTGGGCGAACCCTGGCCAATCGCCGTCTTGCAACAAATCAAGGTAGGCTTATCGCTCTTCTTTGCTTTCGAAATAGCGCTTGAGATGGCTTCCGCATCATGGCCATCAACATCGCGCAATACATTCCAGCCGTATGCCTCAAAACGCTTTGGCGTATCTTCGTTAAACCAAGAAACCACTTTGCCATCAATCGAAATACCATTGTCATCCCACAACGCAATTAGTTTATTCAGCTTGAGTGTGCCAGCCAATGAACATACTTCATGACTAATGCCCTCCATCAAGCAACCATCACCCAAAAATACATAGGTGTAGTGATTCACAATGTCATGGCCTGGGCGATTAAATTCTTCCGCTAATAATTTTTCCGCAAGCGCCATGCCCACTGCATTTGAAATTCCCTGACCCAAAGGACCAGTAGTGGTTTCTACGCCCGGAGTAATTCCATACTCGGGATGGCCAGCAGTTTTGCTATGTAACTGACGGAAATTTTTCAACTCGCTCATCGGCAAGTCATAGCCAGTCAAATGCAATAAGGAATACAACAACATTGATCCGTGGCCATTTGATAAAACAAAACGGTCGCGATTGATCCAATGTGGATCTGTCGGATTGTGTTGCAAATGTTCATTCCAAAGACCAACCGCAATATCGGCCATACCCATCGGCATCCCTGGATGACCAGAATTGGCTTGTTGAACTGCATCCATGGATAAAGCGCGAATGGCATTGGCCATACGAATTTGAAGGTTTGACATCGTAAATTGGGTCTCTGGAAAATTAATTAGCTATATTTCGGTAATGCCTCAATTTTATCTTCCCGGGCCATGGGAAACCGAAAAGCCCAACTTCCTCACTCCTGAGCTTGCCCATCATTTGCGCGTTCGTCGTATTCAAGTGGGTGAATACTTCCCCATCTTTGATGGCAAAGGTCAGGTTGCCCAAGCAAAATTGCTCTCCTTAGGCAATAAAACCGGTGAAGCTGAACTTAGCCAGATACGCCTTGATACCCACCGCGAGAGCCCATATGCCATCACCCTAGCCCAAGGTCTTGCTGGCGGGGACAAAATGGATTGGATCGTTGAAAAGGCTATCGAGACTGGTGCTCAGGTCATTGCACCCTTGCAATGTGAGCGCTCGGTCATCAAATTAACGCGATCTAGTGACGCTGAGCGTGCTCAGAAGCGTCTTTTGCATTGGGAGGGGATTGTTCAAGCAGCCTGCGAACAATGTGACCGCACTGTGCTTGCTGCTGTAGAACCCGTCCAAAATTTTGATAGTTACCTACAAAAGCCACAAAAAGCGGCACTTAAACTACTTTTAAGCCCTGATGGCAATAAAAGTCTGTATTCAGTGTTGATGGGAAACCCACCGCAGGATGTTGTCTTGATGATTGGACCTGAAGGTGGCTACTCGCCGGAGGAGGAAGCGCAAGCTCAAACTGCAGGCTATCAAATAGTCTCTTTGGGTAGTCGAGTATTGCGCACCGAGACTGCGGGAATCGTAGCGATCACGGCCGTTCACAGTATTTGGGACCTAGAAATGCAAAATCGCCTCAAATAGAGGCGATTTTTGCTTTTTTATTACTTAATCAGGCGAATGAGTAGAAGACGCGATAAGGTGTACGACGCTCAGACCAGAAATCCACCGCATCACGGAATACATCCAATAAGGTCTCACGAGCTTCTTTGTCAAACTTCTGAGTGCAAGGTAAACCTTCTAGGACCACTACAAAACCAGGCTGTGGGCCAGACTTATCAACAGTAGTAGTCAAAGCATCTAACAAGGGGTCAAAATTCTTTGCCTGTTGCTTGGTGAATGTGTAGGCAATCGCAATAGCCTCCAAAACCTCGCCTTTAGTCATTGCATTCGCACAATTAGCGTAAATGAAATGCTGGCCAAGCTCAGTAGCTGCCTCCTGAAGGTCAGGGGTACGAAAAGCACGAATCGATTGCACGATGTTTGGGCGCACACTGCGCAACATTGCCGGCGGTCCGGCATCGCGAACGGCCAAAGCGGCACGCCAAGAAGCTGTCACTTTTTTCCCCGAAACTTGATTTGCTGCATAGGTTTGTAAACGAGATAAACCACCTTCGGCGTAGATGTTGGCAGCGGACGACTCAGTTTCAAGTCTATCGTTGCTATCCCAACTTTCAGCTCGACTGTGTTCTTCGAAGCCTGCTGTAGTGCCGTTTTCAGAGCGATTATTCATGATGGGTGCTAGGTTACCCTTAACACGCCATCAAATCAAGCCCAATTACAGTGCATTTTATATAAACCATTGATTTATATAATAATTATTTATGTTAGTTATCGCTAACTAACATAAATAAAGCTAGTCACCACCTTATTATGCAACCCCTCTAGCATTGCTAGCTGCTTCAACTACTGCCAAAGTGGTGAGATTGACGATACGGCGCACAGTAGCTGATGGCGTCAGAATATGAATGGGCTTAGCAGCACCGAGGAGCAATGGTCCAATTGCAATACCGTTACCGGCAGCTGTCTTTAACAAGTTGTACGAAATGTTCGCAGCATCAATGTTTGGCAACACTAGCAAGTTGGCGTCACCTTTTAAAGGGGATGAAGTAACTGCGCTAGCACGAATGGTTTCATCCAAAGCACTATCACCATGCATCTCACCATCGACCTCGAGTGTTGGATCTGCTTTTTGAATCAAAGCCAATACTTCCCGCATTTTGACTGCAGATGGAGCACTGCTTGAGCCGAAGTTGGAATGAGATAAGAGTGCCACCTTAGGAGCAATACCCAATTTACGCATCTCGCTTGCAGCCATTAATGTCAACTCAGCCAATTGCTCTGCAGTTGGGTCAATATTGACATGGGTATCTACCAAGAACACTTGGCGGCCCGGCAAAATCAATCCAGACATGGCACCATAAACATTAGCACCCGGCTCTTGACCTACCACCTCATCGATGTACTTCAAATGGGTTGCTAAATTGCCAACGGTTCCACAGATCATGCCATCAGCCATACCTTTGGTAATCATGATGGATCCGATCAAGCTATTACGACGACGCATTTCTAGCTTAGCAAAAGACTCAGTAACGCCTTTACGTTCGGTCAAAGCCAAATAGGTTTGCCAGAAATCACGGAAACGTGAATCACTCTCTGGATTCACAATCTCAAAATCCTCGCCAGCTTTAATACGCAATCCAAACTTGCCAATACGATGCTCAATCACCGCTGGTCTACCAATCAAAATTGGCGTAGCCAAACGCTCATCAACAATAATTTGTACTGCACGCAATACACGCTCATCTTCACCTTCGGCAAAAACAATCCGCTTTTGATTTTCAGGTACACGCTTAGCGATACTAAACAATGGCTTCATCAAAGTACCAGAGTGGTACACAAATTGTTGCAGCTGATTGCGGTAAGCATCAAAGTCTTTAATGGGGCGCTGTGCAACACCATCATCCATTGCAGCTTGTGCAACAGCAGGAGCAATCACCGTAATTAAACGTGGATCAAATGGTTTTGGAATCAGGTACTCTGGGCCAAAAGATAAATTCTCAATACCGTACACAGAGGTAACGATCTCGCTCTGTTCTGCTTGGGCTAATTCCGCTACAGCCTTGACTGCCGCGACTTCCATGCCACGAGTAATCGTTGTCGCACCAACGTCCAAGGCGCCCCGAAAAATAAACGGAAAGCACAATACGTTGTTGACTTGATTTGGGTAGTCGGTACGACCAGTCGCCATCACAGCATCAGGACGAACTTCTTTTACTTCTTCAGGAAGAATCTCTGGAGTTGGATTTGCCAAGGCATATACCAATGGCTTAGGTGCCATTTTCTTGACCATATCTTGTTTGAGAACTCCACCTGCAGACAGACCCAAGAAAATATCAGCGCCTTCAATTGCTTGATCCAAGGTGCGCAACTCGGTCTCTTGGCAGAATGGCTCCTTCTCGGGATCCATTAACTCCTTACGGCCCTTATAAGCAACACCGGCCAAATCAGTCACCCAAATATTTTTACGTAGGATACCGAGGTCGACTAATAAATCTAAACAGGCCAGAGCAGCGGCGCCAGCACCAGAGGTCACTAACTTCACATTAGCCACATCTTTACCAACGACTTTTAGGCCATTCAAAATCGCAGCAGCAACCACAATTGCTGTTCCATGCTGATCATCATGAAAGACCGGAATCTTCATGCGCGCTTGCAACTTACGCTCAACAACAAAACAATCTGGTGCTTTGATGTCTTCTAAATTGATACCACCAAAAGTAGGCTCAAGAGCGGCAATGATCTCTACTAGCTTATCCGGATCATTCTCGTTGACTTCGATATCAAATACGTCGATACCGGCAAATTTCTTAAAGAGAACTGCCTTACCTTCCATCACTGGCTTACTGGCCAGTGGTCCAATATTTCCGAGTCCTAATACTGCGGTACCGTTGGTAATGACGCCGACTAAATTACCGCGTGCTGTGTAACGAAATGCATTAGCAGGATCTTTTACGATCTCTTCACAAGCTGCCGCAACACCTGGGGTATAAGCTAAAGCGAGGTCGCGCTGATTGGTTAGTTGCTTGGTAGGGGCAATTTCGATTTTCCCTGGAACAGGGAACTCGTGATAATGAAGAGCAGCCGCTCTTAAATCCGCTATCTGCTGTTCTTTGCTGCTATTGCTTGGTTTACTCATCAGTTCACTCATCAATCAGGCTTGTTCAAGTTTCTAATTCTATTCCTCTCGGATGTCAGACTCCCAAGAGCCATAAAATAGGGTATGCAATCTCTATCCCCTCCACTTGGTGAATTTGATCTGATTCAGCGTTTCTTTAAAACGCAGTCTGAAGCCATGCTGACCGCCAATCCCGAATCAGTAACTTTAGGGATTGGTGATGATTGCGCCTTGTTAAAAGCAGACCCTCATGAAGAAATTGCTATCACCAGCGATATGCTGGTCTCAGGGCGGCACTTTTTTGCAGATGCCGATCCAGAGTGGCTTGGCTGGAAGGCCCTAGCAGTCAACCTCTCAGACCTATCTGCTATGGGCGCTACGCCCTTAGGCTTCACGCTAGCATTAGCATTACCCAAGGTGGACCCGAGTTGGCTGGAGGCTTTTAGCAAAGGTTTATTTGCGATTGCCAATCAATATGCGTGCCCTTTAATTGGCGGCGACACTACGGCTGGACCCCTCAATATTTGTATTACTGCTTTTGGCAGCATTCCTAAAGAGAAAGCCATTCGAAGATCAGGGGCATTAGATGGTGACGATATTTGGACATCGGGAACAGTTGGCGATGCCAGATTGACTCTTGCTGCACTGCGTCATGAAATTACACTGTCACAAATGGATTTAACACTCATTGAGACGCGCATGCATCAGCCGACTCCTCGGGTCGAACTGGGAATCGCCCTAAGAGGAATTGCTAACTCCGCCTTAGATATCTCAGATGGCCTATTAGGCGACTTAAAGCACATCTTGAAGCAATCTAACAAAGATGCTGAAGTCTTTCTAGATCGATTGCCTAAATCAATCACCTTACTTAAGCAATCCGTTGATCTTCAAAACCAATACGCTGCTTGTGGCGGGGATGATTATGAGCTCTGTTTTACTGCGCACGCCAGTCAGCGAGGGGCTATTGAAAAAATGAGTGCAGACTTACATCTTCCCTTGACTCAAATTGGCATCATTAAGCCCATGCAACAGTCCACCCCCGAAATTACGCTCATCAACAGCGCAGGGAGAATACTCAATCCAGAAGAGGCAAAAAGCCTACTTCAATCGTTTGATCACTTTGCATGAATACTCAATCCCACATCTCCTCCACACCAATTCCTAGTTTGAAGTGGGTATTTAGCAAGCCCAGTCGCGCTTTAGCATTTGGTTTGGGCAGTGGTTTAGCGCCAATTGCCCCCGGGACCGCCGGAACACTCTGGGCTTGGGCTGTATTTTTGTTGGGGGGATTTTTTCTTTCCACTGCACAGTTTGCATGGGTCATTGGCGCCGGACTTGTTTTCGGATGTTGGATTTGCGGTCAGGTCAGCGAAGAGTTGGGGAAAAAAGATTTTGGCGGAATTGTGTGGGATGAAATCATCGCCTTCTGGCTGGTCCTCGTCATCATCATGCCTACCACTCTCTGGATGCAAATCCTTGCATTCGCCCTCTTCCGGTTTTTTGATGCCATCAAGCCTGGTCCTATTGGCATGATTGATCGCCACTTTAAACATCTGGAAATCAATGGCGATACATCCCCATCAGACTCGAAAAAAATTCTGTGGCGCGGTTTTGGAATTATTGCGGATGACTTAGCTGCAGCATTTTTCACCATCATCACTATCGCACTGCTGCACATCATATTGAGCTATCTCTCATGAACAGTACTACAGATCCACAAGACAAACTGGCTGAATCACTTGCTAACGCCCTCATTGAGCGTGGCTGGAAAATCGCCTTAGCCGAATCCTGTACTGGCGGCTTGGTCTGCGCCGCCCTCACCAACTTAGCCGGGTCCAGCGATTGGTTTGAACGCGGTTACATCACCTATAGCAATGTATCTAAGATAGAGTGCCTAGACGTCCCTGCAGAAACTATTGAATCATTTGGCGCAGTCAGCGAAGAAGTCGCCGCCGCTATGGCAGATGGCGCAAGACGCAAGGCCAATGTCAATGTCGCCGTCTCTATCAGCGGCATTGCCGGTCCAACTGGAGGCTCTCCTGAAAAACCGGTCGGCACTGTTTGCTTTGGGTGGGCAATCCAGAAAAATATGGGTGGTGATGTGCAAACTATTACCGTTACTAAACAATTTTCAGGTGATCGTCAAACAGTGCGAGAGCAGGCGCGCGATTACGCGCTATCGCATCTTCTAGGCCTTCTAGAAACCTAAGCGCAGTTAATGCTTAACGTGAGCTAAGCCAGCCTTTATGACGGAAGTACCATAAAGGAATCATTGCAGAAATCATCATTGAAAGAATAGCAACTGGATAACCCCAAGTCTGCTCTAGCTCTGGCATATAACGGAAGTTCATTCCCCAGATACTGGCTAACAAAGTAGGTGGCATCAAAGCAACCGATACCACCGAGAAGATCTTAATAATTTTACTTTGGTTCAAATTAATAAAACCCACTGTCGCATCCATTAAGAAGTTGATCTTATCGAACAAGAACGCGGTATGGTTTTCTAGTGAATCGATATCGCGCAAAATCTGACGCGCCTCTTCTTGCTGCTCATCAGATAATAATTTGCTACGCATTAAGAAAGACAATGCACGACGGGTATCCATCACATTGCGACGAATACGCCCATTGGTATCCTCTTCCTTAGCAATCGTTTCGAGCACCTCTTCTGCATCATGATCGGTAATCTCATCCTGAAGAACGCGCTTACCAGCTTGCTCCAGATTTTCATAAACTTCTTCCAAGGCGTCGGCAGAATACTCAGCATCTGTGGAGTACAAATCTAGTAATACGTCTTTTGCATTACTGACGGAACCTGGGCGCAGGCGCGCACGCAAACGTACCAAACGGAACACCGGTAAATCTTCATCGTGAATAGAGAACAAGACCTGCTTGGTCATCACGAAAGCAACGCGCACGTTGCGGGAAGTTTCTTCCTCGTCCAATAAAAAATCGGTGCGAATGTGCAGGTGACCATCATCAGCTTCGAAATAGCGTGCAGAAGCCTCTAAGTCGCCCAAATCATCCAATTCTGGGAGCAATACGCCAAAAGCCTCTTTAATCCACAGGAGCTCTTCTTCTTCAGGGTCAACGACGTCGATCCAAATAGGGTTGGAGTATTGCAACAATTCATTGCGATCTTCCACTTGCTCTTGAGAGAGGCGGCCATTTTGCAGGACGAACAAGTTGATCATGGTGAACTCCTAAGGAATGTGCGCTAGTTTATCCTATGGACATAACAGTTTGACTAAAATAAGCTTAAATCCAATGAACTCTAGCTCAAATACCTTTACCCAACAACTCCAAGAGGCATGGGCCTCCCAAGGCAGTATGTTGTGCGTGGGCTTTGATCCAGACCCCAAACGCTTGCCCACAAGATTTCAAGCTAAGCCTGAGGGAATTTATGAGTTTTGCCGCGAGATCGCTGATGCCACAGCAGATACCGTCTGCGCTTTCAAACCCCAGTTTGCTTACTTTGCCTCTCAAAGAGCCGAAGCTCAGCTAGAAAAGTTGACTCGCTACCTGAAAGATCAATACCCCCACATTCCTGTCATCCTAGACTCGAAGCGCGGCGATATTGGCAGCACAGCTGACCACTATGCTCTAGAGGCCTTTGAGCGTTATGGTGCAGATGCAGTCACTGTAAATCCGTATATGGGCTTTGACACTATAGAGCCCTACCTGAAGCATGCTGGCAAAGGTGTGATTGTTTTATGTCGCACCTCCAACCCAGGAGGTTCTGACCTTCAGTTCCTGGATGTGTCGCCCAGCAAAGAGCCACTGTATCTCCATATTGCCAAGCTGGCCGCACAACAGTGGAATGCTTCTGGCCAAATTAGCCTTGTAGTAGGCGCGACTTTCCCCGAAGAAATTGCTAAGGTACGTACGATCGTGGGCGAGATGCCTTTACTCATTCCGGGAATTGGCGCTCAGGGTGGTGACATCGACGCGACCGTCAAAGCCGGCAGCATCCCCAATCAGCCTGGTACCGGCATGATGATCAATTCCTCAAGAGCAATCTTGTATGCCAGCTCGGGTGATGACTTTGCTGAGGCGGCTAGAAAAGTGGCTATCAGCACTAGAGATGCACTGAGAACTGCATCCAATAAATAAAACAGATCTACAGCTGTACTAGGGCTTCTTTGGTTTCGGAAGAGGTTTTAAAGCCACCCTATCCATATTTTCCAAAATAAATTCTTGCCGCGTAGGAAAGTGAATATTAGCCTTGCGGCAATACTGCGTCTTATCAAAACATTTTGGTGCGGGCAAAGCAGACGCTAGCGCTGCAGCCTGCTCTCGATTCAGTCCAGCAGGACTAATGCCATAGTAATGTCGAGATGCGGCGCCGATACCAAAGATACCCTCACCCCACTCTACTGAATTGAGATAAATCTCGTAAAGCCGTTGTTTGGACATCATCGCCTCCAGCAGACCGGTAATGATGAGTTCTTGGGCCTTGCGAAAATAATTCTGCTCAGAAGAGAGAAAGAGATTCTTTGCTAGCTGCTGTGTAATCGTTGAACCACCACGTAAAGCGGTTTTTGATTTACCGTTGCCCCGCTGATTAAGCTGGGAATTTTTAGCCCAGGCTTTTTGCATATCCTCAATTCGCACACCTAGATGCTGCAAGAAGATGTCGTCTTCACTGACTAAAACAGCTCGCTTGAGATTGCTAGAGATATTGTCATAAGGAGCCCAAGATGATTGAATTGGACAAGACCAATGAAGGCCACACAGTCGCCAACGCTCGGCCCGCTGAAAAGCCGTACTATCTGGATCAAGAGAGATCCACAATCCAATCTGAATCACGAAATAGATTTGCATGGCGATAAAACCACCAAGTACGCATTTCAGAAAGTAGCCAAACCAGCGCATAAAACTTAGTCTGAGCTTATTTAGATCGAAGTTCCGCCAATACTGCGCGAGGATCGATTGCTTCACTGAGGTGTTTACCACGCCAGATTAAGAAAGCATCTGCAGCCTGCTCTACCAGCATGCCTAAGCCGTCACTCACACGTGCTCCTCGGTACAAGGCCTGTTGCATAAATACCGTCACTTTGCCGTACACCATGTCATAGGCAAATGATTGAGGGGTAAAAATATTGCTTGCCGCCATGTTACTAATCGGAGAGTCATCAGACAGCCCAGCAGCTGTTGCATTAATAATGAGGTCATATGCAGATGAAGTCTTGCCAGAATCTTCTAAATCACTCAGGGTAAGCGACTGAAGAGTCACTCGATATGCAGTTGCTAGACCACTAAATAATTGGACTAATTCTTTCGCCTTATCTGCAGAGCGATTGGCAATGATGAACTCTTTTGGTGATTGCTCTAACAAGGGGCCGATCACGCCGCGAGCGGCACCGCCTGCTCCTAGCAATAAAATTCGAGCACCCTGAATCTGAATACCCTGAGCTAGCAAGTCTCTGACAAGGCCAGCACCGTCAGTATTGTCACCAAAGATTCTTCCATTCTCGATGCGCAAGGTATTTACCGCACCAGCTAATTGTGCACGAGGAGTTAACTCATCAGCCAGTAACTGAGCATCCAACTTGAATGGAACGGTGACATTCATGCCCTTACCACCAGCTGCGAAAAAGGATGTAGCTGTAGCAGCAAACTCACCCAGTGATGGCTGTAGGCGACCATAAAACATGGTTTGATTTGACTGCTCAGAAAATCGTTGATGGATAGCAGGCGACTTACTGTGCGAGATCGGATTACCAGCGACCGCATAGACATCCATCCCAGAAAATTGAGTGGGATCAGTGTGTAGGTCGTTTAAATGGACTGGGTTCATATTGGCTACAGAATAAGCGAAATTACGCAATCCATCCCTAATTAAGGACGCAACTCCAAACGATCGGAGTTATCCCGCGTGAACTCAAAAGTTGAAATCCAATCCAAGATATCAATCTGCTTACGCATCTCCACAGGAAAGGCCCCAAAAGGCACAGACGCACGCACAATCGCTAAAGCTTGTCGGTCTAACTCAGGATTACCAGAACTGCGTCCAATACTTAAACCCTCTTTACCTTGAGCATTTTTGGCAATCTGTCCTTGAGCATCTACGCTCACAACAATGACCAAGATTCCATACAAAGGACGACCATTAGCGCGCGGGAAAAAAGCGCTGCCATAAGCCTCGATCTTTTGACGCATAGCATCGTAATACTGTGCAAATACCACCGCTTTTGTACTGGCGCCGGTTAAAACCTTACGTCGTGGTTCACGCCCGTTGACTTGTAAACGTTTAGCTAACTCAGCCTCTAAAGAGTTCAGCTGCGATGCCGCTTTATTTTCATCGCCACTTTTGCGACCGCCTGATAGAGCGCGATCTGAATCCATCTTTGCCAACATTTGCTTTTGTTGTTTCTCCAAAACTTCAAGGCGAGCCTCAGCACCAAGTCTTGCTCGATGCATTGCCTGAGCATCTTGATTGGCGGTATTGCCACCCCCATATAAATCTGCCTGAGCCAACTTACTTGCCTGTTTTGGCGCTACTTGATTGCTGGCATTCACCAACACCACACTGAGCGGTGTATTTAAGCGCCGGCTCTGAATCTCTCCAACCCCCCAGCGAAATGACAAGAAAATGAGGTGAAATACGATGGAGATACACAGCGCCATCCGAAATGGATGACGGCGCCAAGCATCTCTGAGATACTCCATGCCCTGCCTCAGCTTAAGCAGGACTGGCATCACTCTCAGGAACTTCTGGGGTTTCAATATGAAGAACGCGTACCCCAGCACTCAACTGCAGTAGATCGACATCGGCAATACTTACCTCCGCACGAGTCATACGAGGATGCGCAGCCAACTCTGGTACAGGTAAATGCAGTGGAATAGGCTCAACCCGCGACATACCTTCTTTAAGATGTCTTACAAAGACTTGCTGAGGAACTTCGTCTTGCATGATCCAACGCAAGCACCAATACTTTTCTAAGCGATCCTGATATTCACCGTAAGCTGAGTAACATGCTTCAAAGTCTGCTGCAATACCCATTAAGGTTGCATCGCGCGGGGGAAATGGCGCCACCATCTTTGCAGTAATGCCATGCTTAGCCAAAGCGATAAGTTGCCATTGATTGACTAAATCAGAATAACGACGTAGTGGCGATGTACACCAGGCGTAGTAATCTAATCCCAAACCCTCATGGGGGCCGGGGGTAGTTTGCATACGGGTACGCAATGGGCCCCAGCCCTTTTGGGTACGGAACAGCCCGGGTAAACCGTGGTCAGCAAGTAAACGTCCTGAAGCACTATTGCAATAAATCATCCACTCAGCAACGATCGTATCTAGGATGGAGCCACGTTGACGTGGCGTGATTTCCACTTTTTGTACGCCGTCAACATCTTTGATTTGAAAATGAAAATCGCGCGCCAAAGCATTGGGGTCAATCACCCCCAATTGCTCAGCGCGCAGTCCGTTGACTACTCGCTGCTCTTGACGTCCAGCATGTAACAGCTTGGCTGCTGTCCATAAGATGCTTAACTCTTGACGATACGAATAATCAGCCGCTTCATCCGCTAGACTTTCTTCTGTCACGAGATGCTCTATATTTTCCAAGCGCAGATTAGCTCCCATTGGAACCATCTCGGCACGCAATTGCAAAGAGTCTTTATCTACTACGCCAGCACCATCGATATCAACATAAATTGATAAAGCTGGACGGGCAGCGCCCTCATCGAGTGAGAATTGTTGAATCACCGTATCCGGCAACATCGTAATTTTGTCACCAGGAAAATACACTGTCGACATGCGCGAACGTGCAACCCGGTCAAGAGCATCATCCTTAGTGATGGCCAAACCTGGGGCGGCAATATGAATACCAATCCGATGCCCACCATCTGCAAGTGCAGTCACCGACAAAGCATCATCAATTTCTGTAGTGCCTGCATCATCGATTGAGAAAGCGTTTACTTCCGCCAGCGGCAACTCAGCAATCACTGCATCGAATATGGCTTGCTCTACCGCCAAACCCTCATCGTGATTTGCTCCATTCGGAAAATGGGTCTTTAAGAACATTGCTTGGTGATATTGCAAAGGTGAGTCTATTGCTTTGCAACGGATCATGAGTTGTGCGGGTGACTCACCAGACTCGGTACAAGCTGCAATCAAGGCCTTATAGGCCGATGTATTTTTATCCGGAGAAAACAGCAACTGATTGGCTTGGGACTTGAGAGTTTCCGGGAATGTGCCAGACACCAGCTCCTGCTGCCAAGCAGCCTGTTGCTCCAATTCTTTTTGCTTACGCTCAAGCGCTGCTAAGCCAGCTTGCAACTGCTCAAGCGGCGCCCTTAGAAAACGTCCACGACCTTTGCGCCGGAAAAATACGGGCGCACCTTGCAAGGCGATCGCCAAGGCAGTTTGCTGTGGAATCGTTGCTTGTGCACCAAAGTACTCCTTTGCAACGTCCACCAAGTCAAACTCATCATCGGGAGCGCAGTCCCATAAGAATTGCAAATCAATCTCTTTAGATGAGACAGTGGCCTCATCCATCAATGCTTGTGGCTCTGGTTTCTCAAAGCGCAACCAAACCTCTTTGGCTTTTAATTTGATCTTCTTACCAGATAGGCTAGTAGCTTGCCATGACTCCGCATCTCCAGTGCCCGAGGCAGACTGGACTGTAGCAACCTTTATGTCGCCACCTTCTTCATATAAAAGATGCATGCTTAGAGGGAGATCCCGCCGCTAGCTTCAAGCGCCACGCCATTGATATAGCTTGCTTCATCACTTGCTAAAAATAAATACACATTGGCTATTTCTTCTGGGGTGCCTAGGCGGCCGAGCCAACTACGTCTCTCAATATCTTGCAAGATATTCTCTGGCATGGCCTTCACCATCTCAGTGGCAATAAAGCCTGGGCACACTGCATTTACCCGAATGCCTTTTGCACCCAGTTCACGCGCCCAAGTCTTCGTAAAGCCAATGACGCCAAACTTCGTAGCAGAGTAGTTTGTTTGACCAAAGTTTCCGTAAATGCCCACAACGCTTGAAGCATTGACAATAGAGCCTTTACCAACTTCCAGCATGTGTGGAACAACTAATTGAGTGCAATTAAATACACCTTTGAGATTGACATCAATCACGGTATCAAATTGCGCTTCAGTCATTTTGACTAAGCGCGCATCTTGCGTGATGCCGGCATTATTAATCAAAATATCAATCCGTCCATGGCGTTGCATGACTTGGTCAACCGCAGCTTCGATGCTAGCGCGATCAGTCACATTCATGACATAAGCTTCAGATCCGGGAATCAGATCTGCCGCAGCCTTCACTGCTTCAGGATTGATGTCTGCAATCATGACCTTTGCACCTTCTTGCGCAAATCGTTTGGCTGTTGCAAACCCAATGCCTTTAGCTGCGCCAGTAATGATGGCTACCTTATCTTTTAGTCTCATGCTCATGACTTTACTTTCTCTTGTATTACAGTCAATATTTTTTGATGCACGCCACCGAAGCCGCCATTGCTCATGACTAGAATGTGATCACCAGGTTGCGCTTCATTCGCCACTGCATTTACCAAAGCACCGAGTTCGTCGAAAGCTACAGCGCGATCTTTAACTTTCTTGTTGAGTGGGGAAAGGACTTCACTTAAATTCCAGCCAAGAGTTTCCTTACCGGAGCTGGCACCGTAAGCAAAGATCTTGTCGGCCGCCTCCAAGCTATTAGGCAGCTGGGCCTTCATGACGCCTAACTTCATCGTATTGGATCGAGGCTCCAACACAGCCAAAATCCTGGACTGTCCTACGCGACGACGTAGACCATCTACTGTTGTAGTGATCGCAGTTGGATGATGCGCAAAGTCATCATAGACCGTTACCTCATTTGCTACACCAATCGTTTCTAGCCGGCGCTTCACATTTTTGAACTCAGCCAAAGCACACGCTGCATCAGCCGGCGAAATACCAATGTGGTTTGCGGAGGCAATTGCGGCTAATGCATTCAGTTGATTGTGACGACCCATCACGCCAGAGTTTGGTGCCCACTGAACTTTCGCCACCTCTTTGCCCTGGTGCACCACAGTAAAGCCATCAGCCGCTTGAGAAATTAAAGACCAGGTGTTTTGTTTATCTTGCCCAAACCGTTCGACTGGGGCCCAAGCACCTCGCGCAATCACTCTTTCCAAAGCAGGCTCTTCGCCATTCACCACCACTAGACCATTGCCTGGCACCGTACGAACCAAATGATGAAACTGCGTTTCAATTGCAGCAAGGTCAGCAAAAATATCAGCATGGTCGAACTCCAGATTATTCAATAAAGCCGTACGCGGACGGTAGTGAACAAACTTACTGCGCTTATCAAAGAAAGCAGTGTCATATTCATCTGCCTCGATCACAAAATACTTGCTCTCGCCAAGGCGAGCCGATACCGTGAAGTTCAGGGGTACGCCACCAATTAAATACCCCGGCTTATAGTCATTGAATTCTAAGATCCAGGCCAGCATGGCAGAGGTGGTGGTTTTGCCATGCGTTCCAGCAACGGCTAATACATGTCTACCAAATAGCACTTGCTCACCCAGCCACTGCGGTCCTGAGGTGTATGGAAGCCCTTGATTGAGTATGGCCTCCATTAATGGATTACCACGAGAAACCACATTGCCGATGACAAATAAATCCGGCATCGTCTCAAACTGTAATAATTGGTCAGGCGAGAATCCCTCAATGAGCTCAATGCCCTGTGCTTCAAGCTGAGTGCTCATTGGTGGATACACGTTGGCATCACAGCCAGTGACGCGATGTCCGGCTTGCCGAGCGATTGCGGCAATGCCGCCCATGAAAGTACCGCAAATGCCCAAGATATGAATATGCATGAGGGAATTTTAGCTAAGGAGTAGCAATGAATCGAAGACAGTGGATTAGCATCATTGGATTTAACCTCGTAGCCCTTGCTGCGGGAGTCGCGACTTCGCAATGGATCTTCAAAACAGAGCTGGCAGACGATCCTGCAATTAAAGCCTTTTTTGCTAATCCGTGGCAAACACCCGATGGAAAATCAGTCGATACCCAGGAATGGCGTGGAAAAGTTCTCGTGGTGAACTTTTGGGCATCCTGGTGCCCTCCTTGTGTTGAAGAGATGCCGACTTTGGACAAGCTACAAGCAGAGTTCAAGAGTAAAAATGTCTTATTTGTCGGCATTGGCATCGATTCACCCTCTAATATTCGTCAATTCCTAGAAAAAACCCCAGTTTCTTACCCAATTGTGATTGGCGGGCTTGAGGGTAGTAAGCTCTCTAAGGAAATGGGAAATACTCAAGGGGCTCTTCCGTATACGATCATTATTAACGCCCAAGGAAAAGCAACTAGTAGCAAATTAGGAAAGATAAGCGAAGAAGAGCTCAGAAAAGCAATTAAATCTGCTTTATAAGCTCTTTTTCTGAATTTTTTGATTCGTTAAGTCCATCTATATTTGGTATTTTTACGCTCAATTTAGCAATATTCATCCTTCAAATCGCAGTAAAAAGCGATTTTTTCGGCCATTAAAATAAGGCTGCGGACTGGTTCCAGGGTTATACTTTGAAAGTACTTCGCGAAGAACAATCCTCACGATGTAAGCAGTTTTAGAGATGCGCTGTAATAACCTAATTAAACCTAACTGCCTCTAAAAATATCGATCTATGTCGAAAAATACATCAATTCTCGTAATTCAAGGTCCCAATCTCAATTTGCTGGGAACCCGTGAACCAGAGGTTTACGGTAAAACAACCATGGAAGACATTCATACGAAGCTTGGCACGATTGCTAAATCCAATGCGGTTGATTTATCCACTTTCCAAAGCAATCATGAAGGTGAGCTTATTGACCGAGTTCAGAAGGCCAAGCAAGATGGGGTGGATTTCATCATTATTAATCCAGGTGCATTTACCCATACGAGCGTTGCCTTGCGGGATGCCTTAGCTGGGGTGGCTATTCCATTCACCGAAGTACATCTTTCCAATATCCACCAACGCGAAGAATTCCGTAAACACTCTTATCTGTCCGATATCGCCACTGGCGTGATCTGCGGATTAGGGGCAATTGGCTATGAATTAGCACTACAAGCTGCCATTGCCCGTTTACAAAATAAAGATTAACTGAGCATTTCAAGAGAGGAAGCCTTTCCATGGACCTGAGAAAACTAAAAACCCTAATCGACCTCGTTTCTGAGTCAGGAATCTCTGAATTAGAAGTAAACGAAGGCGAAGATCGTGTTCGCATCGTCAATGCAGGATCTTCAGCTGCCGCTGGTCAAGTGGTCTACGCCAATCCAGCGCCTGCTCTTGCAATGCAAGCTGCGCCGGCTGCTGCACCAGTTGCCACAACACCGACAGTAGAAGAAGTTCCTGCTGAAACCGGTTTTGTAGCTCGCTCACCCATGGTTGGGACTTTCTATCGCGCGCCAAATCCTGAGTCTCCGGATTTCGTCAAAGTAGGCGATACAGTCAAGGTTGGCCAAACACTCTGCATTATTGAAGCTATGAAGCTCCTCAATGAGATTGAGTCTGAGCAAGCTGGCGTCATTAAGCAAATTTTGTGTGAAAACGGTCAAGGCGTTGAGTTTGATCAGCCACTGTTCATCATTGCTTAACTGATCATCAATTGATCACTGCTAGATTCATTTCAATCCACCGTTACTTAACTCAGAGCCGACATGTTCGATAAGATTCTGATTGCCAATCGCGGAGAAATTGCTCTCCGTATCCAGCGCGCCTGTCGCGAGTTGGGAATTAAAACTGTGGTCGTATTCTCCACTGCAGATAAAGAAGCGAAGTATGTGAAGCTTGCAGATGAAGCTGTATGCATCGGGCCAGCCCCCTCACCGCTGAGCTACCTCAATATGCCAGCGATTATTTCAGCTGCAGAAGTGACGGATGCTGAAGCAATTCATCCAGGCTATGGCTTTCTCTCTGAGAACGCCGACTTTGCTGAGCGTGTAGAAAAGTCAGGTTTTGCATTTATCGGCCCTACAGCAGCATCAATTCGTCTTATGGGTGACAAGGTTTCAGCCAAGCGGGCAATGATCAAAGCGGGGGTTCCTTGCGTACCCGGATCTGAAGGCGCATTACCAAGTGATCCAAAAGAAATTATCGCTACTGCAAAACGGGTTGGCTACCCAGTCATTATTAAAGCTGCCGGTGGTGGTGGTGGTCGCGGTATGCGTGTTGTACATACAGAGGCAGCACTTCTGAATGCGGTCAACATGACCAAAGAAGAAGCTGGTCGCGCATTTGGCAATCCAGAGGTCTACATGGAGAAGTTTCTAGAGAAACCTCGCCACGTAGAGATTCAGATTCTGGCCGATACCCATGGTAGTGCCATTTGGTTAGGTGAGCGTGACTGCTCTATGCAACGTCGCCACCAAAAAGTGATTGAGGAAGCGCCTGCTCCAGGCATTGATCGTCGTGCGATTGCAAAAATTGGTGAGCGCTGTGCTGAAGCCTGTAGAAAAATTGGCTACCGTGGTGCTGGTACTTTCGAATTTTTATACGAGGATGGTAATTTCTTCTTCATCGAGATGAACACCCGCGTTCAAGTAGAGCATCCTGTCACTGAAATGATTACCGGCGTGGATATCGTTCAGGAGCAAATTCGTATTGCTGCCGGTCTAAAACTTAGCTATCGCCAAAAGGACATCGTTTTTCGTGGTCATGCCATTGAGTGTCGTCTCAATGCTGAAGATCCATTTAAGTTCACGCCAAGTCCAGGCAAGATTGGTTCGTTTCATATGCCAGGTGGCCCTGGAATACGTGTCGACTCCCATGCCTATAGCGGTTACGTAGTACCGTCCAATTATGATTCCATGATCGGCAAGTTAATTTCTTATGGAAATACTCGCGAGCAAGCAATTCGTCGCATGCAGATTGCCCTTTCTGAGATCGTCATTGATGGCATTACAACCAATGTACCCCTGCATCGTGAACTCATGCTGGACCCCAACTTCATTGAAGGCGGCACCAGCATTCACTATCTCGAGCATCGTCTTGAAGAGCAAGCCGCCAGTCGTGGCAAGTCCTAAGCAGTGGATGATTTGATGCCCATATGGAGTAAGCATGTCTTATCGTGAACTTGTTTTCACGGTCCCAGCCGAGATCGCGGAGCCTTTGGGTGATGCACTGCTGGAAGTGGGTGCACTTTCTGTCACCGTTGAAGATGATGCTGCTGGTGGTTACGATGAAAACCCACTTTATGGTGAACCTGGACTCTCACCCGAGGTTCAGGCATGGGATCGCTCTTCAGTAACCGCCTTATTCAATCCGGAGATTGATGACTCTGATGCGGTGAACTTTATTCCCGAACTGTTAGCATCACTGCAAGAGGCTGGATTTAAGCTCCCAGCGCCCGAAGAAAAGATTGTTGAAGAACAAGATTGGGTTCGCTTAACCCAAAGTCAATTTGCGCCGATTCAGATTGGTGAGCGTATCTGGGTAGTGCCTTCTTGGCATGAGGCACCGACCGATCCCAATGCCATTTGCTTAGCCGTAGATCCAGGCTTGGCATTTGGCACTGGTAGTCACCCCACCACGCACCTTTGCCTCCTCTGGCTTGAGCAAAACACGCAACTTGCGAATCAAAGTTTGCTTGATTACGGCTGCGGATCCGGAATTTTGGCCATTGCTGCAGCAAAACTCGGTTGCAATCCTGTTGTTGGTACGGATATTGATCCACAAGCAATGGTTGCAGCGCGCAGTAACGCAGAAATTAACAACACTGTCATTTGCTTTGTGTTGCCAGATGAAAATGCTCCAGAACTTGCGGCTGAGACCAAGTACGACATCGTGATGGCCAATATTTTGGCCAATCCGCTACAAGTGTTAGCTCCAGCCTTGGTGAACAAAATGCGTCCAGGTGGAAAAATTGTGTTGTCAGGGGTACTTGCTCGCCAAGCTGATGAGGTGATTGCCACTTACAGCCAATGGTTAACGCTTTCCGTATGGAAAGAAAGCGAAGGTTGGGTCTGCTTGCACGGAACGCTACCGCACAAAGAGGATCCAGTGCGATTCGCCGCCAAAAACTCAGCAGCCCTTGTACCTGCTCAAAAAAAAAGTCCTAAATTAATCCTTCTAAGTCTTTTTTTCCTTTTGCTCATCATCTTTGGTGAGCATCTATCTAGAAATTCACTACTGCCAAAGTTAGCAACGCGCGTTGATGGCAGCTCCTCTGCAATGGCATCTGCTGCTTTTTCTCTCTTGCAGAAGTTCGATGAACAATTATGTCGCGCAATAGGGTGTGTGAATCGCCCCGTAAGCGATTTCTCTGCATGGAAAATAACTTCAGTAACCCTCGCGCCTGAAAACGCGCGAGAGGGGCTTAAAAACGGTTTAAACCAATCTACATTGCAAGTTGAGATACAAAATCGCCTTACACTGCCTGCTTTATTCCCTAATGTAGAAATTTTGCTCACCGATGCAGAAGAATTAGAGATCAAAACAATCCAATTTTCTCCACAAGAATGGTTACCTAGTGCTTGGCGAGATTCACATTCTGAGTTTTTACGTCAAGGCGCACCTTCCGGTGAAATTTTCCGCTCAGAACTTTCTATTTCACTCCCGCAAAATACTGCAGGCTATCGCGTCAGAATTTTTTACCCTGAAAAATAGACTGCAAACTCAAATTCACACTCATTCCAATTTTTTAAGAAAGTAACTACTTATGGCCAGCTTGATCTGCGGTTCTATCGCTTATGACACCATCATGAACTTTGAAGGCAAATTTGCCGATCAAATCCTGCCAGAGCAGATTCACATTCTCAATGTCGCCTTTTTAGTGCCGACCATGCGCCGAGAATTTGGTGGTTGCGCTGGCAATATTGCCTATAACCTCAAACTTCTTGGTGGCGACCCCATCATCATGGCAACAGTAGGTGGTGATGCCGCGCCCTATCTTAATCGCCTTGAACAGCTCCAGATTGATGCAACCCACATTCGCCAGATTGAACAAGCATTTACCGCTCAAGCCATGATCACGACTGATCAAGCCAATAATCAAATTACCGCTTTTCATCCAGGCGCAATGGGTGAATCCCATCTCAATCAAGTGTCTGCAGTAGTTACGGAGCGGAGCAAAAATAGTAAAGGCACAGCAAAGTTTGGCATTGTTGCTCCAGATGGGCGTCAAGGCATGTGGGAGCACTGCCACCAATTGGCTGAGGCAGGCATTCCATTCGTATTTGATCCGGGCCAAGGTTTACCAATGTTTAATGGTCCAGAACTTTTAGAGTTGGTCGATATTGCAAGCTACCTTGCTGTAAATGACTATGAAGGCGAAATGCTTTCCCAGAGAACAGGCCTGAGCTTGGCAAAAGTTGCGGAAAGAGTAAAAGCTTTAATTGTTACCAAGGGTGCCGAAGGTGCAGATATCTACCTTGAGGGTAAATGTATTGCGATTCCACCGGTACCGGCAGCAAAAGTGGTGGATCCAACCGGATGTGGGGATGCATTTCGTGGTGGTCTGTTATTTGGACTAGAGCATGGAATGGACTGGGAAACAACTGGTCGACTGGCGAGCTTGATGGGTTCCATCAAAATTACCCATCAGGGACCACAAAATCACCAAATGAGCGCAGATGAAATCGCAGCGCAATTCAAATCCGCCTTTGGATTTGCACTCTAAAACCAATAAAAACAAAAAATAGTAATAAAAAAGGGATCTCGTGAGAGATCCCTTTGAACTTCACCCGCCTACAAGCAGAGCTTATGGGCGTGTGCCAGTTGGGAAGGGCCAAGCAGCAGCAGGATTCAACGTTGTTGAAGTAGCAGCTTTTTTAGCCACGGGCTTTTTTACAGCTTTGCCCGCTTTCTTCGCAGCAGGCTTACTTACTTTTTTTTTGCTACTTTACGAGCTACTTTTTTAGCAGCAGGCTTCTTAGCAACAGCTTTTTTAGCTACTTTTTTAGCAGCAGGCTTCTTAGCAGCAGCTTTTTTAGCAGCAGGACGCTTCTTAGCAGCTACTTTTTTAGCAGCAGGCTTCTTAGCAGCAGCTTTTTTAGCAGCAGGACGCTTCTTAGCAGCTACTTTTTTAGCAGCAGGCTTCTTAGCAGCAGCTTTTTTAGCAGCAGGCTTCTTTGCAGCTACTTTTTTAGCAGCAGGCTTCTTTGCAGCAACTTTCTTCTTGGCGATTGCCATAGTAATGCTCCTTCACGTGAGGATTAGTACAAACTACCGATTAAGAAGACCCGACCATTCATTTCCGCCTGGTCTTGCGACCAATTGGATCCGACGAGCGAGCCATTCATCGGCGCGCGGCTTGATGCTAAGTGCTGCACGCTAATGAATCTTGGAAAAAAAGCCGTGGCCCCCAAGGGCAACGGCTTTTTAAATTTGCTGGAAAAAATAGAGAGAATAGTCCAGACACCCTTGGACAAGGGTTTTCGGATTTGAGTCTGGTTTTGCTGACTTTTAAAACTATCCAACCGTCTAATCTCCTATTTAGCCGGCCATACGCTTTTATCTAACTACTACTCCCAACTTAGCGCACCGCCAGTTTGATACTCAATAACGCGTGTCTCAAAAAAGTTTCTCTCTTTTTTCAGATCAATCATTTCTGACATCCATGGGAATGGATTCTCTTCATTTGGGAACATCGCGTCAAGTCCTATTTGCAAACATCTACGATTACAGATGTATCTTAGGTAACCTTTGAACATCGGAGCGTTCAATCCGAGCACTCCGCGAGGCATCGTATCTTCTGCATAACGGTACTCTAATTCCACTGCTTTTTCGAATATCGCTTTGATCTCATCTTTGAACGCGGAAGTCCATAACTGCGGGTTCTCCAGCTTGATTTGATTAATTAAATCGATACCAAAATTGCAATGCATAGACTCATCGCGAAGGATGTATTGATACTGCTCAGCAGCACCTGTCATTTTGTTTTGACGACCCATTGCAAGTATTTGCGTAAAACCAACATAAAAGAATAATCCTTCCATTACGCAAGCAAAAACGATCAATGATTTGAGCAACATTTGATCTGTTTCTAATGTCCCAGTTTTGAAATTAGGGTCAGTCAATACGTTAATGAATGGAATTAAGAACTGATCTTTAGCGCGAATAGACTCAACTTCGTTATACGCATTAAAGATTTCGCTCTGGTCTAAACCTAATGATTCGACAATATATTGATAGGCATGAGTATGAATTGCCTCCTCAAAAGCCTGACGCAATAGATATTGACGGCATTCTGGAGCAGTAATGTGGCGATAAGTGCCCAAAACAATATTGTTTGCTGCTAAAGAATCAGCAGTCGTGAAGAAACCGAGATTGCGCTTAATAATGCGACGCTCATCTTCAGTTAAGCCATTTGGATCCTTCCAAAGCGCGATATCGCGATTCATATTGATCTCTTGTGGCATCCAGTGGTTTGCACAACCAGCTAAATATTTCTCCCAAGCCCACTTATATTTAAATGGAACCAGCTGGTTTACGTCAGTCTTGGCATTAATTACGCGCTTATCAGCAGCATTAACGCGAAGTGCGGCGCCACTAGCTTGAGCAACAGCTTGTGCGGGTGTAGTCATGGCAACCTGGTCTGGCTGCGGACGTTGTACTTCAGCTACCGCTGGCTGTGGTGTCAGCATGGCTGGTGCTAATGCGGGTGCGACTTCTTCTTCCCAATTCAACATCATCTTCTCCTAATATATATTTTCTTAATCAATCAGCAAATGGCTTATTGACATGCTTCACATTCTTCAAAACCAGCATCACCAGGGCGCATTGTGCAGGCTGGACCATCCAACTCTTGCGCTGCTGCTGCATCTGTACCATTTACACCGCCACCACTAGATACCGCATTTAATTGACCGCTAGCCACTGTAGATTTCTCAACGTGGGTTGCCGCCATTGTGCGGAGATAGTAGGTAGTTTTCAAACCGCGTAACCATGCCAACTTATAGGTGTCATCCAATTTCTTGCCAGATGCACCACCCATATAAATATTGAGTGACTGCGCTTGATCAATCCACTTCTGACGACGTGAGGCAGCTTCAACTAACCAAGTTGGCTCTACTTCAAACGCAGTAGCGTACAAATCACGTAAATCTTGTGGAACGCGATCAATTTTGGATAAAGTGCCATCAAAGTACTTTAAATCCGCAATCATGACTTCATCCCAGAGCCCGCGATCTTTCAGATCACGCACTAAGTACTCATTTACTACAGTGAACTCACCAGAAAGATTCGATTTCACGAACAAATTCTGGAACGTAGGTTCAATACAAGCTGATACTCCAATAATATTGGAAATCGTGGCAGTCGGTGCAATCGCCACGCAGTTAGAGTTACGCATACCGTGCTGCTTAATGCGAGCGCGCAACCCATCCCAATTCATGGTGGATGAACTATCGACTTCGAGGTAACCGCCACGCTCTTCAGCCAACAAAGCAACTGAATCTTGCGGAAGAATGCCGCGATCCCAGAGTGAACCTTTATACGTACTGTAAACACCGCGCTCTTCAGCCAATTCATTAGAGGCTTGGTAAGCGTAGTAGCACACTGCTTCCATGGAAGAGTCTGCAAATTTCACTGCTTCATCGCTGGCATAAGGAATGCGCTGCATATGCAAGCAATCCTGGAAGCCCATGATGCCCATGCCGACAGGACGATGCTTCAAGTTCGAGTTACGCGCTTTAGCAACAGCGTAGTAGTTAATATCAATCACGTTATCCAGCATGCGCATTGCAGTACGGACCGTTCTTTGGAGTTTCTCGTGGTCCAAAATCATCTTGCCAGACGCATCAGTAGTCATGTGCGCTGTTAAATTCACAGAACCCAAGTTACATACTGCAATCTCGCTCTCGTTTGTATTGAGGGTAATCTCGGTACACAAGTTTGAGGAGTGAACTACACCGATGTGCTGTTGTGGGCTACGAATATTGCAAGGATCTTTAAATGTGATCCATGGGTGGCCAGTTTCAAACAACATGCCCAGCATCTTGCGCCACAGTTGTTGCGCAGGAATACGACGGAATGGCTTCAATTCACCAGCATCTGCTTTTTTCTCATAAGCAACATAAGCCTCTTCAAACGCCTTGCCGTATTTGTCATGCAAATCAGGTGTATTTGAAGGTGAGAACAAGGTCCACTCACCACCCTCCATCACGCGCTTCATGAATAGATCTGGAATCCAGTTAGAAGTATTCATGTCATGCGTACGGCGACGATCATCACCTGTGTTCTTACGCAGTTCTAAGAACTCTTCAATATCTAAATGCCATGTCTCTAAGTAGGCACATACCGCGCCCTTACGCTTACCACCCTGGTTCACTGCAACTGCCGTGTCGTTTACTACTTTAAGGAATGGCACAACACCCTGTGACTTTCCGTTAGTGCCTTTAATATGACTGCCCAAGGCGCGAACGTTGGTCCAGTCATTACCCAAGCCACCAGCAAACTTAGACAAGAGTGCATTCTCTTTGAGGGCTTCGTAGATGCCATCAAGATCATCATCCACTGTGGTTAAGTAGCAGCTGGATAACTGAGGACGTGTTGTTGCTGAGTTAAACAAGGTTGGCGTGCTGGACATGAAATCAAATGTAGAAAGGATTTCATAGAACTCGATAGCACGACGCTCACGATCCAACTCATTCAGAGACAAGCCCATCGCAACCCGCATGAAGAAGGCCTGCGGCATTTCAATGCGACGGTCTTCAATGTGTAAGAAATAGCGATCATACAAAGTTTGCAAACCAAGGTAGTTGAATTGCAAGTCACGGCTGGCATTCAATGCAGCAGCTAGACGTGGGAGATCAAACTCACGCATGCGTGGATCTAACAGCTCAGCAGAAATACCTTCGTTAATGTATTTGGCAAAGTAAGTGCTGTATTCAGCCTGCATATCGCCTTGCAATACTTCACGACCTAAAATTTCCTTACGGATCACGTGCATCAAGATACGTGCAGTGACTTGACTGTAAGCAGGATCCTTTTCGATCAATGTGCGTGAAGCCAAAATTGCGGAGTCATACACTTGAGCCATCGGCACGCCATCATACAAATTCTTGATGGTTTCAGTAATGATTGGGCTGGAGTCAATATTGTTACCAAGACCTTCGCATGCGGCTTCAATAATGGTGCGCAAAGCAGCCATATCAAGCCACTTCTCTACGCCGTTATCAGTCACCTTGAGACCAGATTCGCCTGCCTGAGTAGCTGCCTGAGTTTCTTGAGAGGTGCCCTGTTGTGTGGCGCGCTCTTGATTTCGTTTTTCGCGATAAAGAACGTAAGCGCGTGCAACGTTGTGCTCACCACTACGCATTAGCGCTAACTCAACTTGGTCTTGAATATCTTCAATATGAAATGTGCCGCCATTTGGACGGCTACGGAGTAAGGCGCGAACGACTGCATGCGTCAATTGCTCAACTTGCTCACGTACACGTGCCGAAGCTGCACCTTGCCCACCATTTACTGCCAAAAATGCCTTTGTTACGGCAATCGCGATTTTGGAGGGCTCAAATGCCACCACCGAACCATTACGGCGAATGATTTTGTAGTCAGACAACTGGGTTGCCTGGCTACCGCCTACACCGCCAGCAACAAAGCTAGCAGATGGGGCTTGATTCATCGACTCCGATGGACTCATTCCCGGGTTATTTGTGCCGGCAGTCTGTCCTGCTGTCTGGGGGTTGGCATATGTCATATGTTTCCTGCTTATATATAGTTATTTGGTCAAAAAAGTTATTACAAAAATAGGGTATTGCCGTATTTAAACACTACATCTAGTGTCTAAAACTGTATTTGCCACTAAGTATAGGGAAACATTCGGAATTAAGTAAGGCATTTCTGACGAATATTTATAAGTATTTTTCCCTATATTTTCAATAAATTAGGGTCCATTTTGGTGCGAATTTGGAGACCCTTTTAGGTAAAGGGCAAAAAAGTGAGCGTGTACTCACATACTATTTTTAGTCTTAGCGAGAATCTAGGCCGAAGGGCAATTTCTCGATAGAGATGTTGTTTTTTGTCTGAAATTTTTTCCAATCAAACTGAACGCCTGGGTCAGTTTTTCTTCCTGGGGCAATATCGCTATGACCTGCAAATTGTAAGTTTGGGTAACTGGCCGCCAGTTGGGTACCTAAGCTGGCAAGTGCTAAATACTGCGCTTCCTCAAATGGATGAGCGCTATCCCCTTCCAACTCAATGCCAATAGAGAAATCATTACACTTTTCCCGACCCAAAAAGGCAGATAAACCAGCATGCCAAGCCTTATTTTGGGTAGAAACAAACTGGATAATCTCGCCCTGACGGGAAATCAAGAAATGACTGGAGACTTTCTGGTCGGATATCTCTTCGAAATAAGGGTGCATAGAAGCATCCAGCTGATTTTGAAAGAAGTCCACAATAAATTGGGTGGAGCTACGATCCACAAAACCGCTAGGCGGCAGGCTGATGTGATGAATCACTACTAAATCCGGTAACAAGCCTTCAGGGCGACTATCTTGATTAGGAGAAATTCGCCAAGCGGCAGAGCCAAGCCAACCCCGATCATCCAAACTACTGAGATGCTCTTTACAGCAATAGAAGCGATCCTCTTGCGCAATTGCCTCAGATTTTGGCAGATGAACCGAGCAATGGTGGCACTGAATAATCGCTTCCGGCACAACCACTTTGCTTTGCTCTACTTTGATCTTGGCGGCCTCATCAGCGGTAAATTTTGCTTGCTTTTTCCCTTTGAACCAAAGATATAAAAAACCCGCACCAGCAAATAAAAGAAGCCATTTAATCAAAGCGTCATGTCCTCTGCAGAATGACTTCTACAACAAATCTGCTACCGACATAGGCTAGGAGCAAGGCAGTATAGGCACTTAAAACCCAACGAATAGCAGCTCGTCCGCGCAAACCCACGCGCCAACGTGCAAGTAGCAGACCTGCAAACAAGAACCATGAAATCAAGGCAAAGATAGTCTTGTGATCAAAAACGAGGGGTTTACCAAATAAGGCTTGCGAAAATAGTAAGCCGGAAAAGACTGTCAGACTCAACAAGGCAAAACCTACGTAAAGCAAATTAAATAAGAGACTTTCCATCGTCATTAACGGTGGTAAGTCCTCTAACCAATGGGCTATACGACTATTGGGGATGATGGCCAATTGGCGGTGTAAAGCACGATCTTGTACGCTCATTAATAGGGCATGCATCGCAGCCAAGCTCAATAACCCAACAGAAATAGTGGCCACAATAAAATGCCCCTTAAACCAAGGGTCTGAAACAGAGGTCGGGGAAATTAAGGTGCCAGAAAATAAAACTGGTAACACGGAGCAAATGAAGGCAAAGCATAAAACCAGCCAACCTAAGCTCGCAATGGGCAAGAACCAGGATTGAAACCAATAAAAAGCAAGTCCAACCCAAGCAATCAAGGAAAGATCTTGGGCAAAGCCAAATACAAAGCCTTTTGGCGTAAAAACAGAATCATGCAACTGAATTCCATGAACTAGCAGAATCAGAAAAATTGCCGCTTTAATCAAGCCATTAAATGCAGAAGATTCAATCTTTCCCTTAGGTCTGGAACTTAAAAAGACCAAAAGAAGCAAATAAAGTGCGGATGGGAGCCATCCTGAGCCTGAGTAACCTAAAATATCCATCTGGAAAGTCTAATCGATAAATGCTAGAGAATCTCACCGATCGCCTATCTCGTGTTGTTAAAACAATGCGAGGGCAAGCTCGCCTCACCGAAGCGAATACCGCAGAAATGCTGCGGGAGATCCGTCTCGCCTTGTTAGAAGCGGACGTTGCGCTTCCCGTCGTTAAATCTCTACTCGAACAAATTAAATTTAAAGCCCTTGGCGAAGAAGTGGTTGGTAGCCTTAGTCCAGGCCAAGCATTGGTTGGACTTGTTCAACGAGAACTGGCTCAAGTCATGCGTGGTGATACTGCGCAAAGTGGCGAACTCAATTTAGCAACGCAACCACCAGCAGTCATTTTGATGGCAGGTCTGCAGGGTGCCGGTAAAACTACCTCGGTAGGTAAGTTGGCCAAGTTTCTGCAGGAAAAGAAGAAAAAGAAAGTATTGACCGTTTCTTGTGACGTTTACCGTCCTGCCGCCATTGAGCAGCTTGAAACAGTGACAAAACAAGTTGGCGCTGAATTTTTTCCTAGCAATATCAATCAAAAACCTAGTGAAATTGCAGCCGCAGCACTCGATTGGGCAAGACGTCATTACTTTGATGTTCTTTTGGTTGATACGGCAGGTCGTTTGGGTATTGATGAAGCACTGATGCAAGAAATCAAAGCTTTACATGCCAATCTCAATCCTATCGAAACTTTGTTTGTGGTTGACGCCATGCTGGGGCAGGACGCTGTCAATACTGCCAAAGCGTTCCATGAGGCCTTGCCGCTCACCGGTGTCATCCTCACTAAGTTGGATGGTGATTCCCGGGGTGGCGCAGCGCTTTCGGTTCGACAAATTACTGGTGTACCACTTAAATTTATTGGTGTTGCCGAAAAAATGGATGGCCTCGAGGCATTTGATGCCGACCGAATGGCTAACCGTATTTTGGGTATGGGCGATATTCTGGCCTTGGTTGAGCAAGCCCAACAAAATGTCGATGTTGCCCAAGCTGAGAAATTAGCAAGTAAGATTTCTAAAGGCGGATTTGACCTTGGTGATTTCCGGGATCAACTGGCTCAGATGCAGCAAATGGGAGGCATGGCTAGCCTGATGGATAAGTTGCCAAGTCACATGGCGCAAGCAGCCTCCAAAACGAATTTAAGTGTTGCTGACAAACAAACGAAGCGCATGCGCGGGATCATCGATAGCATGACGCCAAAAGAGCGTGCTAAACCTGAATTACTAAAAGCGACCCGTAAACGTCGTATTGCTGCCGGTGCAGGAGTTGAAGTTCAGGAAGTGAATCGCCTGCTGGCGCAATTTGAGCAGATGCAAACCATGATGAAGCAATTTAAGGGTGGCAAGATGGCGCGTACCATGGCATCCATGGCTGCAAAAGGAGCCGCCAAGGGTATTGGCGGCCTCTTTAAAAAATAATCATTACAAAGCGTTCGGATTTAAGAAACTAACTTCTTCGCTGTATCAACCGCAGCAATCACTGTAGCTTTGATTTCTGAGAGCGGGATGTTTTGTGATTCAGCGTCAGTCCGACCTTTAAATTCCACCTGGGCATCTACTAAGCCGCGATCGCCAATCACTACACGGAATGGCACGCCGATCAACTCCCAGTCTGCAAACATGGCACCCGGTCTCTCACCGCGATCATCCAAAACAACATCCACACCAGCAGCAATGAGTTCATCATGCAGTTGATCAGCAGCAGCTTTCACTGCCTCAGATTTGTCGTAACCCATTGGGCAAATGACCACCTCAAAAGGTGCCATTGAGATCGGCCACACAATACCGCGCTCATCATTACCTTGTTCAATTGCAGCACCAAGCAAACGCGTGACACCAATACCATAGCAACCCATCACCATCGGTTGCGCTTTACCCTGTTGATCAAGATAAGTACAGCCCATCGCTTCCGAATAACGCGTACCCAACTGAAATACATGCCCCACTTCAATGCCGCGACAAATATCTACAACACCTTTGCCATCAGGAGAAGGATCTCCAGCGACAGCATTGCGCAAATCCATGACTAGTGGCTCCGGTAAATCACGGCCCCAGTTCACGCCAATGAAATGATGGCCCGCTTCATTCGCACCACAAACAAAATCAGCCATATTGGCCACAGTACGATCGGCAACGACTGTCACTTCAGCACTCACCCCGACAGGGCCCAAGTAACCTGCGGGCGCACTGCATGCTTGCTTGATTTCAGATTCGCTTGCAAAGCGTGACTCCGCCATACCGGGGATCTTGCTTGCTTTAATCTCGTTAAGCTCATGATCACCACGAACCAACACCATAAACAATTTAACTGAACCGTCTGCTTGATCAGCAGCAAGCAATAAAGATTTCACTGTTTGCTCAAGTGGAAGCTTTAAAAACTGGGCTACATCTGCGCAATTGGTTTGGTCTGGTGTTGGTGCCTTGGCCATAGCCTGAGAGGCAGCGGCACGAACTGCAATTAATGAAAGTGACTCAGCAGCCTCTAAGTTTGCTGCGTAATCGGAGCTTGGGCAATAGACAATCGCATCCTCACCGGTATCTGCAATCACATGAAACTCTTGACTGCCTGATCCGCCAATAGCGCCGTTATCTGCCGTTACTGCGCGGAACTTCAGACCCAGCCGATTGAATATGCGGGTGTAGGCATCAAACATCATTTGGTAAGACCTCTTCAAGCCCTCGGCATCGCGGTCAAATGAATAAGCATCTTTCATACTAAATTCACGACCACGCATGATGCCAAAACGAGGACGGCGCTCATCTCGAAACTTTGTCTGAATTTGATAGAAATTGACTGGGAGCTGTTTATAACTTTTGATTTCGTTACGCGCTAAATCCGTCACCACCTCTTCAGAAGTAGGTTGAATTAAAAAATCACGATCATGACGATCTTTGATGCGAAGTAACTCGGGCCCCATCTTTTCCCAGCGACCCGTTTCTTGCCAAAGCTCTGCAGGCTGAATCATGGGCATGAGCAATTCAATTGCGCCTGCGCGATTCATTTCTTCGCGAATAATGTTCTCTACCTTGCGAATGGACTTCAAACCCAAAGGTAAATAATTGTAAATACCAGCACTCAGTTTGCGAATTAAGCCGGCACGCACCATGAGTTTGTGCGAAACCACCTCAGCATCAGAGGGGGCTTCTTTTAGCGTGGCGAGAAATGATTGTGAAGCTTTCATGTATGGATATAATCAAATCATTGATTTTAAAGGATTTGAGGCACGATCTCATGCTTGACCGTGAAGGGTATCGACCCAATGTCGGCATAGTCCTCCTCAATGGCCATAACGAGGTTTTCTGGGGAAAACGCGTTGGGCAGCATTCGTGGCAGTTCCCGCAGGGTGGGATTCAGCATGGGGAGAGTCCTGAACAGGCTATGTACCGCGAATTGCATGAGGAAGTGGGCTTGCTACCGGAACATGTCCAAATTATTGGGCGCACCAGGGATTGGCTTCGCTATGACGTCCCGGAGGAATTTTTGCGCCGACAACAAACCTCTAAAACTCATCGGGCAAGCTATCGCGGACAAAAACAAATTTGGTTTTTATTGCGTTTAGTAGGCTCAGATAGCGATATTCACCTGCGCGCTTCAGAACACCCTGAGTTTGATGCGTGGCGATGGACTCCTTTTTGGATTCAATTGGACACGGTTATTGACTTTAAGCGCGAAGTCTATCAATTAGCCCTCTCCGAGCTTGCTCGTTACCTATCTCGTGGCATTCGCATGCAACAACTTGCCTGGGGATCGCCGTTAGATCTATTTCAATCTTTTTATGCCGGCGAAGATGACGAGCATAAAGAAGCAAAACCAACTGACAAGCCATGATAAAACTCCGCACTATCAACATTCGAATTTCCACCCTATTGCTCCCATTGGGCTTGGCTTTAGTAGGGTGTGCGGGAGACCCTCTGGAGAGTGGAGTTGACCCATTTGCACCGATGGTTTTTAAAGAGGGTGCAACGGCTATGCCTCTAAACCCCCCAAATAAAGCTAGCATCCAACCTTTTTACGTATCTCAACAGACCATTTTTAAGTTTGCTGTGGACACCAACTCCATCTTGATTGGTAACGACGGTATTACCCGCTACATCGTCATTCTGACAAGCCCAAACGGTAATAGCCAAGTTCAGTACGAAGGTATTCGCTGTGATTCATTCCAATGGCGCCTATATGGCACCTTTGAGGGCAGCACCTGGAAAGAAAATCCACTCTCGAGCTGGCGAGCCATACAAGACAACACACCAAATCGCTATCAAGCGGCATTAGCACAGGGAGCGTTCTGCAACTTCACTTCTCAAGAAAAGAATATTAAAAATATTATTCAGTCACTCAATCCCAATGGATTTACCGGGCAGATTAAACCCACTAATTCATATGGTGTAGTGAACTAAATTTTGTATTGAGTAGATTTTTTTGTGCGCATCTGACTGAAGGCAACTTAGCAGTCATTAAGCAGCAACTAAACGAGTGCCTATTTTTTCGCCATCCATCAGGCGAATAAGGACATTTGATTCTCGCCCAGAAGCAATCACAGTAGTCGCACCAGTTTGAGCGGCGACTTTCGCTGCCAATACTTTGGTTAGCATGCCGCCCTTGCTCAGCTCACTTGCAGCGCCACCAGCGATTTTTTCTAAAGCGGGATCACCCGCAACAGCATCGCCTAGCAAAGTGGCTGAAGTATCTTTCCGTGGGTCAGCAGTAAATAAACCGCCCTGATCAGTTAAGATCACCAACAGATCCGCATGAATTAAATTGGTTACCAAAGCAGCCAAACTATCGTTATCACCAAACTTAATTTCATCGGTAACCACAGTATCGTTTTCATTGATGATGGGCACAACACCCAACTTCAATAAGGTATCTAAAGTTGCCTTAGCGTTGGCATTACGCTCTGCATTCGCTAAATCTGCGTTCGTCAGCAGGACCTGAGCACTGCGTAAATTAAAACGTGCAAAACAAGTCTCATAGACTTGCACTAAACCCATCTGACCCACTGCAGCAGCCGCTTGCAGCTGATGAATTTCTTGGGGACGCTTTGTCCATCCAAGACGTTGCATTCCTTCAGCAATCGCACCGGAGCTCACCATCAGAACCTCATGGCCATCACCCAACAATGCGGCCATCTGCTCAGCCCACATCGCAATAGCTGCATGATCCAAGCCTTCCCCATTGTTGGTGACCAGGCTTGAACCTACTTTGACAACAATACGTTTTGCTTTCTGAGTATTCATATCGAATGCATATTCAAATGACAATTATTTAATCTACTGCTTTATCTTCTGGTGGAGCTTGATCTTGATAACGAGGGTCGGCTGCACGCTCGTCCGCATCATCACGATCTTTGCGAACAGAATCTAAGTAGTCCTGCAAAGAGTAACAAAGCTTATCGCAGCCCAAGCCTGTCAAAGCAGAGATCTCAAATACAGGACCTTTCCACTTAAAGCGCTTAATGAAGTCAGCGACGACTTGTTTACGATCCTCTTCAGGGATCATGTCGACTTTATTCAACACTAACCAACGTGGCTTTTCAACGAGTGCTTCATCGTACTTACGTAATTCATTTACGATCGCTACAGCATCTGCTACCGGATCAATGTTCTCATCAAATGGAGCAATATCTACTAAATGCAACAGTACGCCTGTACGCTGCAAGTGCCTTAAGAAGCGATGGCCAAGACCAGCACCTTCTGCAGCACCTTCAATCAAACCTGGGATATCCGCAATCACGAAGCTACGCTCGGCACCTACACGTACCACCCCTAAATTCGGATGCAGTGTTGTAAATGGATAATCAGCAATCTTTGGTCGCGCATTGGATACGGCGGTAATCAAGGTAGATTTTCCGGCGTTTGGCATGCCCAATAAACCAACATCAGCCAATACCTTTAATTCGAGCTTGAGCTTACGACGCTCTCCATCCTTGCCATTGGTTTTCTGACGTGGGGCTCGGTTCGTGCTGCTCTTAAAGTGAATGTTTCCCCAGCCACCAACACCGCCCTGCGCCAAGCAAAGACGCTCGCCATGGGTGGTTAAGTCCGCAATTGGCTCACCCGTTTCATAATCAGAAATGATGGTGCCAACCGGCATACGTAATTCAATATCATCACCCGCGCGACCATAACAGTCTGCGCCGCGGCCTGGCTCACCATTTTTTGCAGTGTGCGTTTTAGCGTAGCGATAGTCAATCAGCGTATTGATGTTACGGTCAGCGGTAGCCCATACGCTTCCGCCTTTTCCACCATCACCACCGTCAGGTCCACCGAATTCGATAAACTTTTCGCGGCGCATGGAGGCACTCCCAGCGCCACCTTGGCCAGCAATGACTTCAATACGAGCTTCGTCTATAAATTTCATGAATAAAAAAGGCCTCGCTTAGCGAGGCCTGTTCCTAAGAGTTAAATTCGGAATAAATCTGAATCAAACGTATCTCAGTCAGGCGTCTTATGAACGCGGGAGAACTGAAACCTGGGCCTTCTTCAAAGCACCCTTAACGCCAAATTCCACTTGTCCATCAACTAAGGCGAACAGAGTGTGATCTTTACCAATACCAACGTTTGCACCCGGATGAACACGTGTGCCACGTTGGCGAATAATGATGCTGCCAGCATTGATTTGCTCGCCGCCAAATACCTTAACGCCTAAGCGTTTCGATTCTGAGTCGCGGCCATTTCGTGTCGAGCCGCCGCCTTTTTTCTGTGCCATATCTTTCTCCTGCTATTGAGCCGTTAGCCTAAATTAGGCTTTAATCGTGTTAATCAGAATTTCTGTGTAATTCTGACGATGGCCTTGGTGCTTTTGATAATGCTTGCGACGGCGCATCTTAAAGATTGTCACTTTATCGTGACGTCCCTGGGAGACGACAGTGGCCATCACAGCTGCACCATTAACCAATGGATCACCCAATTTGAGTGAAGCGCCTTCGCCGACGGCGAGGACTTGGTCAAGAGTGATTTCGCTGCCGATTTCCGCTGGTATCTGTTCTATTTTCAATTTTTCGCCTGCAGCAACTTTATACTGTTTGCCACCGGTTTTTATGACCGCGTACATGGTGTGAAACCTCAAATTAATTCTACGTTTAAGCTAATCCACCCTGGATGAGCTAAGCCGATTATTATATCTTGCATGTCCATCAGTGTCAAAACCAATGAGTTAAGCCAAATTTTGGCCCCAATTGCCTTAGATTTCAAGGCTTTAGACGAGGTTATCCGTTTACGACTAGCCTCAAAAGTCGCCTTAATCGACCAAATATCTACTTATATCATCCAAGCAGGTGGTAAGCGGGTTAGGCCAGCCCTATTACTGTTGATCAGCAAAGCATTGGCGAATGGCCAAGAAACCCCCCATGCCCGAGAACTGGCTGCAGTAGTGGAATTTATCCATACAGCCACCCTCTTGCATGATGACGTTGTTGATGAATCCACCCTCAGAAGGGGTCGAGAAACTGCCAATGCTGCTTTTGGCAATGCTGCAAGCGTATTGGTTGGGGACTTTCTGTACTCCAGGGCTTTTCAGATGATGGTAGGGCCCAATGACCTTCGGGTCATGGAAATTCTCTCTGATGCAACCAACACAATTGCTGAAGGAGAGGTTTTACAGCTGCTCAACATGAATGACCCCGAAGTAGATGAAGAGAGCTATCTGAGGGTGATTCGCTATAAAACGGCCAAGCTATTTGAGGCGTCAACTGAGCTGGGGGCCATTCTAGCCGGCGCCAATAGCGCACTAAGAGAGCAATCTGCTGCTTTTGGTCGCCACATTGGCACCGCCTTCCAATTAATGGATGACCTTCTGGATTACACCGCAGACGCATCTCAAATGGGGAAAAATGCTGGTGATGACTTAAGAGAGGGTAAGCCCACGCTCCCACTGATTTATCTGCTTGAGAATGGCAGCACTGAAGAGCGCTTATTGGTCAGAGCAGCTATCGAACAAAATCAGGATTTACCAGATGACGTCTTTTTACAAATTCTGAGCGCAGTTCAAAGCTCAGGGGCCTTGGATTACACCCAAGCTGCAGCTCAGCGAGAAATACTGCTTGCACTCGAATGCCTCAAGGACTTCCCACAAAATGAAGCGACAGCAGCGTTACATGCCTTGTGCCAATACTCACTATCTAGACAAACTTAAGTGCCAACACTCTTCACCCTAAGATCACGCGCAGTAATACGTGCTTTTTCTGCATCTTCACGTAAAAGCAAAACTTCATTAGGGGAAAGTCGCTCTAGATTGGAGTAGTCTAATTTCCAAGCGGGGTCTGAAGCCCACACTAACGGGGACTGTACCGTTGTTCGTGGTCCCGGCGCACCTTCAAGTAAATGTAGAGCCAATTCGAAGTTGGAATCTTGCGACGGAGGGCTATCTGGTAAAGCAGCAGCATTCCCCAGTGGAAGATCACTAAATAAGAAACGTGGCACACCGCAGTACTCCACAATATCTTTCGCTGCTCCCATGATCACAGTCGGAATTCCTGCCTCCTCCAGGCATCGCGCCAAGAGACTTTGGCTTTGGTGACAAATGGGGCAATTCGGAATCAATATAGCAATGTCCACTTGATCTTCACGCATCTTATTTAAGATAGTTGGAGCATCTACTTCTATCGTGTGGCGCTGACTACGATTAGTGGGTAAGCCGTAAAAATGTTGCGCCAATGATCCGATGCGGCTAGCTGCTACTGCCCGCTTGGCCGCATTCATCGGAAACCAGCAATTCACATCTTCCATATTGGCATTGCGTCGATCAATACCCACGTGTGCAATACGCAAATCCCAATCCTCATTCATTGATCGACTGTATGGCTCATAAAACTTCGCCGCTGCATTGTATGGCGCGCCAGGACCCTGTGGTCCTTTACTAACATCAAAAGGTACGGCCGTAGTCACCAAACCTAAAATAGATTCATTGAGCGGTTTGCTGAGCTGAGTAAAAGGTACATCACTGTAGTGAGCCCAGACATAGGGTGTTTCATATCCCAAACCGAGATAGTAATTTCGGGTCCGTTCGATATACCGAACCGGCTGATCTAATTCAGTCGCAAATGCCAATTCAGAACTCTGAGTCATCAATACATCCCTGTAAGATATTGCTTACTTAATATTTTTTATTCACTATTCAGTATTTACTATTAGGAAAACTCATTATGGCTCAATGGCTCAGATTTCATCATCAAGGTAAATCCGGCTTAGGACAAGTACACGGTGATCAGATTGCTATTTATACCGGGGACCTATTTAATCACCCCCAGGCAACAGGTGAAACTGTCAAGCTATCCGATGTCACTATTGATATCCCATGCATACCCACAAAAATGATTGCCATGGTAGATAACTTTCATGCACTCGTTACTAAGCTCGAGCATGCAGTACCTGCCGAGCCTCTGTACTTCCTCAAAGGAAATAATTCTTTCTTAGCTGCCAACCAAGTCATTCGCGCCCCAAAGTCATACTCTGGAAAAGTAGTTTATGAAGGTGAGCTGGGCATTGTGATTGGCAAGCCCTGCCATGAGATGGATGAAGCACAAGCAGCTCATGTTATTTTTGGCTATACCTGCATCAACGATGTAACTGCGATTGAGATTTTGAATCGCGATCCAGGATATGCACAGTGGACGCGCTCGAAGAGTTTTAATACTTTTGGCGTCTTTGGCCCCTACATCACCACGGATGTAGATCCCAGCAAACTCACCATTAAAACAATCTTAAATGATCAAGAGCGTCAGAACTACCCCATCGCTGACATGATTTTTCCACCAGCCAAACTGGTTAGCCTGATCTCTCAGGATGTCCCATTACAAGCTGGTGACATCATCGCCTGCGGAACTTCTGTAGGCGTTGGCTCTATGAAACCCGGTAGCAATGTCAGCATCATCATTGATGGTGTTGGGCGTTTAGATAATCGCTTCGAATAAGCCATTAAGACGGCTGATTTAAAACCAGGGCCTCAAAAGATAAACCCTCGCCATGTTTAGTGGTGAGGGTTTTTTAATGCTCAGCTACTGTAAATGCTTAGTAACCTGAAACAGATGGCAAGGCCAAACTACCTTTAGAGACCTGAACATTTTCATCAAGATACTTAGTTAATGCAAAAACAGTACTTAAACACGGTGTTGGTGTTTCAGTAATCGTGCCTAGCTCAATCACAGAGCCCAATAAGGCATCAATCTCTAAACTGCGACCCGCCTCTAAATCTTGCAGCATCGATGTTTTGTGCTTGCCGACTTTTTCAGCGCCCGCGATACGACGTTCAATATCTACACGGAAAGTGACGCCTAACTTCTCTGCAATAGTTTGCGCTTCAGCCATCATGTTGCGAGCCAATTCTTTAGTCAGCGGATATTGGCAAATACCTTCCAACGTTCCATGAGTCAGAGAGCTAATTGGGTTGAAGGTCATATTGCCCCATAACTTCAACCAAATTTCAGAACGAATGTCCTCCAACACTGGAGATTTAAATCCAGCGGCGGCCATCATTTCAGATACCTTCTGAATACGCTCTGTTACTTGGCCATCGAGCTCACCCAATGGAAAGCGGTTGCCCTCTACGTGACGAATGACACCAGGGGCCTGAGTAAAGGTAGCTGGATACACTACGCAACCAATAATATTGTTCGGGTTGATTGCCTTCTTAGCCACACCGCCAGCATCGACCGTTTCAACCGAGTGATCCTGATAGTCACCGCCCAGTTTCTGGAAGTACCACCAAGGAATACCGTTTTGCATCGGAATCAAAATCGTATCTGGACCCATGATTGAAGCAAGATCATCAATAATGGGCTCAACCTGGTGGGCTTTAACAGCGAGGATGACCACATCTGGAGTTTGAGCATCTGTGATTTTCTCAACTGCCTTTACCTGTGCCACCAACGGCTCAGGCTGGTCATTCATGATTAATGCCAGGCCACGCTCTTTAATGGCTGCCAAAGTAGCGCCACGCGCAACTACAGTGACATCATTGCCAGCACGTGCCAACATGACTGCAAGGTAGCCGCCAATAGCGCCTCCTCCACCGATTACACAGATTTTCATAAAGACTCCATAAAGATAAGAAATATTGAATTAATGTCATATTAGTGGAGAATATTTTGCAGTGCAACAAAATATTTATGCCTAATTTTTGAGCACTTTATGTGTAACTAGCCAATCAATTGGGGCTCAATTGCGCCCTAGGTAGCAATCCCCCCAAGAGCATGCCGACGATGCTTGCGAAAAGTCCAGCCAATTGAGGGGGCAGGATGGCATGGGGGGCTAGTATTTCGCAAGCAATCCAGACAGTGAGACCGCCCAGAACAGACAACAATCCACCAAGAGAATTGGCTTTCGACCAGTACACCCCAAACGCCAAGGGCACAAAAGCAGCAACTAGAGTGACTTTATAAGCGCTCTCCACCATCTTAAATATCGATAACTCAGAGTTAATGGCAAAAAAGGTTACGGCGACTGTAAAACAGAGGACCGTAATGCGCATGACTTTCAATAAGGCTTGATCTGATAGCTGCTTATAAAAGCCCTTCACAATATTTTCTGCAAACGTCACAGAAGGGGCTAGCAAAGTAGCGCTGGCACAACTTTTAATAGCTGATAGTAAGGCGCCAAAAAACATGACCTGGGCAATCAATGGCGCGTGATTCAAGATTAGCTTAGGCAAAATCATTTGTGGATCCGTATGGAGATACTGCTTTACTAAATCCGGGTCAATGATGGTGGCTGAGTAGGCGAGAAATAGCGGGACAAAGGCAAAAATGAAATACAGCACGCCACCCAATAAAGCTGCTTGCACCGCGATATTGACATTCTTGGATGAAGTAATCCGTTGAAAAACATCCTGCTGCGGAATCGAACCCAACATCATGGTGCATAAGGCAGCCGTAAATCCCAGTATGGAGGCGAGGTTCATGTCTGGCCAGAAGTTGGAGAACTGTCCGGCAGCAGATGCATGCTCGAGCACCACACCAACACCCCCAGTTTGGGCTGTTATCTCACCGCCAATATAAAGCATGCCCACCACAATGATGATCATCTGAATGAAGTCGGTGATCGCTACTGACCACATGCCACCGAAGAGGGTGTAGATCAACACGCTACCTGCACCAATCAACATGCCGCCAGTTTGAGAGATACCGCCATCAGATACGACATTGAAGACTAAGCCCAAGGCTTTAATCTGCGCAGCAACCCAACCCAAATAAGAAACCACAATACAGAGTGTGACTAAAACCTCTACCGTACGACCATACTTTTCCCTAAAGAAATCACCAATCGTCAGCATGCGACGGTTGTATAGATGGCGAGCAAAAAAGAGGCCAACCAAGATCAGGCACATTGAAGAACCGAAGGGATCGGAGACTATTCCACCAAGCCCTTCTTTCAGAAAAGTAGCTGGAATACCTAGTACCGCTTCAGAACCGAACCAAGTGGCAAATACAGTAGCAGTAACAATCGGCAATGGGAGGCTGTGGCCAGCGGCTGCAAAATCTGCGGTGTTTTTAACCCTGAGCGCGGCCCAAAGACCGATACCGACAGATATCACCCAATAAATGACGACAAACCAAATCAGCATCGCCCAACGTCTCCTTCAGGAATTTGCATGAATTATATGGCTTTGTTACTTATGTCATTTAATCGATAAGAGCCCAGTTTGGGCGAGTCTGTCTGACATAATTCATGGGTGAATTCCAGCCAAGAGAACCCAAATATCGATCTTGCCTATCAAAAGGCGATTTTGGGTTCTGTATCGCGCACTTTTGCACTCACCATTCCCCTACTGCCTCCAGCTATTGAAGTGGTGGTTGGGAACACCTATTTGCTCTGTCGCATCGTCGACACCATCGAAGATGCAGCTGAACTCAGTCCAACTGAGAAGCAGCATCTATCCAAGCTATTCTTAGATGCGGTTCTTGGTGACATCCCTGTGACCGCATTCGTGACCCCTTGCCTAGATGCCTTAAGGGGCTACTCCAATGTTGATGAGCTCGATTTAATTGCGCACACCCCAACAGTGCTTCGTATTCTGCATACCTTTCAAACCAGAGATCAGAAGGCTATTGGTCGCTGCATTTTGATTATGTCTAGTGGTATGTCGCATTTTCATCATCGTCAAAATCAATATGGTCTAAAAGACTTGGTTGAATTTGAAGAGTATTGCTATGTCGTAGCAGGCGTAGTTGGAGAATTACTTACGACTATCTTCGGGCACTATTCACCCGAATTTGCAAAGCACATTCGCGGTCATGAGAAGCTTGCCTTAGCCTTTGGTCAAGCATTGCAAATGACGAATATCTTGAAAGACTCGCCAGAAGACCGCGCACGTGGCGTTTCTTGGCAACCTGCGCAGATGAGCCAGGCTGAGCTTCTCCAGATTGCCTACGAAAAACTGCAGGACTCTTTGAGCTATATCCTGCTGATTCCAAAAAAAGAAATTGGTATGAGGCGTTTTTGCTTCTTAGCATTTGGCCTTGCTGTCATGACACTAGAAAAAATTGCTACAAGAAAAGAATTTAGTAATAAGTCTGAGCTGAAGCTCTCTCGAAATACGGTTTGGATTTTTTATGGCTGTACCAAACTCGCTGCTAGTCAAGATTTCCTCATCAAATCATTTTTTTATGCTGCCTCCAGTCGTCTGAGAGCACTCTGGGTGGCAAGCCGTTAAAGCGCACCTTCGTGATTTAGAAGCCAAAGCTTTATCTGGCGATAAAAACCTGGTCCATCTTCCTTCATAAAACCCCCAAGACCTTGGGCAGAGACTACTCTGTGGCATGGAATAACAAGCGGGTATGGATTGGCACCACAGGCAGTTCCAACTGCGCGTGGCCCACTCTGAATCCATTTTGCAATCTCGCCATAGGTGATGGTGTTACCTGCGCTAATACCTTGAGCGGCAGCCCATACCTTTTGCTGATGCACTGTACCAGCAGGCTTGAGCGGGAGGTCAAAACCAGAAGAGGCATTTTTGAAATATTGCTCGCACTGCCTTGAAAACACCTTCGCCAAATGGTTACTGGGGTCACTTAATGTGCTGTTGGGAGGCAAATAATCAATTTTCGAGATCATCAAACTCCCCTCCACCATCTCGGTTTGCACGCCCAAGCAACCAAAGGGGGCTGGTATTACGCAATATTCGATAAATTGAGAGGTCGGCATACAGAGGATTCTGACATAGATTAAAGAAGGTATTTATACGCATTTCCCGTGCGCCTATAGCTAGTGAAATCGCACTTTGCTATATTGGTTGCTCCTTATTCTTTGCAGGCAAGCCTCATGGACACCTTTTTTGATGATTGGCCTTTTATTGGCCAAGTCGCTTTAGTCCTATTTTTACTCGCACTATCCGGCTTTTTTTCCATGGCCGAAACCAGTATGTTGTCTTCCAATCGCCATCGCCTTCGCGCTATGGCTAATGGTGGCAATGCTGGAGCCGCGCTCGCCGAAAGATTATTGAAGCGGATTGACTCACTGTTATCAGTACTGCTCATTTCCAACAATCTCATTAATACCATCCTGCCAATATTGGTCACAGGTATTGCTCTTCATATTTTTGGTGATAGCGGCCTTGTGCTATCAATTGCCACCTTAGTAGTTGCGTTACTGATCATTATTTTTAGTGAGATCACGCCAAAAGTGATTGGAGCAGCATTTCCAGAAAAGATTGCTAGCAATGTTGGCTGGATTATTCTTCCGCTCACTTTTCTACTGAAACCACTGCTGTGGTTCATCAACAGTTTTGTCTCCGGATTAATGAGAGTGTCTGGTTTGCAAACCTCCACCGACAATAGAGTGATGAGTAAAGAAGAGTTGCGAAGCTTAGTTCTTGAGTCCAATCGATTTGTCTCCACTCATCATCGCAACATTTTGCTAAATTTGTTCAACCTTGAAAATATTTTAGTTGACGATGTCATGACACCTCGTTCAAAAATTGAAGTACTTGATCTCTCCAGGCCGATTGATGAAGTGATGCAGCAACTAGAAACTTGTTATCACAACAAGCTCCCTGTCTGCGATGGTGATTCTGAGCGCGTTATTGGTATTCTCTCTGTAAAAAAAGCACTTTCGCTATTAGGGAATGCAGAGCTTCAGCATGAGGACTTTCGGTCCCTGCTGAATGAGCCCTACTTCATACCAAGTGGAACGCCTGTTTTACAGCAAATGCAATTTTTTCAAGATAACCAACAACGTTTAAGTTTGGTAGTAAATGAATATGGTGAAGTGCTTGGCTTGGTTACCTTTGAAGATATTGTTGAAGAATTAATCGGCGAGTTCACCACCTCGTTCTCCAATCTCTCTAATGACCCTCACTGGCTTACTGATGGCACCTATCTCTCTAGCGGAACTGCTTCCTTGCGAGATTTAAATCGCCTTCTCAAGCTTGATCTTCCGCTCGATGGGCCTCGCACCTTAAATGGTCTCATCCTAGAAAAGCTTGAAGCCATCCCTGATTACGATGTCAGTATTCGGATTGCTGGGGTGGTGATGGAAATCGTTCAGTTCGATGAGCATGGTGTAAAAACAGTGAAGCTATACCGACCCCTTACTCAACCAAATCAAGATTGAGCGAATTACTACATGATTCTCATATTATTCGTACCTGGCATGCTATCGCTGTGGATGCGTTGGATGCTCGGGCCACGGATATTCATATTGAGGCTAGATCTCAAGAAACTGTAGTGCGTGTGAGGGTAGATGGTCGCCTGGCATTACAAAACCAATACCCCATTGATCTACACGAACGTTTAATTACACGCATTAAGGTATTGGCGCGTCTAGACATTGCAGAAAAACGACTGCCACAAGATGGACGTCTTGCTATTGGCCATGACTTTAGTTATCCCAATATCGATTGCCGAGTATCCATTCTTCCCACGCTGCATGGTGAGAAAGCCGTAATCCGTATTCTGCCAAGCCGCCTTGATGAGCTTAGACTCGATCAAATTGGTCTGCTACCAGAGCAGCTAGAAATATTTCAGAATGCAATTCGTCAAACTAATGGATTAATTTTGGTCACTGGGCCAACAGGAAGTGGCAAGACAAGAACGCTATATAGCTGCTTGAGTACTTTGAACTGTGTACAACGTAATATTTGCTCTGTGGAGGATCCAATTGAAATTCGGCTTCCCGGCGTCAATCAAGTAGCCTACCACCCCAAAGCAGGCTTGGACTTTCCAACGATTATTCGCGCCCTATTACGGCAAGATCCCGATGTCATCATGATTGGTGAAATCCGCGATACCGCAAGCGCACAACTAGCCATTCAAGCTGCGCAAACAGGCCATTTGGTTCTTAGTACCTTGCATACACGCAATGCAATCGGTGCTTTAAGTAGGCTCAAAAGTCTAGGTATTGATCAAGAGTCAATTGAGTCCTGTCTTCGCTGCATCACCTCACAAAGGCTCGTTCGTAAATGCTGTGAGCAATGCCGCCAAATTCCTAGAAAAACCGTTTGCCGTGTTTGCAATGATTCGGGTTATTTTGGGCGCCTTGGTGTGCACGAAGTTTTGAGCAGCAAGCAGTTACTGGAATCAGCTCATCCTCTAGATATCTACTCTGCTGGTATGCAATCAGTCCAAGCTGGTTTAATCGATCAAGCTTCCCTAGATTCCGAGCTTGGCACTTGGCATTAATCAATATGTTTTTCAATAAAAAGTTAAGTCAGTCCGAACAACTGCATTTTGCTGAGCAAATGCTCGTCTTGCTTCAAGCTGGACTACCCTTGCTCAATGCCATCCAACTCTTGATTCAGTCTGCACCAAAATCTTGGCAGATTTGGTTAGAAAGTATTCGCTCCCTTCTTCAAAAAGGTAATAGCTTTTCTTTTTGCTTAGGCGCTCAAGATGGGAGATTTAGTCAAGAGTTTTCAAATCTCATTAGGGTAAGCGAAAGATCTGGTGATCTTAGTTTGGCACTGCGAACGATTTCGCAACAACTAGAAGCTCAAATTGAATTGCGGAGAAAAGTACAGCAGTCCCTGACTTATCCTGTAATTACCCTCGCAACCTCTTTTTTATTGGTGCTGGTGATGATGATCTGGGTTGTGCCTGTCTTCAAAGAGGTCTTCGGTAACTTTCAAGCAGAGCTGCCGGCACCCACTAGAGTGCTCATTACCATCTCCACAGGAATTCAAGATTACTACATAGCTTTACTCACAACGACCTTAATCATTGCCGCAAGCTTTTTCTTTGCATGGCTTAAATCTAGCTTGCTCCAAAAATACTGTGATGCCGTAATATTGAGAATGCCATTTTTTGGCAATCTATTTAGGCTAGCAACACTGAGTCATTGGTGTCGAACTTTAGGTCATTTATTGGAGTCTGGCTTACCACTTCCAGATGCACTAAGAGTAACTGCACAATCTAGTAACCACTGGGTAAGCCATGACTTTAGTGCCGAGATATTTAAACACCTTACTCGTGGCTGGCCTTTGGGGGACTCTCTCAAGCGGGCAGACCCCAAGTTACGCCTACTGGATATGGAAACATTACTACTACTGCATATTGGAGCTGAAAGTGGCGAATTGGCTGAAATGTTGAATAAACGTGCCGGCACTCTAGGTTCGCAGCTCAGCAGTCAACTAAACACTCTGAGCCAAAGCCTGGAGCCTGTACTTATCTTAATAGTAGGAGTCATCATTGGTACATTAGTCATAATTCTATATTTACCCATCTTTAATTTAGGGCAAATCGTTTAGTGGATCACACAACAAGCCTCTGGATCATTCAATCCATATTGATACTGGCTTTACTTTACTTAGCCTATGTCGATTGGCGTAGTTTTCGCCTACCGAATGCCATTACACTCCCCCTGATTTTTCTGGGCATCACCATTAACTTGGTCCCTGATCTCCGCTTTGTATCAGCGTCTTCTGCAATCCTTGGGGCAGCCTTAGGGTATGGATCGCTCTGGTTATTGAATGCTGGCTATCGCCTACTGAAACACCGCAACGGAATTGGCATGGGTGATGCAAAGCTCTTAGCAGCATTGGGTGCCTGGCTTGGCTGGGGAGCTCTCCCGAGCATACTTTTAATAGCCTCCATTGCAGGACTGCTCGGTGGTATCGCTTGGCTTTTATTGCATCGTCATCGGCTACATCAAGCCTTTCCTTTTGGCCCATTTTTGGCGTTTGCTGGCATCATTGAGTTGTTATGGCCTCAACTCATTCCAACCACCATTCTGCCAAGGCTGATTTAAAAGCTTTAAAAGGGTTATTGCCTTTAGTTGGCTTAACTGGTGGCATTGGGTCTGGTAAGACTACAGTTAGCGACATGCTGGGGGCACTTGGGGCAGGGATCATCGACACAGATCGGATTTCTCATCAAGTTACTGCGCCTGGTGGGGAAGCCATCCCATTTATTACTGAGGTATTTGGAGTGGAATTGATTGATTCCCAAGGCGCCCTGAATCGCCCAAAAATGCGTGCTTTGGTCTTTGCAGATCCCAAAGCAAGGCGGTCCCTGGAGCAAATTACTCACCCCTTGATTCAGCAAGAAGCCTCTAAGCAGGCCTTAGCGCTTGCGAATTCTGGAGTGCCGTACCTTGTTTTTGTTGTCCCCCTCTTAATGGAATCCAATTTATGGATAAATCTGATTGACTATCTTGTGGTGGTGGATTGCCCACAAGAGACTCAAATCCAAAGAGTGATGCACCGCAACAATATGACTCGCTCAGAGGTAGAAAGCGTTCTTAAAGCACAAACCAGCAGAGATCATCGCCTAGCTGCTGCTACTGTAGTGATTGAAAATCAGGGTAGCCTGGATGAACTCAAACCCAAGGTGTTCAATCTGCACCAAGAAATACTCGCAATTCAGCCGGGACGCCTGAGTTCGTCATAGAATATAGGCTTGTGATTGTCTACGAATACCCCTTCAATGAATTAGTCCGAAGCATGCTTCGGCTAGAGTATTTGTTCGCCCGCTTCAACCACTTCCTTCGTTCTGACGATCCCGAGCTTCACCACAATGCGATTGCTATGTTGTTTGATTTGGGTGACATTGGATCTCGAGGCGACGTCAAATCTTTATTGCTCAAAGAATTCGAGCGTCAGAAGTATGCCTTAAATGGCTTAAAGTCTTCTCAAAAAGTAGACCAAGAAGCGCTTTCACAAACGCTAGCTGAAATTGATAAAGCTGCACTAAATATTAATCAGTCTATGGGTAAACCGAATGCGGCTATTAGTGAAAGCGAATGGCTCAATGCTATTCGTACACGATTAAATATCCCGGGCGGAACTAGTCCAATCGATTTACCAAGCTACCATGCTTGGAAAAATACGCCGTCGACTCAACGTAGAGAATTACTAGAAAAATACGTTGCACCGTTGTTGCCATGGCATGAAGCTTGTCAAATTTTCTTACGCTTGTTACGTCAATCTGGCGAAGCAAAAGATGTAGTTGCACATCAGGGCTCGTATCAACAAGCGCCGTCCGGCAAGATATACCAATTGATGCGCATTGCAATAGAAGATGATTCCCTCTTCTCTGAGATTAGCGCCAATAAGTATTTACTATCTGTCCGTTTTCTAAAAGCAGATCTAGATAAAAAACCCCAAATTATCAATCAGGATGTAGCCTTTAGGCTTACCCTCTGCCAACTCTAGACTTTTAGTAGCCTAAGTTTTTCTAACATTGGCCATGCCGCTGGTAATAGAGGCTCAACCGTTGGCATTGCATCTCCAAGTAACTGCCAAGATAGCAACTGCCCCTCGCATCCTTTAGGCACCCCACTCCACTCTCGAATGATGCTGACGTGTAAACGCACATAAGCGTGGGGATAATCATGTTCTAGGACAACGAGCTCTTCACTAGACTCAATATCAATTCCCAACTCTTCCTGTAATTCACGTTTAAGAGCTGCAAATACAGATTCTCCACTTTCAATTTTTCCGCCTGGAACTTCCCAATAACCCGCATAAGGCTTACCCTCAGGTCGCTGACCGAGGAGATAGCGCCCTTCTACATCTAACAAGATTCCAGCGGCAACTTCAGTAACAGGACGATTTAATTCATTCATCACAGGTAGCTTCTTAAGCGGTATGCGTTCCAGCCCAATGCTTAGCAAACTGCCAAGCTACTCGACCAGAACGCGAGCCACGCTCTAGGGCCCAAACCAATGCCTCAGCTCTCGCGCTTTCTATCTGCATGTCACTTAAACCAAAATGACGAAGCCAATGCGCAACGATTTCAAGATACTCATCTTGTTTGGGCGGGTAAAAAGAAAGCCATAATCCAAAGCGCTCTGATAGAGAAATCTTTTCTTCAACCACTTCACCTGGATGTATCTCACCATCATCGCTATGAGAGTAGCTCAGGTTATCCTTCATATGCTCAGGCAGCAGGTGACGACGATTCGAGGTTGCATAAATCAGAATATTGTCGACTTGAGCGGACACAGAGCCATCTAACGCCGACTTCATGGCCTTATAGCCCGATTCGCCATCTTCAAATGAAAGGTCATCACAGAAAATAATAAAGCGCTCTGGTCGATCAGCCAGTAAATCAGTGATGTCAGCTAAATCAGCTAAATGCTCTTTTTCGACTTCGACTAAGCGCAGGCCCTGAGAAGCAAACTCATGCAAGCTGGCCTTAATGAGAGAAGATTTTCCTGTGCCACGTGCACCAGTCAACAAGATGTTATTTGCTGGCTTTTTATCAATAAAGTTTCTTGTATTATCGCGAATAGCATCACGTTGACGATCAATGTTTTTTAGATCTTCGAAGGAAATATCCGCTACATGTTTTACCGGCTGCAAAAATCCAATGCTACCAAAGATGCTGTCCCGACGGCGCCATCTAAAAGCAGTTGTAGATCGCCACTGCTCATCAGTTAACTGCTTTGGTAAAAATGTCTCAAGATGACTCAGAAGTTGTTCTAGTTTTTCATTCATCTGATAATTCCCTATGAGCGGTAATCAGCATTAATAGAAACATAATCATGCGATAAATCACAAGTCCACATAGTCTGTTGCGCTAATCCACGACCCAGATCAATCTTGACAGTAATTTCTTCTGCCTGCATTACCCTTTGACCATCAGCTTCTTGATAATCGGGGTTACGACCACCATTCTTAGCTACCCACACATCACCAAGCCACATTTGCACTTGATCGACATCAAGGTCGGTGATACCAGCATAACCAATGGCTGCGAGAATGCGGCCTAAATTAGGATCACTAGCAAAGAAGGCTGTTTTTACCAAAGGAGAATGGGCCACTGCTTCTGCCACCAGGCGACATTCCTCTTCAGTCTTACCGCCCTGCACGTCAATCGTAATAAATTTAGTTGCGCCTTCACCATCTCTCACAATCATTTGAGCCAGCTTACGTGCAAGGTCAATCAAAGCTACACGAACTGGACCATAACTAGGATCATCGGCAGATTGAATCTGTACCGGTGATTGACCCGTAGCCATAATGATGAATGAGTCATTAGTTGAGGTATCGCCATCAATCGTAATTGCATTAAATGAGAGATCGGCAATCTCGCGAGTCAAGTTAGTTAACAGTCCCGGCGCAAAACCAGCATCTGTCGCAATAAAGCCCAACATAGTCGCCATATTCGGATGGATCATCCCAGCACCCTTACAGATACCGGTGATAGTGACCACGCCAGCAGGCGTCTGCACAGTGACAGATGTGGCTTTCGCCTGCGTATCCGTTGTCATGATGGCCTCTGCGGCATCGAACCAATGATCTTCACCTAAATTTGCAACTGCTTTAGGTAAAGCATCAATCAACTTAGCAATCGGTAGGGGCTCCAAAATGACACCTGTAGAGAAAGGTAGGATCTGCTTTGGATTTAAATTCAACTCTTTTGCTAGTGCCGCGCAAGTTGCTAAAGCATCTTTCATGCCCTGCTCACCAGTCCCTGCATTCGCATTTCCAGTATTCACTACCAAAGCACGAATCTCACCTTGAGCCCCATCTTGGGCTAAATGTTCTCTGCAAATTTGAACCGGTGCGGCACAGAAACGATTTAAGGTAAAGACACCCGCAACCTGGGATCCGGGGGCTAAAGTCATCACCAGAAGATCCTTACGATTTGCCTTTTTAATACCGGCTTCTGCGATGCCCATCTGAAAACCTTTAACAGGCTTCAAATGGTCTTTTTGGGGGAGGGGTAAGTTCACTGTCATTGTCTGACAATTGTAGATGAGGGCTTACTGAGCTGTCGAATTCGACAGCTCTTTCTAGGAGCCTATTGAAATTAGCTTAGTGCGCCGCAGCAGTTCTTATATTTCTTGCCGCTACGGCAGGTGCAAGGATCATTACGGCCAATCTTGGGCCCAGCACGTAATGGTGCAGGAGCAATATCAATTGCCGCACCACGATCGCCAGTTGAACCAGCTACCTCGCGATCCGCACCTGCATCTGCATGCTGATACTTTACGTCGGAGAGCTTGGCCAAATCCTCATTGATCGATTCAGAAGCTTGATCTAACTCGCTTGCACTACGAATCTGTACGGTCATGATGCTTTTCACAACATCATTTTTAACGACATTCAGAAATTCACCATATAACTCAAATGCTTCGCGACGATATTCTTGTTTTGGATCTTTTTGGGCGTAACCACGTAAATGGATGCCTTGACGTAAATGGTCCAGCGCAGCTAAATGCTCGCGCCAATGGGTGTCTAAGCTGTAGAGCAAAACGGAGCGCTCGAATCCTGCAAATGAAGCGCGACCGGAAAGCTCAACTTTGGCATCGTAAAATTCTTTTGCGCGCTCTAATACACGATCAACAATCTGCTCATCATCCATGGATGCTGCATTTTCAACCCAAGTTTTCAGATCGATAGTTAAACCCCAATCGCTAGCTAAGACATTTTCCAGTCCTACCAGGTCCCACTGCTCTTCCATCGATTCCAGGGGAACATACAAAGCACAAATCGTACGCAGTACATCATCACGCAAATTAGCAGTCAACTCGCCAACATCAACGCTTTCTAATACTTCATTTCTCAGGCGATAAGTTTCTTTACGCTGATCATTAGCGACGTCGTCATACTCCAATAACTGCTTACGAATATCAAAGTTGCGACCCTCAACTTTGCGCTGAGCAGATTCAATGGAGCGGGTCACCATGCCGGCTTCAATAGGCTCACCATCCGGCATTTTGAGACGATCCATCACTGCACGTAGACGATCTCCAGCAAAAATGCGCAAAAGCGAATCATCTAAAGAAAGATAAAAGCGTGAGGAACCAGAGTCGCCTTGGCGACCTGCGCGCCCCCGCAATTGATTATCAATACGACGACTTTCGTGACGCTCTGTACCAATAATGTGTAAGCCACCGGCAGCCAAAACCTGATCATGAAGACTTTGCCACTCTTCTTGCAAAGTCTTAATCTTGCTAGCCTTGTCCGTATCTGAGATGCTGCTATCTGCATCAATCAAAGAAGATTGCTTACCAACGTTACCGCCCAAGACGATATCCGTTCCACGACCAGCCATATTGGTAGCAATGGTGATCATCTTCGGTCTACCGGCCTGCGCAATAATCTCCGCTTCACGGGCATGCTGTTTAGCGTTCAAGACTTGATGTGGCAACTGACGTTTATCCAGTAAACCTGCAATCAGTTCGGAGTTTTCAATTGAAGTAGTGCCAACCAATACGGGTTGACCGCGTTGATAGCAATCCTCAATATCCTTAATCACTGCATCGTAGCGCTCGCGTGAAGTCTTATAAATTTGATCTTGACGATCTTTTCTTTGGCTGATGCGATTGGGCGGAATAACTACAGTCTCAAGACTATAAATTTCCTTGAACTCATACGCCTCAGTATCAGCAGTACCCGTCATACCAGCTAACTTACCGTACATACGGAAGTAATTTTGGAAGGTAATAGTTGCTAAGGTCTGATTCTCATTCTGAATCTGCACACCTTCTTTGGCTTCAACAGCTTGGTGCAAGCCATCTGACCAACGACGGCCTTGCATTAAACGGCCAGTGAACTCGTCAACAATAATGACTTCATTATTTTGCACAACATATTGTTGGTCGCGGTTATACAAAGTATGTGCACGCAATGCTGCGTAGACATGGTGCATCAAGGTGATATTTTGAGGGGCATACAGAGAATCGCCATCATTGAGAGCGCCGAGTTCAACTAAAACTGTCTCAGCTTTGTCATGACCTCGCTCTGTTAGATACACCTGCTGCGATTTTTCATCAATCCAGTAGTCGCCCGGCTTTTCAACACCAGTACCGTCGGCTTTTTCTTCTCCGATTTGACGCTCTAAGTAGGCAGGCAAGGCATTGATCTTGATATAGAGATCAGTATGATCTTCAGCCTGACCCGAGATGATTAATGGAGTGCGCGCCTCGTCAATCAAGATGGAATCCACCTCGTCAACAATCGCATAGGCTAAGCCGCGCTGTACACGCTGACCTAAATCCTGCACCATGTTATCGCGCAAATAATCAAAACCAAATTCATTATTGGTGCCGTAGGTGATATCAGCGGCATAAGCTTCTTGCTTAGTCATGTGATCCATCTGAGAGAGATTCACGCCGACCTTCATACCTAAGAAGTTATAAAGCGTTGCCATCCACTCAGCATCACGTTGAGCTAAGTAATCATTCACGGTAATGACATGAACACCCTTACCGGTTAATGCATTCAGATACACGGGAAGTGTTGCGGTTAAGGTTTTACCTTCACCGGTCCCCATTTCAGCAATCTTGCCCTGATGCAGTGCAAGACCACCCATCATCTGTGCATCAAAATGGCGCATCTTCATGACGCGGGAGCTGGCTTCTCGAACCACTGCAAAAGCTTCCGGCGCCAAATCATCTAATGATTCACCCGCAGCCAAACGTGCCTTAAACTCGGCAGTTTTTGCTTGCAGTGCGGCATTATCCAAAGCTTGCATGCTAGGCTCAAAAGCGCTAACTTTGGCAACCACTTTGCGATACTGTTTTAGGAGACGGTCATTACGACTGCCAACTAGGGTTTTAAGAAGACCGATTACCATGGGATATTGAAGTAAATTAAGACCTTGAGTTTATCACCCGCACCCTATTTTTATATGAACTTTGCCCCTAAATCTAAACCTACGAAAGCAGCCCACGATTGGCTGGACTATCTTCGTAATTCCGAAGGTTTGGGTGGAATTTTGGCCAAAACGGAAGATCTAGCTAAACTCAAAATTGCTCTGAAAGCAGCCCTATCTGAGCTTGATTTAGAGAGCTTGGCCTCTAAAATTGAGGCTGGGTGGCGCTCTGGTAGTCAAAATGAGCTATTTTTAATGGTCGCTGGGGCAAGCGTTGCCACTAGGCTTCAGCAAGTTTTACCTAGCTTAATCAATGAGTTAGCTAAAAATGGAGTGGTTTGTACTGCCATTAAAGTGCGTCTAAGGCCGGCGACTCCCGCCTGGGAAATCAAGCCCCGGGAAGGTCATCTGTCAACGCCAAAATCCAAGGGATTTAATGCGGTAGCAAGAGCATCTTGGGAGTCTTTGATAGAAAAATTAGCCCCAGACTCTGACTTACGCAAGGCGGTCGAGCGCCTTCTTCAAAGTAAGCCTAAATAAAGATAATTACACCCTTCAGAAGAGGGTTTTTAGAAAAAGAGCGGCTGACTCTCTTTGGAATAAGCTGCAGGAGCCTTGTTTTCTGGGAAGCTACTAATCTCATAAGAACTAGAGTCCGCCAAAAGTTTGCGTAAAAGTGCGTTATTGAGAGCATGCCCTGATTTTTCGGCGACATACGAACCAATAATAGGATGTCCAACTAAATAGAGATCCCCAATCGCATCCAAGATCTTGTGACGAACAAACTCATCCTCATAACGCAATTCCTCGTTATTCAAGATGCGGTGTTCATCTAGCACAATCGCATTATCCAAACTACCGCCGCGGGCTAAACCCATTTCACGTAATGCCTCAACCTCGTGAGCAAAACCAAAGGTGCGTGCGCGACCAATTTCACTTCGATAAGCGTGCTCCGCAAAATCTACTAAAAAACGCTGTCCAGTCTTATCTACGGCTGGATGTTTAAAGTCGATTGTGAAATCTAACTTATACCCAAAAAAAGGCTCTAGTCGTGCAAGCTTGTCACCCTCTCGCACTTCAATCAGCTTTTTAATCACTACAAATTGTCGTGGCGCTTCTTGTTCAGCAATACCGGCAGATTCAATTAAAAATAGAAATGAAGCAGCGCTACCATCCATGATGGGAACCTCTTCACCATCCAACTCAATAAATAAGTTATCAAGCCCCAAGCCTGCACAAGCAGAGAGTAAGTGCTCGACAGTGGAAACGCGTACCCCGTCTTTTTGAATTACTGAAGCAAGACGGGTATCGCATACAGCTAAGGCGGTAGCCGGAACAACGGATTGCTCCGGCGTATCCATACGTACAAATAAGATTCCTGAATTTATCGGCGCAGGCTTGATAGATAAAGTCACCTTGCGCCCAGAGTGCAAGCCAATCCCCACGGTTTTAATCGGTGTAGCGATAGTGCGTTGCTTGATCATGATCTTGTCTAAATTCAGGAATAGTTTTTTAAAGCTTCTTCAAAACTGAAGCGGCATCGCTTACTTCAAACTTGCCAGGTGCTTCACGATCTAAACTTGTCACTAGACCATCTTCAACAATCATGGCGTAACGATCAGAGCGAACACCTAAACCACGAGCAGTTAAATCTAATTCCAGACCAAGCTTCTTGGTAAATTCAGCACTACCGTCGCCCAACATGCGAATCTTATTTCCTACCTTTTGATCGCGACCCCAAGCACCCATCACAAATGGATCATTTACAGAAATACACCAGATCTCGTCAACACCTTTTGCTTTAATGGCATCAAAGTGCTCAACGTAACTAGGGACATGCTTTGCAGAGCAGGTTGGTGTGAACGCACCTGGTAGCGCAAAGATCACTATCTTCTTGCCAGCAGTAAGCTTCTCCACTTCAAATGCATTAGGTCCAATAGAGCAGCCTTCAGTTGCCTCATCCAAAAACTCGTAGAGGGTAGCGTTTGGTAATTTTTGTCCGACTGCAATCATAAGATCTCCAATGAATAAATAGTTGTCATAAGTATGCCAACGCTAGCGCGGGATTCGTCGTCCGGAGGGGCGCCGCGCTGGCATTTTGCAACTACTTATTGTATTGAGCAGTGGTTTAGTCTGCTTGTTTACGTAAAAAGGCTGGAATTTCGTAGTAATCAGCACCTTTATCAAGCATGGATTTAGCCTGTGGTGAGCTATCAGCCCCTAATGTAGGAGCTGGTGTAGCTTCACGCGAACTACGGAATACACGTGGCAAATCATATTGGCTGTAATCAACGCCACTTGATACTGGTTGAGCGGCCATTGAAGGTGCACTACCTGCACCCGTCATTGCCAAACCAGCGCTAGTGCTTAAGACTGAATCTAATCCACTTTTACTAATTGCTGCTGAAGCGCTTGCTGGAGCAAAGCTGTTCAGATCAGCCATTGTTGGCATCGCATCATGCGTACCAGTAGCTTGTCTCCAAACCACTTCCGGCTGATGACTTTGACGTGCTTGTGGATTATTCAAACCAGTAGCAACAACAGTAACGCGCAAGGCATCACCTAAGCTCTCGTCATACACAGTACCAAAGATTACGGTCGCATCATCTGCGGCGTAGCCACGAATCGCTGCCATCACTTCACGAGTCTCAGACAATTTCAATGAACGGTTAGCGGTGATATTAACGAGTACGCCACGCGCACCAGACAAATCAACCCCTTCAAGCAATGGTGATGCAACTGCAGCCTCAGCAGCTAAGCGTGCACGATCCATGCCAGAAACTGTGGCAGTTCCCATCATCGCCTTACCTTGCTCGCCCATTACAGTCTTCACGTCCTCAAAGTCAACGTTGATCAAACCTTGTACGTTGATGATTTCTGCAATACCTGAAACAGCGTTGTGCAGTACGTCATCAGCACAAGCAAAAGCTTTATCAAACTCAGCATCTTCGCCCATGACTTCAAAAAGCTTTTCATTGAGAACTACAATCAGTGAGTCAACATAAGACTCAAGTTCAGCGGCACCGTTTTCTGCAACCTTGAGGCGCTTTACACCCTCAAAATCAAATGGCTTACTAATGACACCTACAGTTAAGATACCCATTTCTTTAGCAACTTGAGCAACAATTGGAGCTGCCCCGGTACCCGTACCACCACCCATACCAGCAGTGATAAAGACCATGTGTGCACCTTGCAATGTATCTGCAATGCGTGCACGCGCTTCTTCAGCGGAAGCTGCACCAATTTCAGGCTTTGCGCCAGCACCGAGTCCGCTAGAACCTAGTTGCAAATTCACAGATGCCTCGGAACGCTGTAACGCGCCAGCATCGGTGTTCATGCAAATAAACTCTACGCCGTTAACACCGCGACGAATCATGTGCTGAACTGCATTACCACCTGCACCGCCAACTCCAACCACTTTAATGATGGTTTTGCCAGCTGTCTCTTGATCTAACATTTCAAATTCCATATACCCTCCTAGGTAATAAGTACTACATTGACGACGACGAAAAACTTAAAAATTTCCTGCGAACCATTCCTTCATGCGCGAAATCACACTTTGCAACGCGCCAGACTGAGATACTCGACGGCCACGCAACAACTGCGCTTGACCTTCCATTAATAAACCAATGCTGGTAGCAAAACGTGGGCTACGCAAAACTTCATGTAAGTGACCGCGATACTCTGGAGTCCCGATACGGGCAGGACGCAAGAACACTTGCTCAGCAAGCTCAACCATTCCCGGCATTAATGAAGTTCCACCGGTCAGCACAATTCCTGAGGACACCATATCTTCGTAACCAGAATCACGAACTACGCCTCGCACTAAAGTAAACAACTCCTCGACACGTGGCTCGATCACGGCAGCTAAGGCTTGCTTTGACATAGGGCGAGGCTCACGATCACCAACACCTGGCACATCAATCATGGTCGTTGGATCGGCCATATCTTGGCGAGCAATACCATATTGAATCTTCAGATCTTCTGCATCAATTGTTGGGGTACGCAAGGCCATTGCGATGTCATTGGTAATTTGATCACCTGCAATCGGAATAACTGCCGTATGACGAATAGAACCCTGACAATAAATAGCAATATCGGTTGTGCCACCACCAATATCTACCAATACCACTCCAAGTTCTTTTTCGTCTTCGGTAAGCACTGCAAGACTTGATGCCAGAGGTTGCAAGATAAGATCGTTTACCTCTAGGCCACAACGACGTACACATTTCACAATATTTTGTGCAGCACTGACAGCGCCAGTAACAATATGTACTTTGACCTCAAGGCGAAGACCACTCATGCCAATTGGCTCGCGCACATCTTCCTGCCCATCAATAATGAATTCTTGAACGAGAATATGCAAAATCTGCTGATCCGTTGGAATATTGATTGCCTTAGCAGTCTCCAAGACGCGCTCAACATCACCAGCACTCACTTCTTTATCACGAATTGCCACCATACCGCTGGAGTTAAAACTCACAATATGGTTTCCAGCAATACCGGTAAAGACCTGAACGATCTGGCGATCAGCCATAACTTCAGCCTCTTCAAGCGCCTTCTGAATGGATTGAACAGTTGCCTCAATATTGACAACAACACCCTTCTTTAATCCCTTGGATGCAGTTTGGCCAACGCCAACAACATTAAATTGACCATCGGGTGCCAATTCGGCAACCAAAGCAACCACCTTAGAGGTTCCAATATCTAATCCGACCAATAAATCGCGATTGTCTTTACTCATGCTTATTCCTCATTGCTTCTGCTCACTTTTTTTGCCATCTACTTCATTCTTTTTCAAGCTTGCCGAAGCAAGATGTACTGCAAAACCATTGGCATAGCGAAGATCAATTGCATCTACGCGATTAGCCCATTTCTCTTGAATCTGTGGCCAATATTTAAAGAGGCGCGCGACACGCTCCTCGGTTAATGTTTTGTCCGAATTTTCTTCATCCCTACCAAATTCAACCTTCATACCATTAGAGAGCTTGACGTGCCAGGCATAGCGCTCCGATAGAGTTAAATTCTTTACCTCAGCATCCCATGGCTTAAACCAGGTATTCGCTTTTTCATACAAGCGCATCACTTCTTTACTGGCATCATCTGGTCCATGAAAATCAATGAGCGTTATTCCATCACCCACTTCAGAAACACGACCTGCAAAAAGTTCGCCATGGGTGTTCATCAGGGTTTGGCTATCCACTCCACCCCAAGAACCAAACGGCTTTTGCTCTTCAATGCTGACAATTAATCCGTTAGGCCACACTCTTCGTACATTCGCATGGCGCACCCAAGGCATGGATTCAAATCCACGCTTGACATCTTCTAGCTTCACACTAAAAAAGTTTCCTTGAACCGTATCTAAAACTTGCTGCTTCACAACTGGCTTATTAATATGTTTTAGCGTCTGACCAGCTACTGGCTCAATGACCACTTGGCGCAAAGAAAATACTGGACGCTGACTTAACCAAACTAAGATGCCAATACAAACCATGATTGCAAAGCAGCGGAACAAGAATCGGCTCAACTTTTGCATCCGCTCTGGATAATTCCAAATTGGAGATGCAAGCGAGGTACAGACTTCGCCAAAACTATTTAAGAATGAACTCATCCGACTCATGCTGATCTAACCCCTTTACTATTCAGAGTCTGACTTATCACCCAGAGGACTAATTCTGCATAATCAACACCAGCCGCTTTGGCAGCCATTGGAACCAATGAGTGAGAAGTCATGCCTGGGGAGGTATTCATCTCTAAGAGATAAGGCTTACCAGTTTTTTGATCTAGCATCACATCAGCACGACCCCATGTTCTACAACCGAGCGCACGATAAGCAGCTAAAGCTAATTCTTGAACGGCTTTATTGACCTCTGGCGCCAAGTCTGTTGGGCATAAGTATTTAGTTTCATCAGAGAAATATTTATTGTGAAAGTCATAATTAGCCTCTGGTGGAATAATTTTAATGACCGGCAAAGCCTCAGCATCAGACCCAAATCCAACTAATGGGCAAGTCAACTCGTCACCCACAATACAGGTCTCGGCAATCACTTTTTTATCCATTGCTGCAGCAAGCTGATAGGCTGCTGGCAGCTCTTCAACAGATTTCACCTTCGTTAAGCCGAGTGATGAGCCTTCATGTGCAGGCTTCACAATTAAAGGCAAGCCTAAACGCTTCACAACTGCATTCCAGTCACTATCGGCTTTCAGCTCCTCGAATTCTGGAGTAGAAAGACTGCTACTAAGCCAAACAAGTTTGGTTGCTATTTTGTCGATTGCTAAAGCGGAAGCCAATACACCACTACCCGTGTAGGGCAAGCCTAAAAGTTCAAGCAATCCTTGAATGGTGCCATCTTCACCATAACGTCCATGCAGTGTAATAAAGATGCGGTCAAATTTTTCTTTTGCTAATTCAGTTGGGCAACGTAATCCTGTATCAAATGGATGTGCATCAACTCCCTTCGAGAGTAGTGCCTCCAACACACCATTACCCGACATCAAGGAAATCTCCCGCTCACCAGAGCGGCCACCGAGCAATACCCCTACCCGACCTAGTGATCTCACATCCAGACCGGCGAGATCATGCTTGACTCGGTCGCCCCAAGCTATCTGCACTGGATTTTGATTAGACATGTTTTGCCCCCACTAATGCCTGCGGCAACCCTGAAATCGAACCCGCACCCATCGTGATTAAAACATCGCCATCACGTAATATGCCGACTAATATTTCTGGCATCTCCGCTACAGTGGGCGCATAAGCTACGGCCATACTATCCAATGAAGTCTTTAAAGTCTGATCTACTACAACTGCTGCCTTCAGTAGACTTTTCCCATCGGCACCAGGAATCTTCGCTTCGCCTGCTGGATAAACATCAGTCAACACTAGTGCATCAAAGTTTTTCAGTACCTGCACAAATTCACCAAAACAATCACGAGTACGTGTAAATCGGTGAGGCTGGAATGCCAGTACCAAACGACGATTTGGATAAGCGCCGCGGGCTGCTGCCAAGGTAGCTGCCATTTCTACAGGGTGGTGACCATAATCGTCAATTAAAGTAAAGCTACCACCTGCCGCCAATGGAATTTCTCCATACCTTTGGAAGCGACGGCCTACCCCACTAAATTCTGATAAAGCTTTCACAATCGCCTCATCGCCTACACCCAACTCTGTTGCAATACCAATCGCTGCTAATGCATTGCGTACGTTATGAAGGCCTGGCAAATTCAATTGAATCTCTAATGGACCTGGCTTATTGCCATGTCGGCGCACCGTTTTACGATTAACCGTAAAGTGCATTCGAGTGCCTTCGGCGCGCACATTACTTGCACGAATATCTGCATCTTCCGATAAACCGTAACGCAATAATGGCTGTGACACAAAAGGAATAATATCTTTTACATTAGCATCATCGATGCACAATACTGCAACACCATAAAAAGGCATGCGCTGGATAAATTGCACAAAAGCCTGCTTCAATCTCGCCATGTCATGTTGATAGGTATCCATATGATCAGCATCAATATTGGTCACCACTTCCATAGCCGGGAAGAGTTGCAAGAAGGATGCATCAGACTCATCCGCCTCAACCACAATAAAATCGCCTTGACCTAAGCGCGCATTAGCACCTGCAGAATTTAACTTTCCACCAATAACGAAGGTAGGATCCAAACCACCCTCAGCCAGAACTGAAGCAACTAAGCTGGTGGTAGTCGTTTTTCCATGAGTACCTGCAATGGCAATACCTTGCTTTAGTCGCATGAGTTCACCAAGCATGACAGCACGCTGAATCACGGGCACTTTCGCTGCGCGCGCAGCGAGTACTTCAGGATTGTTGCCAGTAACTGCAGTAGAAATCACTACCGCTTCAGCAGTACCAATATTTTTTGGGTCGTGCCCAATATGAATTACTGCGCCTAATTCTCTTAAGCGCTTGGTGGAAGCACCTTCAGCTAAATCGGATCCGGATACCTGATATCCCAGATTCAGTAGCACTTCAGCAATGCCACTCATACCCGCACCACCGATACCAACAAAATGAATTTGCTGAACGATATGTTTCATATACCTACTCCCGCACAGTCTGCACATACTTCAGCTACCCGTTGGGTTGCATGCGGCTTAGCTAACGCATGCGCACGCTCAGCCATAGCCTGTAAATCTTGACGACTAAAATTTTGAATCATCGAAGCTAGGTCCTGCGGATTAAGATCTGCTTGCGGCAAGAGAATAGCTGCATCCATATCAGATAAAAACCGCGCATTTGCAGTCTGATGATCATCAATCGCATAGGGAAATGGAATCAAGCAAGAGGCAACGCCGCACGCAGCGATTTCTGAAACGGTCATCGCGCCCGAGCGACAAATGACTAGATCTGCTTGCGCATATGCAGATGGCATATCGTCAATAAAAGGCCGAATATCAGCCTTTAAACCTAACTCGGCATATCGCTTTTGTAGGTCCGCCAAATGCTTATCACCCGCCTGATGAATGACATGAGGACGCGCTTCTTTATCCATTAAGGCTAAGGCAGCTGGAATAGCCTCATTTAAGGCAGCAGCACCCAAACTACCTCCTACAACCAAAATAGATAATGGACCAGTACGCTCTTCATAACGTTTTGCTGGAGCACTTACACCTTCGAATTCTTCACGGATTGGATTTCCAACCCATTCAGCTTGAGCCATGGTGTCCGGAAAGCCAGTCAAGGTACGCATGGCAATCTTTGCCAAGGCGCGGTTTGCACTTCCCGCTACTGAATTTGCCTCATGTAACACGAGTGGTTTTTTCAATAACTTAGTCATCAGGCCACCAGGAAAGGTAATGTAACCACCCATACCCAACACCACGCTTGGCTTTAAACGACGCATGATCTTCCAACTCTGATAACTCGCTCTGACCAGGTTAAATGGCAACATCAGCTTAGCTTTGATACCCTTGCCCCGTAAACCACCAAAATCAACAGCCTCAAATGGGAAATTACAAGATTTAACCAGGCGATATTCCATACCGCTTTGATTGCCGAGCCAAGATACTGTCCAACCACAGATACGCAAGTATTCAGCAACAGCAAGGCCTGGAAAAATATGTCCGCCTGTACCACCAGCCATTACCAAGATCGAGGGTTTAGTCATAACTTACCCCCACGCATCAAGATCCGATTTTCATAATCGATACGAAGCAACATTGCCACAGCAACTGCGTTCATCAAGATTGCTGAGCCGCCATAACTGACCAATGGAAGAGTGAGTCCCTTGGTAGGAAGCAAACCCAAGTTCACGCCCATATTGATAAATGCCTGCCAGCCAATCCAAATTGCTACGCCCTTAGCTGCAAGACCGGCAAAACTGCGATCTAGTTGCAATGCGGTACGGCCGATTAAGAATGCGCGGCGCACAATCCAATAGAACAAGAAGATGATCACTACGACACCGACAAATCCAAGCTCTTCACCAATGACGGCCATAATGAAGTCTGTATGCGCCTCTGGCAAATAATGGAGTTTTTCAACACTACCACCTAGTCCCAAACCAAACCATTCCCCGCGACCAAAAGCCATCAGTGAATGGGTTAACTGATAGCCTTTATTGGCTGCATTGTCTACCTGCCATGGATCGATGAAGGCCATGATGCGTTTTTGTCGGAAAGGCGAAAGAGCGATGATCGTTGCTGCACTAATGATTCCAACAACTAAAAGTCCGCCAAACAATTTAGCGTTGATACCGCCTAAAAATAAAATTCCAAATGCAATCAGTGAGACCACTACAAGGGCACCCATATCTGGTTCGGCCATGAGTAAGCCACCAACCAATGCAACGGCGACACCCATCGGTAGCATGCCCTTAACAAATGAATGGAGATATTCTTGACGCTGTACTGTGTAGCTTGCAGCAAAAATAATGGCTGCAAACTTCATTAATTCAGACGGCTGGAAATTCATCAGACCCAATGGAATCCAACGTTTAGCACCGTTGACTCCCTTACCCACACCTGGGATCAACACCGCGATCAAGAGCAGCACTGTGAAGCCAAAGATAACTGGTGAGTAACGATCCCAAATGGTAGTTGGAATCTTAAATACCCAGATACCCACTCCAATGGCAATTGCCAATGAAATGCAATGACGAATTAAAAAGAAATTGCTGCTGTAGTTTGCATACTTAGGGCCATCAGCCAAAGTAATGGATGCGGAGTAGACCATCACTAAGCCAATGAGGGCTAAAGACAATACGGCCCAAACCAATAACTGGTCATAATCCATCATGCGTGAACGAGTCTGCTCTACGCCAGACACTGCATCTCTCAAGCCACTGCGGAAGTTATCGATCCCGCCTCTTGAGAAATTCCAGAAGCGGCCAAGGCCCAAGCGATTCTCAGGAAAGAATTTTTCCCTCAAGCTCATATGGAGACTCCTTCGAACTGCATTCCCAATTCCTGAACTTCTGTAACAAAAGCTTCAGCGCGAGCAATGTAATCACTGAACTGATCAAAACTCGCGCAAGCTGGTGACAACAGGACAATATCTCCAGACTCGGCTTGTTTGGCAGCTTCACTCACTGCATTTTGTAAGGTCTCACTGACAATACAAGGAACGGTATCTGCCAAAGCCTCAGCGATGATGAGCGCATCCTTACCTATCAAGAAAACACCCTTTACAAATCGAAGTGCTGGTTCGCGCAAAGGACTGAAATCCTGACCTTTGCCTTCACCGCCTGCAATTAACCAAATCCGCTTACCTGATTCATTGGCACTGAGGCCATTGAGTGCAGCCACAGTAGCGCCTACATTAGTACCTTTGCTGTCATCTACATACTCGACATTAGACACAATCGATACGCTTTGAACACGGTGAGGCTCGCCATGGTAATCACGTAAGCCGTGTAACAAGAGATTCATTGGTAAGCCAGCTGATCTTGCTAAAGCCAATGCCGCCAATGCATTCAAAGCATTGTGGCGACCACGAATACGCAAAGCATCAGCCGGTATTAAGCGCTTGAGTCTCAAGGGCTCATCCTCTACCACCTCAGCCTTACGACGACGCTTAGGTTGCGGCTCTAGATCCTCATCTACCTCAGCCCAAACTAACCAGTCAATTCCACCAGCACGTAAATCATGCTCGATTCCAAAAGAACCTTGCTCGTCGGGACGACTGGCGCCAAAGGTAATCACTGACCTATTCATCCTTTGTTCTGAAGAGAGTAAGTCCATCACCAGAGAATCATCCCGATTCAAAATACAAATGGCATCCTGTCCAAAGATTTTTGCTTTGGCATCTTTATAGGCTTGCATGTCACCATGCCAATCTAAGTGGTCTTGCGTAATGTTCAATACCGTTGCCGCTGTTGCGCTAAAAGAGCTCGTATAAATGAGCTGGAAACTCGATAACTCGAGAACCCAGATTTCTGGCATATCGGAAATTTGATCTGACTGATCTAAGCAGGACATCAACTTATCTAATGCGGCTGGACTGATATTTCCAGCAACAGCCACACGCTTACCGGCACGCTCACATAATTGACCAGTTAATGCAGTCGTAGTTGTTTTTCCATTAGTGCCAGTAATAGCTAGTACCGCAGGTTTATATTGCGACTGCTCCATTTGAGCCATACGATCTAATGCCGCAATTCCCCTGGCGAAAAACTCTATCTCTCCCCAGATGTCGATGCGGAGCTCTTGTACCCTAGTTAGAAAAGAAGCGGTAGGCTCTTGTAGCGGTGATAAACCGGGACTGATGCCGATGACATCCATACTTTCTAAACGAACGCTCTCGAGAGGGCCCAAATAACATTCTTTGAGTCCTGCAAACTCGAGCTCTGCCAGCCATGCTTTTTGTCGCTCATTGAGATTTTCACGGTTGCGAGTATCCGCCAGGCTTACCTTAGCGCCATTACGTAAACACCATTTAGCCATCGCATAGCCAGATTCTCCCAATCCCAAGATCAGGAAATGTTGAGGTGCTTGATAACCCTCATCTGCGATCAGTGCTGGATTGGCAAAGGCTTGGCTTAAGTTATGCATATTCTTTGGCTTACCGTAATTTCAGGCTGGAGAGGCCAATGAGGACTAATAAAATGGTGATGATCCAGAAGCGGACTACGACTTGGGTCTCGCGCCAACCACCCAATTCAAAATGGTGATGCAGTGGCGCCATTCTAAAAATACGACGCCCTTCACCATAACGTTTCTTGGTAAATTTAAACCAGAAGACTTGCAGCATTACTGAAACTGTTTCTGCTACAAAAATTCCGCCCATTACAAAGAGCACGATTTCTTGACGAACGATAACTGCAATAGTGCCAAGTGCGCCGCCCAGTGCAAGTGCACCAACATCACCCATAAACACTTGGGCAGGATGGGTGTTGTACCAAAGGAATGCAAGTCCTGCACCACCCATGGCTCCACAGAAAATCATCAACTCACCGGCGCCAGGAATATAAGGGAACAATAAATACTTAGCGTAAATCGCGTTACCCATGACGTAAGCAAATGCACCAAGTGCAGCACCCACCAGTATCACCGGCATGATTACTAAACCATCAAGTCCATCTGTTAAGTTCACGGCATTACTACTGCCAACAATAACCAAATAACTCAGAATGATGAAGCCCATCACACCCAACGGATAGCTGACTTCTTTCATAAAGGGAATGAGCAGATTTGATTTCGCTGGCAGGTCTAAGGCAAAACCACTCTTAAGCCAATCAAAAAATAGCTGTAGCACCTTCAGGTTATTCACTTCAGATACAGAAAATGCTAAATAGATAGCGGCAAATAAACCAATCAAGGTTTGCCAAAAGAATTTTTCTCTGGAGGCCATTCCCTTCGGATCTTTATGAGCGACTTTTCGATAATCATCAACCCAACCTACCAGGCCAAATCCGAAAGTCACAATCATCACGATCCAAATAAAGCGATTACTCAGATCAGCCCACAACATGCAGGAGATAAAAATACCTAAAAGAATTAACACGCCACCCATCGTAGGTGTGCCTGATTTCACTAAATGGGTTTGTGGTCCATCAGTGCGCACTGCTTGACCCATCTTCAATGCAGTCAATTTACGAATGACCCAGGGGCCAGCAGCCAGGCCAATTAGCAGCGCAGTCACCGTCGCCATCACCGCTCTAAAAGTGATGTAGTTAAAAACTCGGAAGAATCCAAAGTCATCCTGAAGCCACTGGGCCAGCATCAAGAGCATGTTTTAGCCTCCTCTAATAAGGCTTGAACTACACGCTCCATACGCATAAAACGGGATCCCTTAACCAAAATATCTAAATGCATTTGTTGATTTAATTCTTGATTTAGCAGCGCCACATTAAGCTCATCTAGCAATTGATCTAAGGTTGTGAAATGTTTGGCGCTTCCAGTAGCCTGTTGTAACCGAGACTTATCAAAGCCCTGTACGGCAAATTTGCACTGCTCTCCAAGCGCAAATAATTTGGCAACACCCTGCTCTGCTGCATATGCGCCAACTTCTTCATGAAATGTTGGGCCCTGATTACCTACTTCGCCCATGTCACCTAATACCAACCAAGCAGTATTTCCGGACTGCTTCAGTGCATCAATTGCCGCCCTAACAGAATCAGGATTTGCGTTATAACTATCGTCAATCAAAGTGCGACTTGAATTTAAAGGCTTCGATTGCATGCGTCCGTTTACCGGGGCAAATGACTCTAAGCCTGATTTAATTGTTTCTAGGCTTAAGCCAGCACCCAAAGCAACGGCACTTGCTGCTAATGCGTTACGGACGTTATGGTTTCCTAAAGTATTGAGTTGAACCTCAATCTTGCCCACTTCCGAAGCAATCGCAACTCTTCCATTAGCGAGCAAACTACCGGTTACAGCAGCTTTGACCGAAGCTACGTCAGTAGATAAAACAAAATCAATTATCTTGCGCCCTGCGGCAGCCTGACGCCAGATATCAGCAAACTCAGAGTCGGCTGGAAATACGGCAACCCCATCTACGGGGAGTGTGCTCAAAGCAGTCGCATGCTCTTTTGCAACAGCCTCAACCGTTGCCATAAATTCTTGATGCTCACGCTGAGCGTTATTGATCAACACAATATTCGCTTGGGTAATAGCCGCTAATTCAGCAGTTTCACCAGGATGGTTCATACCCAACTCAATCACCGCCAAGCGATCACTTGAACGCATGCGCAGTAAAGTCAAAGGTAAACCAATATCGTTATTCAAATTACCCTGGGTTACTAAGGTGCTTGACTCACCAGTAGCCGCCTTAAAAATAGAGGCAATCATCTCTTTTACTGTGGTTTTACCATTCGATCCAGTGACTAAGGCCACTGGAATGGCAAACTGCCTACGCCAAGCTTTTGCTAGCTCACCCAAAGCCTGCTTTGTATCTAGAACACAAATTGCGGCTAAATTTTCTGGGCAGGTTTCTTTATCGCTAATCAGCGCTGCACTTGCGCCGGCTTCAGTTAACTCACCCAAGAAATCATGCGCATTAAAGCGTTCGCCCACCAAAGCCACAAATAATTCACCAGCCTGAATTTGACGACTATCACTTCCTACGCGGGAAAGATTGATTGCCTGAGCATTAGCATCGCTAGTGTTCATCAATTCACTTCCTGGCAACATGGCATGCACTTGAGCAAGAGTGGTCATGGGTGAACTCATGCAGCACCTCCTGACGCCAAGCGGATGTGCTCTTGATCAGAGAAATCAAACTTCTTGCCATTGATTTCTTGCGTAGACTCATGTCCTTTGCCAGCAACTAAAACAATGTCCTGAACATGTGCATGACGGACTGCAGCCATAATAGCGGCAGCTCTATCAGGTACTGCTTGAACATTACTCAAGCTACCCGACATGCCAGCCTGAATCATATTGATAATTGACGCTGGATCTTCCGATCTTGGGTTATCACTAGTAATCACAATGTGGTCAGCAAATTCTTGAGCAACACGCCCCATTTGAGGCCGCTTACCGGAATCTCGATCGCCACCACAACCAAAAACGCACCAAACTTTTCCACCTCTTTGATTTGCAATAGGACGTAAGGCGCTCAGCGCCTTACTTAGCGCATCTGGCGTGTGGGCATAATCCACCACAATTAATGGGCCTTCAGTTCTTTGCGTTTTATTCAGCTGAATGAGCTCCATGCGGCCCGGTACAGAAGTCAGCTGAGTCATACGCTTTGCGGCATCTTTAAGGCTAAACCCTTGGGCTAGTAAGACAGTCCAAACAGCCAAGCAATTACTTAAATTAAATTCGCCAAGTACTGCGAGCTCAACCGCACCTGAACCACGCTCATCAAAACAAAATTGGGAATGGTATCCAGTAGGTGTAAGAACAGTATCTTCTGTATAAATCCGCTTTAAACGCTCACCGAATTTCTCAAACCCAACAAAAGCATGTTTATTAATTGCATAGCCCCATACCTGAGTACCGCCGGTAATCAGAAGCTTCATAGCTAACTCACGCCCAAATGCATCCTCAAAATTTATCATGGCATGTTGAAGCTTGGGCTGCTGAAATAATTTTGCTTTTGCTTGCGCGTATTCCCCCATCGTGCCGTGATAGTCCAAATGGTCTTGAGTTAGGTTGGTGAATACTGCGCTATCAATATCTAGCCCTGAAGTACGCTCCTGATCTAATGCATGGGAGGAGATCTCTATGACCACCTGCTGAGCACCAGCATCCAGCAATTCTTTTAATTGGGTTTGCAACAGCGGGGCATCTGGCGTGGTGTATCCCGTCCGAACCAGCGCACCAGGAAATCCAGTTCCCAGCGTTCCAAGTACTGCTGTTGGGTGACTGTGATCACCCAAAGCCTGCGCTAACCACTGAGTGACGCTGGTTTTTCCATTGGTGCCTGTGACACCGATTACTTTTAATTTTTTACTTGGATAGTTGTACCACTCTGCGCAGAGTTGTCCTGCAAGAGCTGCTAAATTTTCAACAGGGAAGCATTCTGCACGACCTAAGTATTCGTTAGCTACACCATCAGCAGGGTCAAAGACAACAGCTGCTGCACCATTCGCTAGAGCAGCAGCAATGTAATCTCGGCCGTCTCGTAGTGCATTACCATGCCCAACCGAATAGGCAAAAAAGATATCGCCAGCTTGAATATGACGGCTATCAGCAGTAATTTTTGCATCTGCAGATGTGAGATCACGTAAATATGAAATCAAGAGATGAGGTTCAATATTCACCATTGTCATCATCTTTTTAAAACCGCTTCGGTATTTTTTACTGAAGCAGTCTTAGTCTCAACAAGATTTTTGTCCTGCAATGCTTTTTGCTTCCCATTGCTATCTGGCAATACATTTAAGGTGCGCAAGGTTTCGCTAACAATCGTAGAGAAAACAGGAGCAGCAACATCACCGCCATAGTGGCTTCCACCAGTTGGCTCATCAATCATCACTGCAACAACAATACGAGGCGCACTAATTGGAGCGAGGCCCGCAAAGTAGGCGCGATATTTATTACCATAGCCCTTGCCTACTAATTTGTGTGCTGTGCCAGTTTTTCCGCCGACTCGATAACCTTCAGCCTGCGCTTTAATTGCAGTACCACCAGGCTCTGTTACTGACTCCATCATATTGCGCATCTCTATTGCTGTCTTAGCAGAAATAATATGTGTGCCAGGTTTAAATGTCGGACTACGCTCGATTGTCAGTGGCACTAATTCACCATCACGCGCAAAGATGGTGTAAGCACGAGCCACCTGAAAGAGTGAGGTGGAGATACCATAACCAAATGCGATACGCGCTTGATCGGTTGGCATCCATTTTTTGTAGGGGTGCACTGTACCCGCCACCGCACCCGGAAAACCAATTTTCGGTGCTTGACCCATGCCCACAGAAGTGAAGAAGTTCCACATTTCTTCCGCGGATAAATCATTCATCGCAATTTTGGCCGTTCCAATATTGCTCGATTTCTGAATAATTTGTGACACAGTCAAGTTGCTGTAAGGGTGGGTATCTGTAATTGGTTTAGGGCCAACGAGATATTTCGCTCCAATCGCCATATTGGTATTAGGAGTAATAGCACCCTTCTCCAAAGCAATCGCAACCGTTAAGGGCTTCATCGTTGAGCCAGGCTCAAAGGTATCGGTCAAAACACGATTACGTAATTGCTCACCATTCAACTTCTTACGATCATTGGGGTTGTAGCTTGGATAATTTGCTAAAGCTAAGATCTCTCCAGTCTGCGTATCCAGGACGACTGCGCCACCAGCACTGGCTCGATGCTGTTCGACTGCATTTTTGACAGCGTTATACGCTAAAAACTGAATCTTGCTATCGATAGAAAGTTGTAGGTCTTTACCGTTTTGCGGTAATTGCAAAATAGCAACGTCCTCTACTACACGCCCCAGACGATCCACCACCACTCGACGAGCACCTGGATGTCCAGCTAGCTCTTTTTCTCTAGAGAGCTCCATACCCTCTTGGCCACGATCTTCAACGTTGGTAAAACCAACGACGTGCGCCATCGCTTCACCTTCTGGATAAAAGCGACGGTATTCATTATTTAAACCAATACCCGGAATTTCTAATTGCTTAATACGTTGTGCTACTTCTGGATCCACTTGACGCTTTAAGAAAATCTGTTTGCGCTCTTCTTTCAACTTCTTTCGCAGCTCTGCTTCGCTCATTTGCAAGAGGCTTGCTAACTTCTGAACCTTATCTGCAGCCAAATCATCAGGCACAGTATCGTTATAGGCAATGACTGACTTAGCTTCTAAACTAGTAGCAATCACTTGACCATTACGATCCAAAATTTTTCCACGCGAGGCTGGTAGCTCTAATTCGCGCTGTGTACCCCGGACACCTTTGGCTTCATAAAAAGCATTTCCTGGGCCCTGAATCCAAAAAGCACGAATCAGCAGCAACATGAAGACGAAAAACAACATGAATAGCATGAGTCGTGACCGCCACATTGGCAGACGCAATACTAAATTGGGAGTAGTGGAGAAACCTACTGGCCTCATCTAGCTTCCTTTAAGTACAAAGTACGTTCTGGGGAGATGGGGACCATGCGCAACTGATTGCGAGCAACATCACGAATCCGTGCGGACTTGGATAGATTGCGCTGTTCATATTCCAAGCGCAACCAGTCTTGATTAAGCTTGCGCTCTTCAATTTGCGCACGCTCTAATGAAATGAATAATTTACGAGCACGTTGCTGTGATGCCACCAAAGATAGTGCACAGATCAGTAGAAGAACGAGTAGAGTCAGAGTGGCGCGATTCAACTTATCGACCCTATCCGCTTTTCTGCAACACGCATGATGGCTGAACGAGCACGAGGATTCTCTCGAACCTCTTCATCACTAGGTTTAATGCGCCCAATAATTTCTAAAGCACTTTGCGGTAGATCTCTATCGCGCACGGGCAAGCCACGCGGCACTGCAACCTTGGCATGTGACTGCAGAAACTGCTTCACGTTGCGATCCTCTAGCGAATGGAAGCTAATTACTGCCAAGCGGGCGCCCGGCTTTAACAAGCTCAGCGCTGCTTTTAATCCGAGCTCGAGATCATCTAGCTCACGGTTGATGAAAATACGCAGCGCCTGAAAAGTTCTTGTAGCAGGATCCTGTCCCACCTCTCTTGTACGAACCACACTAGCTACCAAGCTTGCTAATTGCAAAGTAGTTTTTGGCGACAGCCCCTCTTCTCGCTTGGCCACAATTGCTTTAGCAATCTGATATGCAAAACGCTCTTCGCCATAAGTCTTAATCACGCGAGTGATCTCCTCTTGGGACGCTTGTTCCAACCATTCTGCTGCTGTCAATCCGTGATCCGTATTCATCCGCATATCGAGCGGACCATCCTTGCGAAATGAAAAACCACGATGTGCTTCGTCCACCTGCGGGGAACTGATTCCAAGATCCAGCAAAATGCCGTCGACTGATTCTGGCTCGGCGTACTGATCCATCTGCGCAAAACTGTCGTGCACGATATGCAGTCGTGGATCGCTGATGCTTTCCGCTACTGCGATCGCATCCAAATCCTTGTCGAAGGAAATCATTCGAGCATCGGAGGGAAGTCTTGCAAGCAGTGCTTGAGTGTGACCACCCCGACCAAATGTTCCGTCGATCAAGAGTAGATTTTTTGACGCTGCGGGAGATGCAATACGTGGACCACTGATCAGCGCCGTCACCGCCTCGGCCAGCAATACTGGGCGATGAGTTATGTTCATGGCACCCCGTCATCAAAAATTAAATTGCTTCAGGGCTTCAGGCATACCTTGTGCAATGGCAGCCTGTTCTTTTGCAGCATAAGTAGCGGCATCCCACAACTCCAGATGACTACCCATGCCGAGCAGCATCACTTCTTTTTCAATGCCCGCAGCTGATCGCAACTCTGGGCTGACTAAAATTCTTCCGGCGCTATCCAAATCGACTTCCGCCGCATTACCGAGGAAGATTCGACGCCACCAATGGGCATCCATGGGAAGTTGTGCAACACGAGAGCGGAAAGTTTCCCATTCAGGGCGAGGGAATAACAGAAGGCATCCATCCGGGTGTTTTGTGAGCGTAATTCGACCCTCACCTTGAACTAACAAGGCGTCACGATGCTTTGCCGGCACAGACATGCGGCCTTTTGCATCTAAATTGAGAGCTGACGCACCTTGAAACACCATTTACCCCACTTTTTCACACTTCCTCCCACTTTAGAGGATCGCAGTAAGAGGGTCAAGTGTTTTTGGGTAATTTTTTGGGAAATTCCCTAGCAATTACAAACACTTAGCGTGATGTGTTGAGAAAATAGTGGTAATAAAAATGCTACTTGAAACAATGGCTTGGAAAATATACTTAAGAATAGATCTTAGCTATTAAGCCTAATAATCAATAAATATACTGTGTTAATGAACAGTATTCTAAATAAAATTACCCCAAAGATTAATTTAGAACTAGATTTTGTAGGCAGTTGTTGTCATTACTTTTGACATTGCCTGCATGAACTTCTGAATCGGCTCTGGTAATACCGCTCCACCAGCAGAAATTGCAGCCTGCCCATGCTCAATTTCATCGATACGCATTCGATCGACAATGGCCCGCGAGCGCTGATCGTCTACAGGCAATTCTTTGAGGTGGCTCTCTAAGTGATTTTCCACCTGTTTTTCAGTTTCAGCAACGAATCCGAGACTCCATTTATCGCCCGCTAAGCCAGCAGCCAAGCCAATCGCAAAGGATCCTGCATACCAAATTGGGTTGAAATAACTGGTGTGCGAGCCGAGCTCTTGAAGTCGCGTTTCGCACCAAGCTAAATGATCCATTTCTTCTTGAGCAGAGTGATCCAACATCTGCCGAATCTCAGGGTTACGTGCGACTAATTTCTGGGCTTGATAGAGGGCTTGAGCACACACTTCACCGACATGATTGACGCGCATTAATCCAGCAGCGTGTTCCCGCTCTTTGGCATCCAATAGACTAGCTAACTGAGCCTCCAATCCCGGCATGGGACGATGAGCATGGGCACCTCCAACTACAGAGCGTAGTGCCGTATCAAACTCCATAATGAAGCGATCTATCAACGCCATTTGACCCCCAATAGCCTAGATTAAAACTTCGGCTTTATGGCTCTGCTTGGTTTTTAATCCCAACTCAGCCAAAAGCTCGCGGTCTTGCTCCGCCTCAGGATTGGCGGTAGTGAGTAGTTGCTCACCATAAAAAATGGAGTTGGCACCCGCTTGAAAACACATTGCCTGAACTGCTCTTCCGAGCTCCTGTCGACCAGCCGATAAACGTACGCGTGCACGCGGCATAGTAATGCGGGCTACCGCAATAGTTCTCACAAATTCCAGTGGGTCCAGAGGCTTCTGGTCAGCCAACGGGGTCCCAGCCACAGGCACGAGATGATTAATAGGAACCGATTCTGGGTAAGGACTTAAGTTGGCTAGACGGGCTAAAAATGCTGCGCGTTGCTCGCGTGATTCACCCATCCCGACAATACCGCCACAACACACTGACATACCTGCGGCACGCACATTAGAAATCGTATCCAACCGGTCTTGATAACCTCGGGTCGAGATCACCGAGCGATAGAAGTCCTCGCTAGTATCCAAATTGTGGTTATAGAAGTCCAAACCTGCCTCTTGCAGAGCTTGGGCCTGGTTCGCTTCCAGCATGCCCAGAGTGGCGCAGGTTTCAAGGCCCAAAGCCTTTACACCCTTGATCATGGCAGTCACTTTTTCAATATCTCTGTCTTTAGGCTCCCGCCAAGCGGCGCCCATACAGAAACGGTTAGATCCAGCTGCTTTTGCCGCTTTAGCCGCCTCAAGCACTTCCTCTAAGTCCATTAACTTATTCGCTTTGACATCGGTGTCATAGCGGGCAGCCTGCGGACAGTAGCTGCAGTCCTCTGGGCAACCACCAGTTTTGATGGATAACAAGGTTGCCAATTCCACATCACCATCGGGAAAATAGGCACGATGAGTCTCTTGCGCTTTGAACATCAAATCACTCAATGGGAGAGCAAACAAAGCCTCAACTTGGGCCACTGACCAAGCGCCTGATGCATCGACTTCTTTATGTAAATCCTTTTGGGATTTCACTTGGGTGAGGGGTTTTTCAGCTGTTTGGGTGGCCTGCATGGTCGAATTCCAGAAAATAGATCAATTCAAGACATAAACATAACAGATACAGACTTAAATTAGGAAAAACTAGTGGTCAAATACTAAACATGAAGCTTATTTCTGATCCAAATCAAACCTCCCTGGTTGATCGTAGCCTAGATGCCGTTTGGCATCCCTGCACTCAGATGAAGCATCACGAGTCAATGCCATTAATTGCCATTACTAAAGGTAAGGGCGCTTGGCTCTTTGATGACCAAGGAAACGCTCTACTAGATTGCATTAGCTCTTGGTGGACCAATCTATTCGGTCACTCTAACCCCCGCATTAATCAAGCGATTAGCAATCAGCTTGAAAAAATTGAGCACGTCATGCTCGCTGGGTTTACTCATCCGCCTGTCGTGGAGCTTTCAGAAAAACTATCGGCCTTAACCCATGGGAATTTAGGTCATGTGTTTTACGCATCTGATGGCGCGTCTGCAGTAGAAATTGCACTGAAGATGAGTCACCACTTCTGGCGATTGAATAATCAGCCTCAAAAGAAAAAATTTGTCTGCCTAGAAAATGGTTATCACGGTGAAACCCTAGGCGCGCTCGCTGTGACTGATGTTGCGATCTTCCGTGAAGCCTATGGATCACTATTGCAAGATGTCTATACCGCCCCTTCACCCGACTCAAGAAAAGCACAGCCTGGTGAAAGCCCTGATGATGTCGCTAGGAAAGCTGCCAAGACATTGGAATCCTTATTGGAAGTAGAACATCAACACATTGCTGCCATCATTATTGAACCACTTGTTCAATGTGCTGGCCGGATGGCAATGTACTCACCAGAATATCTCCGCCTAGTGCGATCACTTTGTGATCACTACAACATCCATCTGATTGCGGATGAGATTGCCGTTGGATGCGGTCGCTCTGGAAAATTTTTTGCTTGTGAACATGCAGGAATTTGGCCAGATTTTTTAACATTGTCTAAGGGTATTAGTGGTGGGTATCTCCCTTTATCACTCTCCATGACCACTGACAAAATTTATCAGGCATTTTATGGCGATCAAGCACAACAAGGATTCTTGCACTCCCATTCCTATACCGGCAATCCCCTAGCTTGTGCTGCAGCCCTTGCCTGCCTAGAAATTTTTGTAACTGAAGCTGTACTTACAAACAATGTTGAACGTAGTCATGATCTTGCAAAAGCATTTTCTTGGGCAAAAGAAGATGTGCGTATTGAGCATTGGCGACAACAAGGCATGATCCTGGCATTTGATATCAAACTAGAGGCACTTAAGAGTCCCGCTACTTTTTCACGAGAGATGTTTTCAGCTAGTCTCAAAGAAGGCATCCTGATTAGACCCATTGGTCATACGATTTATGTAATGCCGCCATATATTCTTTCTGCTGAGGAAACAATACAAATGGGTGCCGCTGTACAGCGTGCTTTAAATCGAGCACTTGTATGAGCAAAAATTTTAGCGCCCTCAATATGGCTGTGCAGCAGGTTGCTGAGTTGGATGCGCAACTGCTGAGACGTAAACTGCGCATCACGGAGTCGCCCTGCGATACCAAGGCGAGCGTTGGCCAGAGAGAGCTTAAGGCCTTTTGTAGCAATGACTACTTGGGTCTTGCAAACCACCCAAAATTGATTGCTGAGATTGCGAAGGGCGCAAAACTCTATGGGGTTGGAAGCGGTGCATCCCACTTAATTAGTGGTCATAGCATTGCACATGATTTTCTTGAAAAAAAGTTAGCCTCTTTTGAGGGTAAACATATTCCAAATGCGCGGGCCTTGTTTTTTAGTACGGGCTATCTTGCTAACATGAGTGCGATCACCGGCCTAGTTCGACTTGCAGAGCAGGGTGAAGCCAGTATCTATTCGGCCAAACTCAATCACGCATCTTTAATTGACGGTGTGCGTCTAGCAAGTGCGCAAACCAAAGCCAAGGTGAGTTTATTTGATCACCATGATCTCATCTCGCTTGAAAATAAATTGCAGCAAGACACCCATCCACTTAAATTGATTGTGATCGATGGCGTGTTCAGCATGGATGGTGATATTGCACCCGTAGAGAAATTACTTCATATCGCAGAACACTACGATGCACTTTTGATGGTGGATGATGCCCATGGATTTGGGGTTCTTGGTGAACACGGCCATGGCATTTTGGAGCAAGCGAGTGTGCATTCAGAAAGAATAATTTATATCGGTACGCTCGGTAAGGCGGCTGGTGTCAGCGGTGCATTTATTTGTGCAGAGGCTCATTTTATTGAATGGCTCATTCAAAAAGGTCGTCCCTATATTTACAGTACAGCAACACCGCCGGCAATTGCACACACGCTACTAACAAGTCTTGAACTGATTGAGGGCGACGAAGGTGTTGCCCGACGTAAACAATTACATCAGCTGATCCAAATTTGGCGTGATGAAATGACTTTCTCAAGCTGGGAAAAAACGCCTTCATCCACCCCAATACAACCAGTCATTATGGGTAGCAACGCTGATGCATTAGCTGCAGCCAAATTATTGGATGAAGCAGGCTATTGGATCCCAGCAATCCGCCCACCTACCGTCCCAGTTGGCAGCGCTCGTCTACGTATTACTTTTTCTGCAAATCACAGCGTTGATGACTTGCGGGAACTGATACAGACATTAAAGATGATTGAGCAGACAATTCAAGGGGCATCATGACCCCAAACGCACCTACTAGTTTTTTTATCACGGGCACTGATACTGAAGTTGGAAAGACTTTAGCCAGCGGTGCATTCATTCTCAAACTGAGAGAAACCGGTATCAAAGCAGTCGGCTTCAAACCCGTAGTCGCTGGAACCTATATTGACGCAAGCGGCAAAGAACGGAATGAAGACCTCGAAACATTACGCCTTGCTTCAGGATTGAATTCTGACGAACAAAGTCTTTGTCCTTTTGTTTTAGGGCAAGCGGCGGCCCCACATCTCGTTGCACAAAAAAATGGTGTGCATTTAGATGCCACCATCATCTTGGATGAATTCAAAGCATTAACCGCAGCGTTTGATGCGGTGGTGGTTGAAGGCGCTGGTGGATTTTTGGTTCCCCTCACTGAGCAAGAGGATCTGGGGGACGTGGCACAGGCCATGGATTTACCCGTCATCCTAGTGGTTGGTATGCGCCTAGGTTGCATTAATCACGCCCTACTCACTTGTGAAGCCATTCAGTCACGTCAATTAACCATTGTTGGCTGGGTAGCCAATACACTTTCCAATGAAATGCCTCTTTTAGAAGAAAATATTCAAACCCTAAAAGATCGCATTTTTGCCCCTTTTTTAGGCTCTATTCCCAGTCTTCCGGCACAGCTCAATAAGCCGGATAATGCCCCCTACTCCATTGAGGCACTGCGTTTTGCTGCAGAGCATATAAGGCTACCTGAGTAAATTCAGATAAGATAAAGCTATGCGATTACTTCCAGAAATCATTGACTCCGCATCGGCCATACAAGAGATTCGCCGCAATATTCATGCGCATCCTGAATTGCGCTTTGAAGAGAAACGTACCTCCGATCTTGTTGCAGAAGCGCTTTCAAGCTGGGGAATCACGGTTTATCGCGGAATGGGTAAAACCGGCGTCGTAGGCAAGCTCGATGGCGACCTTGGTCCAGGGAAGATGGTTGGACTGCGTGCCGACATGGATGCCCTGCCACTACAAGAACACAATACCTTTGAGCACACTTCAAAGAATGCAGGAAAGATGCATGCCTGTGGCCATGATGGCCACACTGCGATGCTCTTGGGTGCAGCTCAATACTTATCCAATCATCGAGACTTTGCTGGTTCAGTGATTTTCATTTTTCAGCCTGCTGAAGAAGGTGGTGCTGGCGCGAAAGAAATGATTAACGATGGACTTTTTAAACAGTTTCCTTGTGATGCGGTTTTTGGCTTACACAACTGGCCCGGTCTTGCGGAGGGTCACTTCGGGGTCACCTCCGGCCCCATGATGGCCTCAAGCAATACCTTTGAAATTACGATTCGCGGTAAAGGGGGTCATGCTGCCTTGCCACACAACAGTGCCGATCCTGTTTTAGCGGGCGCCCAAGTTGTTCAAGCCCTGCAAAGCATCATTACTCGAAATAAGCGCCCAGTAGATGCGGCTGTTTTGTCGGTGACTCAATTTCATGCGGGTGAGACAAGTAACGTCATTCCAGATAGCGCTTTTATTGGTGGAACAGTTCGCACGTTTACCTTAGAAGTTTTAGATTTAATCGAGCAGCGCCTAAAAGAAATCTCGCATAACTTGGCTAGCGCATTTGACTGTCAAGCCGAAGTGCGTTTTTCTCGCAACTACCCACCGCTGATCAATCATGGGGATGAAGTGGAATTCGCGAGTGGAGTAATGAAAGAGTTGGTCGGGTCTCAAAACGTCAACACGTCGATTGATCCTACTATGGGGGCTGAGGACTTTGCATTTATGCTGCTTGAGAAACCAGGTTGCTATGTTTTCTTAGGTAACGGCGACGGTGATCACCGTGCTGTAGGTCACGGCATGGGTCCATGCCATCTTCATAACCCATCCTATGACTTCAACGATGCATTAATTCCTGTTGGCGTGAGCTACTGGGTCAAGCTTGCTCAACGCTACTTAGAAAAATAAACTCAACTTTTGTTGCTGAAATTTTTTACGAGTTCGTAAATTTAGCCGCGCGCTTTTCGATAAATGCGGCCATACCCTCTTTTTGATCATTAGTAGCAAAGCAAGCATGAAACAAGCGGCGCTCAAAATGAATACCTTCCGATAGCGTAGTTTCGTAGGCAGCATTGATTGCTTCCTTCACCATCATTGCAGTTAGCAAGGGCATATCGGCAATGGTTTTAGCAATTGCTTTAACTTCTTTCAACAAGTCTGATTGAGGAAAAATTCGGGCAACTAAGCCGGAGCGCTCCGCTTCGGCAGCATCCATCATGCGACCAGTTAAGGCCAAGTCCATTGCTTTTGCTTTTGAGACTGCACGCGGCAAACGCTGCGTACCGCCAGCACCAGGAACAATTCCCAACTTCACCTCTGGCTGGGCAAACTTGGCGCTATCGGCTGCCATGATGGTGTCGCACATCATCGCTAATTCACAGCCGCCGCCAAGGGCGTAGCCAGATACTGCAGCAATCACGGGTTTACGCACTTTTTTTATCTCTTCCCAGTTGCGTGAAATAAAGTCGCCTCGATACACATCACCAAATCCATACTTGGCCATGGTTGCGATATCAGCGCCTGCGGCAAAGGCTTTGTCACTGCCCGTAATAATGATGCAGCCGATATTGTCATTAGCATCAAAACCTAATAAAGCCGTACCTAATTCATCCATCAACTCGTCGTTCAGAGCATTGAGTACTTGAGGGCGATTAAGGGTAATGACGGCCACTTTGCCATCTACCTCTGTCAATATAGTGTTGTAAGTCATCAATCTCTTTCAAAAATTCATTCGCTCAGCGCGGTAGTAATAACCACATCTTGCCATCTTGCTTCATGCGTCCCGCCAATTCTCCAGCAGAGTCTCCTGATCCCCAATAGTAATCTGCTCGCACACCACCAACAATGGCTTTACCCGTATCCTGAGCCATTACCAATTTTTGTAAGACTTGGCTACTCAAAGGCCTGGTCGTGCTCAAAAATACTGGGGCACCCAAGGGCATTGCTTTTAAATCGATCGCAATACTTCGCTCGGCTGTTAACGGAACTCCCAAAGCGCCATTAGGGCCAAGATCGGCGCTGACATTGCTAGGCAACTCTTTAAAGAACACAAAGCGAGGATTGGCGTTAAGCATCTCCTCAATCCGTCCAGGATTACGCTTGGCCCAAGCAGATATACCTTGCATTGTTGCCTCGCCGCGAGTAATTTCTTTGCGATCTAATAACCACTGAGCAAAGGACTTGAATGGCTGATCATTGGTGCCGGCGTAACCTAAACGCAAAACGCGGCCATCCTCAAGTCGAATCTTTCCAGAACCCTGGATTTGCATAAAGGCTGCGGCAACGGGATCTTGTACCCAGGCAAGCTCAGAACCCCTCAATACTCCAGAGCTCATTAACTCTGCGCGTGTCGGTGCCGGATTAGGTTTTGAGTTTCTCCATACACTCGGAATACCATATAAAGGAACAGTGTAAGTAGATTTCCGGGTCTGGGAACCGTTCATGACGGGTTCGTAATAGCCCGTAATGAGGCCGGATTCATTGCCTGTAGCGCTGTTGCGTACCTCATAGGCCTGAAAATTCCCCTCAAAATACTGGCGAATCGCTTGCTTATCACGACCAGAAATCGCTGAAGCCTGAGAACATACCTGGCGCCAGTTAATCTCACTATTACGTTTACGTAGTGCATCACAACTCTTGAGCCAAGAGGGCCAAGCCTGACTTAAATCATCCTCCTGCCAACCAGGCAAGTCTTGCCATGACACCGATCTAAAGCTGGCGATTGGTGAGGTGTAGGAGCTTGGAGCGATGCTACTAGAGCGGTAGCCAGACCCACGAGTGGAAGGGGTTGAACAAGCCGTCAATAGGCTGGTAATGGCTATAACGAATACACTGCATACAAGCATTCGCGCGATTTGCTCGCGACTTTTTAATTTGGATATAGAAATCATGATTGCCAATTTACTCGATGAATACCCCATGATCTTGTTTGCACTAGAGGGAGGCCTCGCTTTAGCGCTCCTCCTGTTCATTGTCCTTTGGACCGGTAAGGGCAAAAAATAGGGTTTTTAGAGGCTAATGCAGGGTTCTGGGCATCACAAGGGCAAATTCTGGGATGAGAGCCTGGAAAAACTGAGCTTCTTCAGTGACACAAAAGAACTCTCCCCGCATGGTTCCTGCTGGCGTAGGTAAAGTAGCCCAACTGGTGTATTCAAACTGCTCCCCTGTCCTCAGCAGTGGTTGTTGACCTACAACCCCTAAGCCTCGGACTTCTTGAACATCATTATCCCCGTCGGTAATGAACCAATGGCGCGCAATCAGCTGAACACTGGCAGTACCAGTATTTCTGATGGTGACCGTATACGCAAAGGCAAATTGGCGATTATCGGGGTCGGACTGGTCGGGCAAATACTGGGTTTTGACCGAAATACTGATTTCATGAGGATTCATGCTCGAATTCTGCTCCATCCTAGAGCCAACTGCAAGCTAGAATCTAGGGATGGATAGCCAGAAATCACCCTCAAATAGCCAGTTTGTCATTGCCCCCTCCATTTTGTCGGCCGACTTTGCCTGCCTAGGCAAAGAAGTTCAAGATGTTCTCTTGGCAGGCGCAGACTGGATTCACTTTGATGTGATGGACAACCATTACGTGCCCAACCTGACCATTGGTCCTCTGGTATGCGAGGCGATTCGCCCACATGCAATAAAAGATGGCAAGCCAGCCATGATTGATGTGCATCTGATGGTGCAGCCAGTAGATCGCCTCATCCCGGATTTTGCAAAAGCAGGTGCAAACCTGATTAGCTTTCACCCAGAGGCAAGTCCTCATGTGGATCGCACTATTAACTTAATTCGTGACCAAGGCTGTCAAGCGGGTCTAGTACTTAATCCCGCAACGCCACTCCACCATTTAGACCACACCCTTGAATTGCTGGATCTCGTTTTGCTGATGTCAGTAAACCCAGGCTTTGGTGGACAGTCATTTATACCGAGCACACTCAATAAGATTGCTCAAGTGCGTGCACGCTTAGACCGCTACCAACAAGAGACAGGACGCCATATTCGCCTCGAGGTCGATGGCGGAATTAAAGTCGACAATATTGCAGAAGTTGCGAAGGCGGGTGCAGATACTTTTGTTGCTGGCTCAGCAATCTTTGGCAAAGAAAATTATGCTGAAGTCATTAAGGCAATGCGTGCAGAACTAGCGATATCAGGAACAGCGTAATGCAGCACGAAGAATTTTTGGCCCTAGCAAAACAGGGGTTTAATCGCATTCCTTTGGTAAAAGAAGTCTTAGCCGACTTAGAGACGCCGCTCTCTCTTTACGTCAAGCTCACTCAAGCCTTTGGTCAAAAAAATACCTACCTACTGGAATCTGTTTTAGGAGGCGAGCGCTTTGGTCGCTTTTCCTTTATTGGCCTGCCCGCAAAAACTGTTTTAAGAACTGTTGGTACGCCAGATGCGCCACTTACGGAAGTGCTTCTCAATGACCAAGTCATTGAAACCAATCATGACAACCCATTGGATTTTGTAGACGCGTATTTCAAACGATTCAAAGTTGCCTTACAGCCTGGGCTGCCGCGCTTCTGCGGTGGCCTTGCAGGCTTCTTCGGCTATGACACGGTTCGTTATATTGAATCCCGGTTAGCCAAGCACAATCTGCCAGATGAACTAGGTGTGCCTGATATTCAATTGATGCTGACAGAAGAATTAGCAGTAATTGATAACGTTGCGGGTCGTATTTATTTAATCGTGTATGCAGACCCCAGCCTTACAGATAGCTTTGAAAAAGGCCAAGCTCGATTAAATAAACTGCTTGCCTGCTTAAGCAAACCTGTGAGCATGCCAGCATCGCTACCAAGCACCAAAACAGCATTGATTCGCAAGTTCAAAGCCGAAGATTTTGAAAGTGCCGTTCTTAAAACCAAAGAATATATTTTGGCCGGAGATTGCATGCAGGTAGTAATTGGTCAGCGTATCAGCAAACCATTTACAGAGTCACCTCTCGCACTCTACAGAGCATTGCGCTCACTCAATCCCTCACCTTACATGTACTTCTACGACTTTGGCGACCTCCAAGTAGTGGGGTCATCACCTGAGATTTTGGTACGCCAAGAGCAACGTGAAACACAAAAAATTGTCACCATTCGTCCGTTAGCTGGCACACGTCCTCGTGGCGCTACTCCAGAAGAAGATGAACGTCTTGCTACAGAATTGCTTGCTGACCCTAAAGAAATTGCCGAGCATGTCATGTTGATAGACCTCGCTCGCAATGATGTGGGTCGGATTGCTAAAACCGGCACCGTTAAATTAACCGACTCCATGTCCATTGAAAAGTACTCTCACGTACAACACATTGTGAGCTCTGTTGAAGGTGAATTACTAGACAATATGGGCAATATGGATGTCTTACGCGCAACCTTTCCTGCGGGTACTTTATCTGGCGCGCCAAAAATTCGGGCAATGGAAATTATTGATGAGATGGAAATTGTGAAGCGTGGTGTTTATGGCGGTGCAGTTGGTTACCTCTCTTTCTCTGGCGATATGGATGTGGCGATTGCGATTCGCACTGGCGTCATTCGTGATGGCGTATTACATTCTCAAGCTGGCGCTGGCGTAGTTGCAGATTCTGACCCTAGCGCTGAATGGAAAGAAACCGAAGCCAAGGCACGCGCAGTCTTAATGGCAGCAGACTTAGTACAAGGAGGACTCGATGCTCCTCATGATTGATAACTACGATTCATTTACCTATAACCTCGTTCAATATTTTGCAGAGCTGGGGGAAGAGGTGAAAGTCTTTCGGAATGATGAGATTTCAGTTGAAGAGATTGCGCAAATAAATCCTGCGCGCATCTGTATTTCACCGGGACCTTGTAGTCCTGCAGAAGCAGGTATTTCCGTAGCCACCATTCAGCGCTATGCCGGACAAATTCCGATTCTCGGCGTCTGCCTTGGTCACCAAGCCATCGGCGAAGCTTTCGGCGGAAAGATTATTCGCGCCCAAAAAGTGATGCATGGCAAAACGGATGATATTCACCATACGGGCGTTGGCGTCTTTAAAAATCTACCTAACCCATTTAAGGTGACACGCTATCACTCCCTTGCAATTGAACAAAGCTCGTTGCCAGCAGTACTGGAAGTCACTGCCACATCCTCTGATGGTGAAATCATGGGTGTACGCCATAAAGAACTCAATGTTCAAGGCGTGCAATTTCATCCAGAGTCGATTCTTTCTGAGCATGGCCATGCACTGCTAAAAAATTTCCTGCAAGCTCAATAAGCACCATGTCAATTACACCCCAACAAGCATTACAACGCTGCATTGAACATCGCGAACTCTTCCATGATGAGATGACAGCAATGATGCGTCTCATCATGAGCGGCGAAATGCCACCCACACTAGTAGCTGGCTTATTAGTAGCCCTACGTACCAAAAAGGAAACTGTTGGCGAAATCGCCGCAGCCGCCCAAGTCATGCGTGAGTTTGCAACACCGGTTCACGTAGAAGATAGAACTAATTTAGTAGACGTAGTGGGAACAGGTGGCGACGGTGCACACACTTTTAATATTTCTACGGCAGCGATGTTTGTTGCCGCTGCTGCTGGTGCAAAAATTGCCAAGCATGGCAATCGCAGTGTGAGCAGCAAATCGGGTAGCGCTGATATTTTGGAATCCCTAGGCGTGAAGCTATCGCTCTCTCCAGAGCAAGTAGCGCAATGCATTTCTAAGGTAGGCGCAGGCTTTATGTTTGCCCCCAACCATCACCCTGCCATGAAAAATGTCGCACCTATTCGCAAAGATTTAGGTGTGCGCACGATTTTTAACATCCTAGGCCCACTGACCAACCCAGCCGATGCCAAACGCATTTTGATGGGTGTCTTTCATGCGGACTTAGTGGGTATCCAGGCGCGAGTATTACAAGCTATGGGGATGGATCATGCGCTAGTGGTTTATGGTCGCGATGGTTTGGATGAGATTTCCCTTGAGGGCCCAACCTTGGTAGGCGAACTCAAGGATGGCGTAGTACATGAATATGAAATTCATCCAGAAAACTTTGGCCTAAAAACAGCCCCGACCAGTAGCTTTAAAGTCGCCGATGCCGAAGAATCAAAAGCCATTGTCCTGAATGTTCTCAACAAAACACCTGGCCCAGCGAGTGATATTGTTTGTCTCAATGCCGGTGCTGTACTTTATGTAGCGAACGTAGCACCGAGCATTGCCAGCGGCATTCAGATGGCGCAAGCAGCCATTGCATCTGGAGCTGCCCGCCAAAAGCTAGATCAATTTATTGCTGCAACCCAAAATTAATTAAGAACTTTATGAGCGATATCCTCGACAAAATTGTTGCTACCAAGAAAATTGAGGTCGCCTCGGATTCCAAAAAAATCTCTTTAGCCAATCAACGTGATCAAGCAGAAGAAAATAATCGCGATGTGCTTTTAAAGCCACGGGGATTTATTCAATCTATCCAACATAAGATTTCAGCGGGTAAAGCTGGTGTGATTACTGAGATTAAGAAAGCTAGTCCCAGCAAAGGAATTTTGCGAGAAAATTTTCAGCCAGCTGAGATTGCCCAGTCCTATGAAAAAAATGGGGCTGCTTGTCTATCCGTCCTGACCGATAGGGAGTATTTCCAGGGCGCAAATGCTTATCTTCAAGCAGCAAGAGGGGCTTGCGGCATTCCGGTACTGCGCAAAGACTTTACGATTGACCCTTATCAAATCTACGAAGCAAGAGCCCTTGGTGCAGATGCCATCTTGCTTATCGTAGCCTGCCTGGAACTCAATCAAATGAAAGAGTTAGAAGCTTGTGCTCAAGAACTGGGCTTGGACGTGCTCGTTGAAGTACATAACGCCCCAGAACTAGAGCAGGCTTTAGAGCTAAAGACACCATTACTGGGTATCAATAATCGCAATCTGAAGACTTTTGAAGTCACCCTGCAAACCACGCTATCGCTACTATCCATGGTTCCTAATGGAAAAACACTAGTTACTGAATCGGGAATTATGAGTCGTGCTGACGTACAGCTGATGCGCGATCATCAAATCAATGCATTTTTGGTGGGTGAGGCATTCATGCGCGCAAATGATCCAGGGACAGCTTTAAGCGAACTGTTTAGCTAAGCAGGCTTAGAAGGCCTAAGCAAATCTAGTGTGACTTTAATTAGTCCAACGAGCAGTATCGTACCCAGCACATCCCCAATGAACATCACCATAAAGTGATTCAAGCTTCCAGTCTCATCGAGCCCTCGGATTGAGAACCACCACTGATGTAAGCCTGCACTGAGCGCCGAGTAAATCAGCGTACAAATTGCCAACTTCGGCAAGCTCAAGTTACTCAGGTCTGATGAGATTTTCAGATTACTCAATACAAAAATTTTCGCCAAATAGGGTGCAAAGCCTGATATCAGTCCAACGCCAATGCAGGTTGTGAACTCAGCTGGAAATTCACCGAAATAGGAGATGAGAGAAGAGGCCACTGATATTCCAAGGGCGGCAGGTAAACCGAAGATGAGCGTCAGAAACAATCGCAAGCCAGCAGGAAGATAAATCCAACTCACTCCAAGGCCGTATGCCAAATGGCTAGTCAGCCAGTTATTGAGATAAAAGAGACTTGTGTAAGCAACCGCGCTCACTAAAGTTCCCGCTATAAATCCACTAACAATCTTATTCATTCAGGTGAGTATGGTTGATTTTTATATTGCATACAAGTTGTGGATAAGATGAATAGGTCTACAATTGTATTAACCTTAAGGCTAATCATTTAAAACTGCAATTTCATTACATGTCCACGATTAAACCTCCTTCTTATATTCGATTTTTAAATCTGCTTGATGCTTTGGATCGCATCAATCCAGGTAAGAGTCTGGATTCTATTGAAGAGGGCTTACTAAATAAGATCGTTTTGAGTTTTCATGAAAAACAATCTATTTTGGTCGGGGATCTGATTTCCATGGCTGAGCTTGGCTCCCAAGCCACTCTCCACGGGCGCCTGAAGAATCTTAGTGCTATGGGTTACATCACCATGGCCGCCAATGAAGATGGTCGCAAGAAAGAAGTTATTCCGACCAAAATTGCCATTAAGCGCTATGAAGAAATATCCAAGTGTTTAGAAAAGGCTGTGAAAGCGAGTTAGTTCAACTTCTGCGCTGAACCTTGGCACTTGATAGGCAGAAAAAAGCCCTTAATTAATAAGGGCTTTTATCATTTTGAGGATCCAATTTAGACGTTGAACAAGAAGTTCAAGACATCCCCATCTTTAACAACGTACTCTTTACCTTCAGCGCGCATCTTGCCAGCCTCTTTGGCACCAGCCTCACCTTTAAACTGCACAAAGTCCTCATAAGCAATCGTTTGCGCACGAATAAAGCCGCGCTCAAAGTCAGTATGAATTACTCCGGCTGCCTGAGGGGCGGTATCGCCCTGGTGAATTGTCCAGGCACGCACTTCTTTAACGCCGGCCGTAAAGTAGGTTTGCAAGCCCAATAATTTATAGCCTGCACGAATCACACGATCCAAGCCAGACTCTTCCATACCCAGATCAGCCAAGAACTCGACTTTGTCAGCATCGTCTAAATCAGCGATTTCTGCCTCGATCGCAGCGCAGACAGCCACTACAGGAGCACCTTCTTTTGCTGCATGCTGGATAACTGCCTCTAAATGGGGGTTGTTTGTAAAGCCATCTTCTTTAACGTTGGCGATATACATCGCTGGCTTTGCTGTAATTAAGCACAGTGGCTTTAAGAGCAGATGCTCATCATCTGTGAGCTTCATACTGCGCACTGGTTGAGCCTGATCTAAATGGGCTTGCACCTTCGACAGCACAGCTACCAAGGCTGCAGCATCTTTGTCATTTCCAGATTTAGCCGCTTTACTAGAGCGCTGAAGTGTTTTTTCAACGGTAGTTAGGTCAGATAAGGCAAGCTCGGTATCAATCACCTCAATATCGGAGATTGGGTCAATTTTTCCGGCCACGTGAATAACGTTAGCGTCCTCGAAACAACGTACCACATGGGTAATCGCGTCAGTTTCCCGAATATTTGCTAAAAATTGATTTCCTAAGCCTTCGCCTTTGGAGGCTCCAGCCACCAAGCCAGCAATGTCGACAAATTCGACGGCTGCGGGCAGGATGCGCTCAGGCTTCACTATCTCAGCCAAAGCGGCAAGACGGGGGTCAGGAACCTCAACCACACCCACATTAGGCTCGATCGTGCAGAAAGGATAGTTTTCCGCCGCGATCCCAGCCTTGGTAAGCGCGTTAAAGAGGGTAGATTTGCCGACGTTAGGCAGGCCGACGATGCCACATTTCAAAGACATAGCCGTATTGTAAAGGGCTAGTTTCGATATCATCGAGATATGTCAGAAGTTCACCAAAATATGCCGGCTCAATTGCCGAAAAATACCTCTCCAGTACGGGCAGTTGATGTTGTAGTTGTGGGTGCCGGCATTGTCGGCAAGGCTTGCGCCCTAGGCCTGGCCCAACTCGGACTGCAAACAATCCAAATTGCCCCCGACTTGTCTGAGACCGTCCCCGCTCCCCAAGGCAATGAATGGGGTCAGCGGATTTATGCCTTTTCTCCTGGCACCCAGAAATTACTCGCCCATTTGCAGGTATGGGATGCCATTGAACACAATCGCATGCAGGCAGTAAGAGACATGAGAATTTTTGGCGATCGCGCAGAGCAACATGACCAATTGCACCTTTCCGCTTTTGAAGCCGGGGTACCCCAGTTAGCCTGGATTGGCGAATCGAATGTGATTGAGCACACCTTAGATCAAGCTGCACGCTTTCAAAATAAACTGGAGCGGATCACTGATGCAGTAGAGCATATTGAAGTAAATGCCACTGGAACAATCCTGCACCTCAAGAATGGCTCAGTCATACAGGCTCAATTAGTCATCGCTGCTGATGGTGCTAACTCACCGATTCGCTCCGAGCTAGGTATTTCAATTCAAGAGGAAAGCTACTCGCAAAACGCCGTGGTTGCTAACTGGATTTGCACTCATGCCCATTTAGAAACTGCTTACCAGTGGTTTCTGCCGGGCGGCGATATTGTGGCGATGCTCCCACTACCAAACAAGCAAGTCTCGATGGTTTGGTCAACCTCACCAGAAAATGCTGCAGCACTTGTAAAACTAGATCCGGCGGGATGGGCTCAACAGTTTTCCTCAATTGCGAATGGCGCAATAGGCGAGCAACTTGGAGCACTTACTCTCAACTCCACACCTGCTACATTTCCGCTCAGAAAAATTCGTGCAAGTCGTTTTATTGGTCCAGAAGCAAATCCTAAGGTAGTCCTCATTGGCGATGCTGTCCATGTAATCCATCCTTTAGCAGGACAAGGCCTAAACTTGGGCTTGAGGGATGTGGCAACGCTACTCAATATTCTAGGTAAACGAGAATCCTTCAGGCTGCCAAATGATCAAGTCTTGTTACGTCGTTACGAGCGTCAACGTCAAGGTGATACCAGCGCACTTCTCTGGGTGACAGACAAGCTCAAGAAACTATTTTCAACCAATAGCGGTCCTGAAAAGCAATTACGGAATTGGGGTTTAGGCATGGTCAATCGCAGTCACTTTATTAAACGGCGCTTAATTGAACGCGCCCTAGGAGATATTGATTTTGAATAAACTTTTTTTTACTGTAGCCTTCGTTAGCCTCCTTGCCCTTTCTATTGGAACGATTCACGCGCAATCAGAACAACAAATCCGATCCGATCTGCAAAAGAAGTTAGGCTCAAATGCCAAAATCAAAAGTGTTTCTCCTTCACCTATCGCTGGCGTCTACGAAGTATTGGTTGGCAATGAGGTTTTTTATACCGATACCAATAGTAAATACTTAATTCAGGGTGACATCATTGAGATTGCTACTGGGAAAAATCTGACTGAGCAAAAACAGGCGGATCTCAATCGAATCAAATGGTCTGAGCTCAACCCAGCCAATGCATTAAAGGCAGTACGTGGCAATGGTAGTCGTCAGCTGGCTGTTTTCTCCGACCCCAATTGCGGCTACTGTAAGCGCTTGGATAAATCATTACAGCAATTAGATAACGTCACTATCTATACCTATCTCATTCCTATTTTGTCGCCTGACTCTGCACAAAAGTCTAAACAAATTTGGTGCTCTGCTGATCCACAAAAAACCTATATTGACTGGATGATTAACGGTATTGCACCCAGCGGAAAAAGTGACTGCACCACCCCGCTAGATAAAAATATGGCATTTGCCAAAACCTATGGCATTACAGGTACACCTACTATTTTCTTTACGGATGGCAGCCGTTTTCCTGGTGCAGCACAAATCACCGACATTGAGAAGAAATTGAGCAGCCTGAAGCAATAAAAATCCCCTATGAAAAAACTAACCACCTCCGATCTACCTACAATCCAATACACCATTTGGGCAGCAGACCTTCGTGGCCACCGTTTTCATGTGAAGTTACACATTGAAAATCCATTACCCAATGGTCAGGTTTTGCAAATGCCTGCATGGATTCCGGGCAGCTATTTGATTCGAGACTTTAGTAAGCAAATAGAAACTATTGAGGCCTTTGCGGTAGAAAATCCTCATGAAGCACTCGTACTAGAGCGCATTGACAACGATCAGTGGCGCCTACCCAAAGTTGCTGGACCTGTAGACATTCTGACAACGGTGTATGCATTTGATTCTTCTGTGCGTGCTGCCTATCTCGATACTGAACGTGCATTCATTAACCCCAGCAGCTTATGTCTAGCAGTCAAAGGCCAAGAGTCTTTACCTTGCGCGCTGATCTTGGTTCCTCCAAAAGATGCCTCTGCCAGTCAATGGACCGCTCAGACTAGTCAGCGTCCGGTAAAAGTGGATAGTCAAGGTTACGGATTTTATTTAGCCAAAAACTATGATGATTTACTGGATCATCCAATCGCCATGGGTGAGTTTCAGATGGCGCATTGGAAATCGAATGGCGTATCCCATAGCATGGCCATTCAAGGCTGCGTTCATGAAGTTGATCTTGAGCGTTTAGCGACCGATCTTCAAGCAATTTGCACTTGCACGATTAATTTATTTGAACCCCAGACCAAATCAGCCCCTTTCCAAAATTATTTATTTTTGGTCAATGCTGTTCTTGCTGGATATGGTGGACTCGAGCATCGCAATAGTACCGCCTTACTTTGCCGACGTGATCAGCTTCCCCAAATGAATACCCCTTTAGATGAAACTGCTTATCGTGAATTTCTCGGGCTTTGTAGCCATGAATATTTTCATGCATGGCTCATCAAGCGTATACAACCGAAAGCATTTCAACCTTATCAACTTGATCGCAGAAACCATACCCAATTACTGTGGTTGTTTGAAGGCTTCACCAGCTACTACGATGATCTACAACTCTTGCGCAGTAAGTGTGTTGACCTCAAAACCTATCTCAAGCTCGTCGCCAATAATTGGAATGGTGTTTTGCGCGGCCCAGGGAGACTAAAACAAAGCCTTGCGGATAGCTCGTTTGATGCTTGGACCAAATACTACCAAGCCGATGAAAATACGCCGAATGCGGTGGTGAGTTACTACGGCAAGGGTGCATTGCTTGCACTGGGCTTAGATCTAAAAATTCGTGCGTCTACTAACAACAATCAATCCCTTGATGATCTGATGCGAGCCATCTGGCAAAAACATGGCGTTACGCATGAGGGTATCGCCGAGGATGGCTTGGATGCCATTATTTTTGAAGTGCTTGGCGGCGGCTTTACAAAAACCTGGAATGAATTTAAGTCTCGCTACGTTTTTGGTATAGAAGATATTCCCATTCAGAAATGGTTGCCGAGCTCTATTACCGTCAAACCAAAATCTCAGACGAAGCTTGAAAAAATTAAATCGCAATTCGGTCTACGTCATAGCGATCACAACGGCTGGTTAAAGATCACGCATGTTCTGGATGGTGGCGCTGCGCAATTAGCGGGTCTAGCCGCCGGCGATCTTTTGGCTAGCATCAACGGTGAACGTGTTACGGCTACCCGCTGGGATACCGTGTTGTCCAGCTTGGGCTCAGGAACAGTAATTCAGATTTGCTTTTACCGAGATGACCTAGAGCATGAGTGCATGACCGTATTAGAAAATGGGCAAATTCCAACCCAGTACACACTCACCCCAACTGAGTAATGTATTCGTTTTCCGCTGCAGATATTCCCGAGGATTGGCGCGCCCTGCTGGGTGACTATTTTGAGTCTCCACAATGGCAAGAGTTGCAGACCAATCTGAGGGCTGAGCTGGATCAAAATGTGGCGAAGATTTGCCCTGAGCCCCAGAACTTTTTCAAAGCGTTAGCGCTGACGCCGGTAGCCAAAGTCAAGGTCGTCATTTTGGGACAAGATCCGTATCACTCCCCAGGACTTGCTCAGGGACTGGCCTTTTCGATTCCTGAAAATATTCCGACCAATGCCCGAGCATTTCCCAGTTCATTGCGCAACATTAGTAAAGCACTCGCTTTAGAAGGTTTTGGCGCCCTTCCCAACGGTAATCTTCATTGCTGGGCTGATCAAGGCGTTCTGCTACTCAATACTGCGCTCAGCGTCAAATTAGGTGAAGCTGGCAGCCATACCAGCCTGGGCTGGAAATCGCTCATAGATAGATTGATTGGTTCCCTAGCTAAACATCGACCACATTTAGTTTGGCTATTGTGGGGCGGTCATGCCCAATCTAAGCTTCCACTCATTGAGGCTGGAGCCGATCAATTGATTCTGCAATCCTCCCACCCATCGGGGCTTGGGGTCTATAAGACAGATCAACCCTTTTTACAGCCCGGCGGCAAAGCCAGTTGCGGGCATTTTACGAAGGCCAATAAGTGGTTAATTACACACCTACACTCTCCGGTTGAATGGGTTGATAAGCCTACCCGCTCTACGGATAAAGACCTGTTCACCCTAACTGGCTAACCCAAGATACTAAAATCTAGAGTTAATATGCGACCAAACATGTCCTCAAATCTGCCAAAGATCGCTTTAAACCCCGGAGTAAATTCAATCGAATTTACAGAAGAATGCCGATACCAATCTGCATTGGCTACCCTTGCTGACCGCTCTAATAGTGATTTAACGAATTTTCTGGACCAAGCCCTTCTAGATCTTGAAGAACGCCAGTAACAAATGACTTATTTATTTAAGCCAGCGTAAAGACTCCCCGCTAGACAAGACGCCAAAATGGCGCTCAGCCATTCCAGCATCTGACCTGGTTGGAAGAACCCAAGGACTTGCCCCAGGTATGAGCTGGCTAGAGCAGCTATAAAGCCCAACAGGATGGCTAACAGGGGTTTTACTAAATTGGGCTTGGATTTGCGCTGTCCTGGGTAAAAAACCCAGGCAAATACGCCACATAAGCCGCCGATCACCAGAAAAGCTAAAAACCCCATTGCTGCCCCCTTGTTGTTGCCATCAAATCTATAATCACCACTATGAAGTTGTTGACACTCGGCATCAATCATCACACAGCGCCGGTCGCCATTCGGGAAAAAGTCGCCTTTGACCCTGAATTTCTTCAAGAAGCGTTGCACGATCTTCGCCAACATCTCGTTGGCGCGAATCAGGCCGGGCTGCCTGAGGCCACCATTCTATCTACCTGCAATCGTACCGAGCTCTATTGCGCCGCTAATGATGCAGAGGCAGCCAGCCTCTTGCATGAGGCTACTTTTGACTGGTTAGCCAAAACACAACAATTAGCCCCTAGCAGTTTAGAGCCCCATATTTATTCACTGCCGCAGTCGGATGCAGTGCGTCATGCTTTTAGAGTAGCCTGTGGCTTAGATTCCATGGTGATTGGTGAAACCCAAATCTTGGGTCAGATGAAAGATGCTGTACGCACTGCCAATGATGCGGGTGTCTTAGGCACCTATCTCAATCAGCTCTTTCAAAAAACGTTTGCTGTTGCCAAGGAGGTTCGTGGATCAACTGAAATTGGGGCGCACTCTATCTCCATGGCAGCTGCCTCAGTTCGTCTAAGCGAACGTATCTTTGAAAAGATTGCTGATCAACGCATATTGTTTATTGGCGCAGGTGAAATGATCGCCTTGTGTGCAACGCATTTTGTAGCGCAAAAACCTAAAAGCGTTGCGATTGCCAATCGCACAATTGAACGTGGACAAGAATTGGCAGACTCGATTTCGATTCAGAATGTTGAGGCAGAATCATTTAAGCTTTCTGAGCTCCCTTCCCGATTACATGAATTTGACATCATTATTTCAAGTACCGCCTCTTCGCTGCCTATCATTGGTCTTGGTATGGTGGAAAGTGCATTAAAGCAACGTCGCCATAAACCGATGGTGATGATTGACTTAGCAGTTCCACGTGACTTCGAGCAACAAATCTCTCGGCTAGATGACGTTTATCTCTATACGGTAGATGATTTGGGTGTGATGATTCAAACAGGAGCCTCTTTACGTCAAGCTGCCGTCAGTCAAGCAGAGGCCATTATTGAAGATCGTGTGGGCAATTTTATGCACTGGATGCAAGGCCGCAAGACTGTGCCACTTATTCAGGATATTCAGCAACAAGGTGAGCATCTCCGACAGCTCGAACTCGATCGCGCCATGAAACGACTAATGCGTGGCGATGATCCTCAAGAAGTTCTGAATGCTATGGCGCAAGGCTTAACCAATAAGTTCTTACATGGCTCATTACATGCTTTACAACATTCCAATGGCGCTGAGCGTGACGCCCTGATTAAGTTGCTTCCCAAATTATTCGCCTCACACTCCAAGCCAGAAGACCATTAGATGAAGCCCAGCATGCGGGCTAAGCTAGACCATCTAGATACACGCTTAGCCGAACTCAATTCCTTATTAACTACCGAAGAGTCCACCAAGGACATGGATAATTATCGGAAACTCACCCGTGAGCATTCTGATATTGCGACGGTCGTAGAAAAGTTTGGTCTGTATAAGCAAGCAGAGGCGGATGTACAAGCAGCCGAAGAGATGCGCAAAGACCCGGAGATGAAAGACTTTGCGGACGAGGAGCAAAAGCAGGCCCAAGCCACTATGGAAGAGCTTGAAGCTACCCTACAGAAACTATTACTGCCAAAAGATGTTAACGATGAGCGTAATGTCTTCTTAGAGATTCGTGCGGGTACCGGCGGCGATGAAAGCGCCCTCTTTGCCAGCGACCTCCTCAGAATGTATACCCGCTTTGCTGAGCGTCAAGGCTGGAAGGTAGAAGTCGTCAATGCTGCTGAGTCTGATCTTGGTGGCTACAAAGAAGTGGTACTTCGCTTAGTGGGTCAATCGGTTTACTCGCGACTTAAATTCGAATCGGGTGGGCATCGCGTGCAACGCGTACCCCAAACAGAAACTCAGGGACGTATTCATACTTCGGCTTGTACAGTAGCAGTAATGCCCGAAGCTGATGAATTGGAGGCGGTCAAAATTAATCCCGCTGAGCTGCGTATTGATACATTTAGGGCTTCGGGTGCTGGTGGCCAGCATATTAATAAAACTGATTCTGCGGTCCGCATTACCCACTTACCGACCGGCACAGTAGTTGAATGTCAAGATGATCGAAGCCAGCATCGCAATCGCGAACAGGCGATGAAGGTGCTGGTATCTCGCATCATGGATGCACGTGAACGCGAGAAGCATCAGTTAGAAGCTCAAACCAGAAAGTCTTTGGTGGGTACCGGGGATCGCAGTGATCGCATTCGTACGTATAACTTTCCACAAGGTCGTATTACCGACCACCGAATCAACCTGACGCTCTATAAAATTGATGCCATGATGGATGGTGATATTGATGATCTTTGCAATGCCCTAGCGTCAGAGCATCAAGCTGAGCTTTTGGCTGCTTTGGGCGACAATTAATTTCGCCTAAAGATGAGTACTAGCAAATCTTTACGCCTCTTACTGAGTGCTTGCCCATTACCAACAAATGAAGCTCGCATCTTGCTGGCACATATTCTAGAAAAGCACTACCAACTACCTCGCTCAGCATTGCTGTCTCGCGATGACATGGTGTTAAATGAAGCAGCAGCTATCGAATGGGAATCTTTCATATCGAGAAGAGCTAATGGTGAGCCCGTAGCCTATATTTTAGGAAAAAAGGGGTTTCACAATATTGAGTTATTGGTGGCTCCCGGCGTGCTCATCCCCCGCCCCGAAACTGAGCTACTGGTCGATATTGTCCTTGCTGAAATTGCTAAATCCAAACAACCCACAAGCGTATTGGATCTAGGTACTGGCTCTGGCGCTATTGCACTCGCTATTGCAAGTGAAGCATCGCTCGCCACAGTCATTGCAACGGATCAATCAGGTGAGGCTCTAGCCATTGCCAAACACAATGCCCAATTGCTTAATTTAAGCCAGCAAGTCGAATTTGCACAAGGTAGCTGGTATGAGGCAATAGGTCAGCAGCATTTTGATGTCATTGTCAGCAACCCGCCCTATATCGCCAATCTAGACCCCCATCTCACTCAAGGGGACCTCCGATTTGAACCTGCTTCAGCCCTCACTGATTACGCCAGTGGTTTGAGCTGCCTAGCGATGATTATTTCTGGGGCAGATCAACACTTGAGGTCTGGTGGTTTAATCGCTGTAGAGCACGGCTTTGATCAGTCTGAAGCCGTTGTGGAACTCATGCAGCATGCCCATTTAATCGATATTCAGGCGCATCTCGATTTAGCCGGTCACTGCCGTGTAGTCACGGGACGAAAAGATCCCAAAACCTGCCAAGGGAGTTAACCCTTTTCTCCAGATAGCTTTAAAATTAGCCACATCAGCAGCATCAAATCAACATTGCCTTACAGAATCAATTTAGGAAAAATTATGGATACCCAAGCAAAAATTCAAGCAATCGTTTCTAGTCACCCCGTTGTATTGTTTATGAAGGGCAACGCCCAGTTTCCACAGTGCGGCTTCTCCGGCAATGCAATCAACATTTTGCGTGCAAGCGGTGTTGAGAACCTACATACCGTTAACGTTCTAGAGGATGAAGAAATTCGTCAAGGCATTAAACAATTCGCCAATTGGCCAACTATTCCTCAGCTTTATATCAATGGTGAGTTCATTGGTGGCTCAGACATCATGACAGAGATGTTTCAAAGTGGTGAATTGAAAAAAATTGTTCAAGCTTGATTGTAGAAATTCTTAGCTCGCATCTGTGACTTTTGACTTAAGCTCCCTGCTTCTGTTTGGCCTGCCATTAGGTGTATGTGCAGGCCTTTTTGTTTATGCACTCAATTTACGCTCTGCACTACAACGCGTAGAACAACAAAACTTGACTGAAGCTGCTTTAGTCATCAGCCTTCGCGATGAACGGGACCAAGCATTACAACATGCGATCCGCCTTGAGGCTGAGTTAGACTCTGAGCGCAAACAAGGTCTTGGCAGAATTGAATCCCTCAATGAAGCCAAAGAGGCGCTCACTAGCCAGTTTAAGAATTTAGCCAATGAAATTCTAGAAGATAAATCAAAGCGCTTTACCGAGCAGAACGTAGCCAACTTAGATGCACTTCTGAAGCCGCTACAAACTAAGTTGACTGAATTCAAAGAACAGGTCAACACTTCCTATGGCAATGAAGCGCGTGAGCGATTTGCCCTCAAGAGTGAAATCGAGCGTCTAGCTAGTCTTAATCTGCGTATGTCAGATGAAACCCGCTCACTTACCCAGGCGCTGAAGGGTGACTCAAAGGTTCAAGGCAATTGGGGCGAACTTGTTTTGGAATCGATTCTAGAATCCTCAGGCCTTCGTAAGGGCGAAGAATACCTCGTACAGGACAGCCATACTCAGACCGATGGCTCACGCCTTCAGCCAGACGTTGTGGTCAAGTTACCCGAAGGCAGAAGCTTGGTGGTCGATAGCAAGGTCTCTATTACCGCTTACTCCCGTCACGCTGAAGCCTCAGACCCTGTAGTTGCGGAACAAGAGCTAGCTGCACATATCCAATCGCTACGTCAGCACATACAAGGACTCTCAGGCAAGAACTATAGCTCGCTGTATGGCACTGGCTCGGTGGACTTTGTGTTGATGTTTGTACCCATTGAGCCCGCCTTTTTATTGGCCCTAAAGACTGCTCCCAACCTCTACCAAGAAGCTCTAGCGAAAAATATTGTGCTGGTATGCCCAAGCACTTTGATGGCTACTCTTCGCACTGTCGCCCATCTTTGGAGGCAAGACCACCAAAATCGCAATGCACTAGAAATTGCAAAGCAATGCGGTACGCTCTATGACAAGTTTGTTGGCTTTGTGGATGATCTTGAAAAGTTAGGACAACGATTGGATCAAGCCCAAACTAGCTATCACGATGCCTTCAATAAGCTCAAGTCAGGCAAAGGCAATCTGATTCGTACGGCGGAGAAGGTTCGCGAGCTTGGGGTCAAACCCAGCAAAAATTTATCATCGCCTTTGATTGAGTCATCCACAGACTCGGAATAACAATTGACTGCCACTCACGTATCAGAAACACAGGCTTCATCGCATTCCTACAGAAAAGTGGCTGTTGCAGCCTGTTTTGGAACTTTTTTAGAGTGGTATGACTTTTTGACCTTTGCCACTCTGGCAGTAGTTTTTGGCCCCCTTTTCTTTCCTTCTAGCGATCCCAGTACCGCTCTATTAGCTAGCCTCGCCACCTTTGGGGTTGGTATGGTGGTGAGACCCATTGGAGCTGCTATTTTTGGGAGCATTGGTGATCGGATCGGTCGTCGCCCCGTCTTTATGATCACAATCGCTTTAATGGGTTTTGCTACAGTCTGCGTAGGTTTTTTACCAACCTATGCGCAAGTCGGCATCTGGGCACCTATTCTGCTGGTGAGTCTGAGGCTCTTACAGGGTCTATCAGCAGGCGGCGAAATTGGCGGTAGCGCTGTCTACCTGACAGAGCATGCGGGCGAATCTAATCGCGGCTTTAAGACCAGCTTCCTGCAATTAATGGGGCCTTTAGGCATACTAGTTTCAACACTACAGATTGCTGTACTACAAAGCTACCTCAGCCCTGAGGAATTTTTATCTTGGGGTTGGCGTGTGCCGTTTTGGATTTCACTGATTCTGCTAGTAATCGCATTCAAAGCCAGAATGGCTCTAGAAGAAACACCGGTTTATCTGCAGCTCAGTAAATCAGCAACACAATCCAAGCATCCACTTCGAGATAATCTGAAGGATCCAGAAACCAGAAAAAGAATGTTTCTACTTTTCTTCTGTATCTCTGCTGGTGGTGCAGTAATGTTTTTCTGTGTGCAGGTCTACACCTCAATCTTTCTTAAGACCTCAGTTAAATTAGCACCCCAATTAGTAGATCAATTGAGTGTGTATGCAACGGTTGCACTACTACCATTGACCATCTTTGCTGGATGGCTCTCGGACAAAATTGGCAGAAAGCCTGTGGTGGTTAGCGGTTTGATTTTAGGGGCGACGCTGATCTTGCCGGCGTTTCATTTCTTACAAAGCAATGGCGAGTCCACATTATTAATAGCCCTCGTCTTAATTGGCTTATCAGCAATACTGGCACTAGTAGTAGGTCCGCAAACGGCACTCCTTGCAGAACTTTTTCCGGCAAAGACTAGAAATAGCGCGGCCACTCTTCCGCATAACTTGGCGGCTGGATGGATTGGAGGCCTACTTCCCTTAATCGTTACCTGGCTCAACCAACAATGGGCAAGTACTATTGCAGGACTTTGGTATCCGACTATTTTCTTAGCGAGTGGGGCAGTTTTAGCATTACTTTACTTACCAGAGACAAAAGCGGTAAGACTTGATCGATAACCCTCGTTCAACTTAACCTTGCACGTTGGCAAAGATCAAATCCCTCAGCTCTTTTCCATGAAATCCAAAACAAGTTGATGGATTCTGCCCGTAAGTAGCGGATGGAGATTCAATAGAAAACTGAGCGGCCAGCTCTGGATTGGGAAATTTAACTCCGGCTTTCAGCATATCTTGGAGTAGATAATGGCACAAAATTAAATCCTCGGATTTCGTGGGAAAAGATAAATCATCAAAGGCAATGTTTGATGTTGCCTCCAATAGCCTTTTACTTCTCAAAGAAAAACCGCCATTACCCACAGTATTTGCACTCAAATCTAAGGCAATATCACCAGGCTGTAACTTCAAATCCATTGGCCATGGAGCTCCGATGTAATCGTATCCAAGAAAAGTGGGATTCCACTTACTCGCATTGAGAACAAAGCCATCAGACTGAACAACAAGACAGTATTGAGTTTCAACATGCCTGTAAAGATCGCAAAGAATAAACTTGCTGTAGCCAACAATATCAAGCTTTGGAATTTTTACCATTTCAATCTTTGGATTGGATGGAGACCAGTCTTCGGATGATAAAAACTTAATAGCACCAAATTCAATATCGTGGGAAGATATCTGCAAAGCAAGATCAGTGCCAGCTAGATCAACAGAACTAACAGCTAATAAGGTGATGTTGGGGAGGTGTAGCATGAAATTGATGGTGCCCCTTGTCCGACTCGAACAGACCACCTACTGATTACAAATCAGTTGCTCTACCAGATGAGCTAAAGGGGCAACGGAAAACATTTTAACCTATTTCACAATCGTCAAGGATGGTCTGGTGGCTTTTGGCTTTTCATCATCACTGGGATTCATTTCTTTGGGTTTATTGGCCTTGCCTGCATCAAAAGGAAAGGACATTCCCTGACCATTTTCCCTGGCATAGATTGCAAGCACGTGAGTCACGGGAACCATAATTTTCCTAGGGACCCCGCCAAATCTTGCCTGAAAGCTAATCCAGTCATTATCTAAATTGAGTTGATGGCAGGCCTCTATAGAGAGATTGAGAACGATTTCATCATTCTTCACAAACTCCATAGGAACCTCAACGCTGGAATCTACAAAGACCGCCATGAAGGGCGTAAAGCCAAAATCCGTGCACCACTGGTGTAGGGCACGGATTAGGTAAGGTTTATTACTTGGGATGTCAGACATGCTTATCTTGCCAGCCTGAGTAATGAGCCGCTTAGCGACGCATTACCTTTTCTGATGGAGTCAAAGCCTCGATATAAGCAGGTCTACTGAAAATACGCTCAGCGTACTTCAAGAGAGGGGCTGCATTGCGCGAAAGGTCGATGCCGTAATGCTCCAAACGCCACAATAAAGGAGCGATTGCGACATCCAGCATGGAGAACTCTTCACCCAACATGTACTTATTCTTCACAAAAATTGGGGCTAGCTGAGTTAGGCGATCACGAATAGCCAAACGCGCTTTTTCATGAGTCTTTTCAGCTGGCTTACCTTTTTCATTTTCCAAAGCAGACACGTGTACAAATAACTCTTTCTCAAAATTGAAGAGGAAGAGACGAGCACGTGCACGTGCAACAGGATCAGGCGGCATCAACTGTGGATGAGGAAAACGCTCATCAATGTATTCATTGATGATGTTTGATTCATACAAAATTAAGTCGCGCTCGACCAAGATAGGCACTTGGCCATAAGGGTTCATTACCGAGATGTCTTCTGGCTTGTTAAACAAGTCCACATCACGGATTTCAAAGTCCATGCCTTTTTCAAAAAGCACCAGACGGCAGCGTTGCGAGAATGGGCAATTTGTGCCCGAGTACAACACCATCATAAATTGATTTCCTTAAATATCTACTTCAATACTACAAACGCAAAACTAAAGCGGCTTTAAATCAATTGCAGGCATGACTTAGTGGACGTCTTTCCAATAAGCCTTGTTCAAGCGCCATGCTAACAGGGTGAAGATTGCCAAGAAGAGCAACACTACAACACCAAGACGCTTACGCTGAAGCTGAACTGGTTCAGCCATCCAGGACATGAATGCAACTAAATCAGCGATGTTGTCGTCATACTCCTGAGATTTCATAGTCCCAGGTGTTAACTGCTCAAAACCAACGAATTTTTTCTCTACACGACTTGCATCGTGTGGATCTTGTCGCTCTTCAAACTTGGCGGCACGCTCGCCTTGTAGTTGCCATAAAACATGCGGCATACCAACGTTCGGGTAAACCAAGTTATTCCAACCAGTCTGGGTAGTGTCGTCTTTGTAAAAAGTACGGAAGTAGGTATATAGCCAGTCCGTTCCACGTGCACGTGCTTCTACCGAGAGATCTGGAGGAGTTTTACCAAAGTAAGCTTTTCCGTCTTTCGCTGACATCGAAATGGTCATCAGATCGCCAACCTTAGCATCAGTAAAAATCAAGTTATCTTTGATTTGCTGATCAGTCAGACCAATGTCACGTAGGCGGTTGTAGCGCATGCTTGAGGCTGCATGGCAGTTCAAGCAATAGTTCACAAAAATCTTGGCGCCGTTTTGTAAAGAAGCATCATTGCTCACGCGATTGGGTGCGGTATCCAGTGGGAAGCCGCCCTCACTCGCATTTGCAGTTAAACCAAAAGTAAGTGCAGTAAGCAGAGCTGTCGCTTGGCAGACGCTCATCAAAGTGTACAGAATTCGTTTCATACTAGTTCCTAGTTTCTCTTTACCAATGTACTGAGCGTTAGTTAATGAGCTGCAAAAGTAACGCGTGTTGGAACTGGCTTGAACGTACCAAGCTTGCTCCAGAACGGCATTGCCAAGAAGAAGCCCAGATAATAAATAGTACAAATCTGAGAAATCTTTTCAAATAATGGTGTTGGTGGCTGAATACCCAAGTAACCCAAAACTACAAAGCTCACAATGAACACACCATAAATATATTTATGGAACTGTGGGCGATAGCGAATCGATTTCACTGGGGAATGATCCAACCAAGGCAAGAAGAACAGAATCACAACAGAACCACCCATGATCACAACACCCCAGAACTTGGCATCAAATAGGAAGAAGCCAGCAGCCAGAACCAAAGCAATAGCCGCACATGCGCCCTTGACTTTGATATCGCTGGACTTGAGAGCAAACATTCCCAAAACTACTGCCAAGAAAATCCACAACGGCAAGAGGAAGCTTGAGGTAGTTGCACGCAACATCGAGTAGAACGGTGTGAAATACCAAACGGGTGCAATGTGCGTTGGAGTAACGAATGGGTTAGCCGGAATAAAGTTATTCGCCTCCAAGAAATACCCACCCATCTCTGGCGCAAAGAAAACAATCGATGCAAAAATGATCAAGAAACCGCCGAGGTACATGACGTCATGGACGCTGTAAAACGGGTGGAAAGGTATCCCATCCAATGGAATACCTTTTTCGTCAACTGTATTCTTAATCTCAACACCGTCTGGATTGTTAGAACCCACTTCATGGAGCGCCAAAATATGTGCCGCAACCAAACCAATCAACACCAATGGAATAGCGATGACATGGAATGCAAAGAAACGGTTTAAGGTCGCATCACCAACTACATAGTCGCCACGCAACCATAAGGACAGGTCTGGACCGATCAAGGGGATTGCAGAGAACAAGTTCACAATAACTTGGGCACCCCAATAAGACATTTGACCCCATGGAAGCAGGTATCCAAAGAACGCTTCACCCATTAAGGCTAGGAAAATCGCACATCCGAAGATCCAAATGAGTTCACGTGGCTTACGATAGGAGCCGTAAATTAAGCCACGGAACATATGCATGTAAACCACTACGAAGAACATCGAGGCGCCGGTCGAGTGCATATACCGAATCACCCACCCAAATGGTACTTCACGCATGATGTACTCGACAGACTCAAATGCCTTAGCAGCGTCTGGCTTGTAGTTCATTGTCAAGAAAATACCAGTAATAATTTGAATCGCTAAAACAACGATGGCTAGGGCACCAAAGATGTAAAAGAAATTCAGGTTTTTAGGCGCATAGTATTCACTCATATGCTTCTTGAATGCGGCGGTAACCGGTAGACGCGAATCAACCCACGCCATCACCCTCTGAGGAGCTGATGCATCAGCTGGAAGTACTTTTTCGTGAAATGCCATTTATATCTCCTTAGGCCTTCTTATCTTCGCCAACCAAAATCGTAGTTTCGGTCAGATACATATGTGGTGGGACTTCCATATTGTCTGGCGCTGGTTTATTTTTGTATACACGACCCGCCAAATCAAATGTTGAACCATGACATGGGCATAAGAAACCACCTGGCCATGTATTTGGTAAGGAAGGTTGAGCGCCTGCTTCAAACTTAGGCGTAGGGGAGCAACCTAGGTGTGTACAAATACCAACTACAACCATGTATTCAGGTTTAATGGAGCGCCATTGATTCTGGGCATAGGGAGGGGTGTATAGGGCTGGATCCCTTAAAGAATCAGGGTCTGCTAATTCTGCGTCAATCTTCGAGAGTTCAGCTACCTGCTCAGGCGTACGGCGTACAACCCATACAGGCTTACCGCGCCACTCCACCATACGCATCTCATCAGGCTGCATACCAGAAATATCAATCTCAACAGCAGCTCCGGCGGCCTTGGCACGCTCAGAAGGTTGAAAACTATCAACAAAAGGATATAAAGCTGCTGCTGCACCAGCACCGCCGACTGCTGAAGTGGCAATCAACCATTTACGTCGCTCTTTATCCGTACTAGACTTGTTACTCATTTACAAAATTCCTTGAAAGAACATTTATAGGTCAGATTTGCTTGAAGCTGGGATTTTAAAGTAAAAAGTAGAGTTAAGTGGAAGGATATGGAGATAATCCAGGTTTAGCACGCATTTAAAGAACAAGGGGAACATTTGTGAGTGTTTTAAAGGAATTTCGGGACTTCGCAGTTAAGGGCAATGCCATTGATTTGGCAGTAGGCGTCATTATTGGCGGGGCATTTGGGAAGATTGTGGATTCGCTGGTGAATGACATTGTTATGCCGGTGATTTCAACTCTGCTGGGGGGTCATATTGACTTTACCAACCTTTTCTTAGTACTTGGCAGCATTCCTGAAGGGGTCCCCAGAACTTTTGATGCCCTTAAAAAGGCAGGCATACCCATTTTTGCCTATGGGAATTTCATCACCATCTCCATTAACTTCATTCTATTGGCGTTTGTCATCTTCCAGATGGTCAAAGTGGTCAATAGAGTGCGCACTATTGACGTCCCACCGGCACCTCCAGTTCCCGAAGATGTTGTCTTATTGAGAGAAATTCGGGATAGTCTGAAAAAGTAAGTCTTAAAAATCATCACTTTTATCTAATTTTACCAATCTGCCCGCCCCTAAATAACTAAAAGTCCAACGGGCACTAGGGGATCTAGAAACGCACAGGGCTGTAAACCAGACGGCTCCATTATTTTTAATATCAATGTGAAATGTTATGAGCACCAAAATCCAAGAACTCATCGGTGAGGCCATTAGCCTGTATCAAAACGGTTTTATTGCCGAAGCGGAAGAGACGCTACTAAAAGTACTTAAGGCGCAAAAGAACAATCTTCCAGCTTTTGAAATTTTGGGGCTAATTAAAGCCACTTCTGGGGATCATCTAGAAGCTGCAAAATATCTCAAGAAAGCAGTCCAGATTAACCCCAACAATTTCTCAACTCGTTACAACCTTGCAAAAGCATTGGCCGATTGCAATGAGCACCTTGAGTCATTACCCCATCATGAAAGAGCAGTAAAGCTTGCCCCCTTAAATGTAGATGCTTGGATTAATTATGGAAAAACTCTCTCTATCTTAGGGAAAAATGAGGGTGCACTAGGTGCTTTTAACGAGGCTATGGAGCTCAATCCTCAGCACGTAGAGGCCTCTCTGAATAAAGGTATCGCCTCACGTAGGATGAATTTGATCGATGAAGCATTACTTGAGTTTTCTAGCGTACTGAAATACGAGCCTAATAACTACCTTGCAATTTTAAATATAGGCTTAAGTTTTTTAGTAAAAAAACAATATCCAGAAAGCCTAAGCTATCTAGACAAGGCGTATTTACTAAACTCACTCGATATCACCCTGCTCCTAGCCAAGGGACAAGCGCTCTTTGAGTCTAAAAGATATGAAGATGCGATTCTAATTGCTGAAGAAATTTTAAAAATAGATTTGAAATCATGCGAAGCACTATCAAACATTGGTAGCGCATTGAATGAACTGAATCGACTGGAAGATGCGATTAGTTATTTTGATAAAGCCCTTGCTTTGGACCCTATGCAGGCAGAGGCTTACTCAAATAAGGGGCTGGCCTATTTAAAACTAAAGCGGCTTTCTGAGTCTCTTAAAAGCTATAACAAAGCGCATCAAATCAATCCTAATATTGACTTCCTGTTGGGCTCAAAACTCAATATAAAGATGCTGATTGGTGACCGAAATAATATAGAGAAAGAAACTACGAGTCTTATTCAAGCGCTTGCTGAGAGCAAGCGTGTTACAGCGCCCTTTGGAATCATGTCTCTTATCGACTCACCATCTGCGCACCTGCAAGCTGCAAGTATTTGGGCAAAGACAAATGCACATATTCAGGAATTAGTAATTACAAGAAAAAATAGACTCATTGGTAATGGAAAAATTAAGCTAGCTTACATCTCTGCTGATTTTAAAAACCACCCCGTGTCCCATTTGACTGCAGAACTTTTTGAACTTCACAACAGAGATAAATTCGAGACTTATGCCATTTCTTTAGCAAAAGTGAATGGACATGATGCTATACGGAAACGTCTTGAAAATGCGTTTGATCATTTTATTGATGTTGAAGATAAATCAGACCTTGAAATTGCAGAATTTTGTAGAAATCTAGGTATTGATATTGCGATTGATCTGGGTGGCTACACTGAAGGAGCGAGGATTGATATCTTTAAATTTCGCGCTGCGCCAATACAAGTAAATTATCTTGGCTACCCAGGAAGTCTTGGAACCAACTCCTTTGATTACATCATTGCAGACAAGATTGTTATTCCCGAGCAAGCAAGGATTTTTTTTACAGAAAAGATTGCTTACCTGCCTCACTGCTATATGGTGGATGATTCAAAAAGGCTACCGTCAGCATCACCCGCGTCAAGAGAAGAGTTTGGCCTGCCCGAGAACGCCTTTGTGTTCTGCTGCTTTAACAACAGCTATAAATTGAACACCCATGTCATTCAGACTTGGTCAAATATCCTCAATGCCGTAGCAGGTAGCGTTTTGTGGCTCTCGGAAAATAATTTAACATTTCAGCAGAATTTAATAGCAGAGTTTGCTCAATATGGTGTCGAGTCAAGCCGCATTATTTTTGCCAAGCGAATGGAGTTCATATCGGATCATCTAGGGAGGCATCAGCTTGCTGACCTATTTTTAGATACGCATCCGTTCAATGCCCACACTACAGCAATTGATTCTTTAAAGTCTGGATTACCTCTAATCACGATATTGGGGGATAGTTTTCCAGCAAGAGTAGCGAGTAGCTTACTCACAACTTTAAGCCTGCCTGAGCTCATCACCAATAATTTTCAAGAATATGAAGAGCTTGCAATTCATCTCGGAAACAATCCAAGTAAAGTAATTTTTCTAAAAGAGAAGCTAGCATCCCATCTTCCAATTTCACCGCTTTTTAATACTAAGTTATTTGCATTCAACCTTGAATCACTCTTGATAGAAATGCAGCGACGGTATGAAAATAACGAGCCTGTAAGCCACATATTTACATCACCTTAGGACATAAAAAATACTACCTCGAAGGGTGGCATTTCAATTCTCAGTGCGAAACTAGCCGAAGCTAGCATCAAATCGTTGAGGTGGTTAATCGGGTCCGCACAATTGATGGTCTACAAGTACCACCTGCATCAGAAAATGTTGTCTTATTGAGTGGAAGCTCCAGAAAGTAACTTTTTACAGGCCATTACTCCAACTTACTCACGCTAACGATGCCAGCATTAATTGATGCTTAATTTAATTTTAAGGTTACTTCAGATGTTTGGATTCAAAAGCTATTTGAATATCCTCCTGAATCTCACTGAGAACACCATTCCAGTCATTCAGGACTTTCTGCCTATAAAGCTTTGCACTGCTATACCAAGGACTATCACTACGCTCTAGTAGCCAGCGCCAATCAGGGGGACTTGAAAGCAATATATAGGTAGTCTTTCCTAGCGCGCAACTTAAATGTGCAATGCTGGTATCTACCGTAATCACCAGATCTAAACAGTTAATCAATGCAGCGGTATCACTAAAACTTTGTAGATCCGCCTCAAATCGAAGGAGATGAGGGTAATCTCTGAGCGCAATTTCATCCTCATCAATCATTTCTTTTTGCAAAGAAACGTAATCAAAATTCTTAGGCAATGACCTCAATAAGTCACCTACAAGAATATTGCGATTGCCATCATTTAAGTGCTTTCTATTGCCCCTCCAGGCTATACCGATTCTTGGCCTTACTCTAGTGCCTAACCTCTTCTGCCATTGAGTCGCTAGCCTAGAATCGCACTCAATATATTTTCCAGGGCTGGATATAGTATCGATAGTCGTTTTGAATATTCTTGGAAGACTTAAGAGCGCACATTGATAGTCATGATTGGGCGGTATCTCCCCCTTTACAAAGACCTGAGACACTCCCTCTAGGTTTGAGAGCAAACTTACCAAGGGTTCTTGAACCTCCAGAATGACCTTCGCCCCTAATTCAGAAACCAACTTTACATAACGGCAAAATTGAATCGAATCCCCATATCCCTGTTCACTGTAAAGTAGGATTGTCTTACCTCTCAGGACCTCGCCATGCCAAGTTGGCCGATGGATGCCCCTAGCCGTCTCTTGTAATGAGGGACATTGAAGCCTCCACTCATATTCGTCAAACCCAGATTGAAAATCACCAAGTAACAATAATGGCATTGATTTATTGAAGTGCGCATCAGCAAAATTACCATCAATTGCAATGGCTGCATCATAAGCATCTATAGATTCGGAAAATCTCTGCTGCCTATACAACGCATTTCCACGGTTTAACAAGGCATCTAAAAAATTAGGATTTATCTTCAGGGCTTGGCTATATGCAAATAATGCATCATCAAGGCGCCCTTGCTCATACATCACCACACCAAAGTTAACCCAAGCCTCTACAAAATCTGGGTTGAGCTTGAGTGCCATTTGATAGGCAGCAGCTCCCTTGTCATAGAGTCTTAGCTCATCACATATCCTGCCGATGTTGTAATAGGCTTCAGGCACCTGCTTTATAGCAACAGCCTGTTCCAACCTCTCTATTCCATCTTCATGTCTTCCGGCCAACGATAAAGTGACCCCGAGATCATGTAGCACTTCAAAAGACTCTTTTTTTATCAGAGATCTTTCAAGTGCCTCGATCGAATGCTGAATGTCGCCAATACTGAAATAACAAGATGCGAGTTTATGCAAGGATTCTGCTGAGGCCATTTCATGTACACATGCATTCTCCAATCTTTTGATGGCTAAGCCTATATTGCCCTCATTTAGAGCAAGATCAGCAAGTAACTCATTTGCCCTAATACTCTCAGGATCAATATCTAAGCATTGCAATAGAAGCGTATGAGCAAATTGCACTGAACCATCACGAATATTTTTTTCGGCCAATTCAATCAATGTATTAATTGTGTTTTGACTATCCATACACCCAAAAATAATAAAAAAACCTACTGTATTTCTACAGTAGGTTCATTTAATGCCAAACTAATTTTTACTAGCTTACGCTAGCATCAAATTAGAAAGTGTGACGTACGCCAGCGGCGTAGTTATTCGCACCAATGCTTGGCTGATTTCCGCTTGCACTTGATTGCTGTGTTGAACCAAAGATTGTGTACAAGTTTGTACGCTTGCTCAACCAGTAGTTAGCACCCAACTGATACGCTGTGAAGTTAACTGTTGGATTTGCTGGACCGAATGAGTCATAACGACCTGTACCTGCTGATGCCCAACCTTCGATCTTTGGTGTAATGAAGCTACGAACACCGATCTGCTGTGCAGTACGTGACAAATAGTCGTTTGAAGTCAACTGTGAAGTTGCTTTACGGTTGATGTACTGACCGTAGGCCTTCAAGATACCAAAGTCGTAAGTAGCAGCAAAGTACATTTGGTTATCACGAACGTTTGAACCACCAGTTGCGTTTGACCAGATACCAGCAGCATTTAATGTAGAAGTAGTGCCAGTGTTTGTAGAAGCAGTAGCAGGAGCAAATGTTGTAACTGTACCAGTTGCTGTCTGACGTGAATTCAATGATTGGTAGTTAGCAGTTACCAAGAGTTTCTGCCATGTGTAGTTAACGCCAACACCCCAACCGTTTTGGTTGTTGTTACCACCTGAAGTTGAACTACGCACAGTTGTATCTTGGTTGTTAGCTGTGTAGAAAGCAGTACCTACAAAACCAGCAACGTTATTTGACTGCAACTTAACCATGTTTGCTGTACGAATGGTGTATGAATCAGTATTGCTTGTTGATGCAAATTGGCCAACGCCTTGGTTGCCGTTGTTTGCAGGAGCGATTGGGTAGATTGCATCGCCAACCATGTTGTTCTGTTGGTTAGCAGAAGTAACTGCTACAGCAGAGTGGATTGGTGTGTACTGTGTACCGAAAGAAATGGCACCGATTTTGTTGTCTTTTAAACCAACAAAAGTTTGACGGTTGTTAAATGTTGACGCAGTTGCGTTAGTTGGTTGAATACCTGTTTCTAATGTGAAGAATGCAGACATACCGCCGCCCAAATCTTCAGTTCCACGGAAACCTAAACGGCTTGTGGACTCAGCAGAAGAGCCGATGTTGCTGTAAGTACCTTTTGAAGGACCTGAACCAGTAGTACCACGTACATTACCGCCGATGTAACCAACGTCCAAAATACCGTATACGGTTACTGATGACTGAGCTTGAGCTGCTGACGCAAATGCGCCGATTGCTGCAACTGCTAATAGCGATTTTTTCATTCTTTAAATCTCCATAAATTGAAAGTAATGCCCAAATAAAATTGGGACTTACGAATTTTGCTTGTTTTGCCTTGCTAGACTGGGGGTCAGGGTATTTAGAGGCTGTTTTTGCTTGTGGAAAGGCAGTTTTTTGGCTTTCTTCGTTGTATCAGGGCAACAAGGGCTTTGATTTCTGTCTTTTTAGGGCCTGAGATGCCAAAATTGTCATATGGCAAGCCGCGAATTCTTAAAAATCCTCCAAACCGCCCGTCTTGGTGATGTTTCTGCGCAACAAAATTTGGCTTCAGCGTATCTGAGTGGGGCTTTTAAAACCCCGATTCAACCCTCTAATGCACTGATTTGGCTAGAAAAAGCCTATTTATCCATTCAAAATCAATTACTTATAAATACAAGCTCAAGTGATACCGAAATCACTTCTTCAGGCGCGCCCTCCCCACTCATTCTGGAGATACTTGAGCAAATATCAGCGGTTCCATTGGCTGCAACGTTCAATTCCCCTGCTTTTATGTTTGGCTGGAAATCATTTTGGGAGCTAGCAAAAGCCAATTCATCAGCTAGTGACGTTGCGCAATGGCAACTTGCAGATCTGCTGCTGGATCCCGATAAACATGATCTGCAGTCTGAGCTGGCTACATGGCTTGCAAGGCATGAGGGTGGTGTGGATTTCTCATTGCTGCGAAATACTGCCAAAGAATTTCTTATCAATCTGGCTGAGACAGAATCGAGCTTTACCAATCCAGCCAAAGAGCTACTGATTAAGTTGCAGCCCAAGGATGAAGCCCTCTCCTCTTTATGGAATGCCTGGATTTCGGAACAAAATGAAACGGCACTAATGCAAGCTGCGGAACTTGGTCTGACCATCGCCAAGCTCACGCTGGGTTTACGACTTGCGCAACTAAATGATCGGCTAAATGTTCGACTAAGTGATCAACTAAGTGATCAAGCTAATAATAAAAAAACCCCTTCGAATGGTCTTGGCGGTAAATCCAACGCCTCCCTCAAGAAAGCTGCCTATTGGCTAGAGCTCGCAGCAAAAGATGGTGACAGGGATGCTTGGTTTGCTTTAGGGGAGATTTATCGTCGCCCGCAGTTTTCTGGATACAACGCCGCTGAAAGTGATCGATGTTTCGATCGGGCAGCAGATCTAGGTCATCCTGTTGCTCAATTTAGAAGAGGTGCGAACCTCTGGCGTAAGCGCGAAAAAATTGAAGAACCGGTTCGAGGACTGCAAGCTTCCTATTGGATCTGGCAAGCCCAACAACAAGACGTGCCTGAAGCGAAGGAACTGCTTGGGAAGGTTTTAGAGAATGCGTCTAGCCCAAAGAATAACGATTGGTATGAGCTGGCCACTTATGCAGAGAAAGCATTAAATCATCATGCAGAACATCAATTGGAAGAAGAGTGGATCTTGCTCTGTCACAGACTCGTCATCGCCAATCAATTTAACTTGAGCAAAGCCGAGCTGTTACTGTGCGAGGTGGGACAACTGCAGCATGAACATTGCGTCGTTGTAGATATTCGTCACGAGTTGCCAAAGATCCTGCCTCGATTGATTCAGATTGACACCACTTTGCAGCGTCGCTCTTTACTCGCCGCTGGAAAAGCATTTGCAGGCAGTGAATCTGATCTAGAGGGTAATTTACGGCAAAGACGCTATCGATTTGATCGGGTAACAGAGTGGCTCAAAGCCACCTTCTCACACGATCAAGCGCTTGCTTGAGGGTCGGCACCCTTAGATTCAGCATCTTTAGGCTCAGCCTCTTTTGTGTCGTCGTCAGAGGGCTTCGGCACATAGAAGCGGGCTATTAGTAAGCCTAACTCATAGAGAAGAGTCATTGGGATCGCCAGCAGTAATTGAGAAAGCACATCGGGTGGCGTCACGACAGCAGAGATCACAAAGGCACCCACAATTACATAAGGGCGAATCTCTCTGAGCTTTTCTAGAGAAACCATACCCATCCGAACCAAGACAACGACGACAACTGGAACTTCAAAAGTAAGTCCAAATGCCAGGAAGGTGTTCATCGCAAAGCTTAGATACTTATCGATGTCAGTGGACATTTCCGCACCCAGTGGTGCGTTATAACTGGCCATGAATTCAAAAACAGTAGGAAATACCAAAAAGTAAGCGAACGCCATTCCAAATAAAAAGAGGCTGTAGCTACTCACCACTAAGGGCACGATTAGCTTGCGCTCATGTTGATATAAGCCAGGAGCAATAAATGCCCAAAGCTGATACATCACTACCGGCAGAGCAATGATGAAAGCAACCAACATCGTGACCTTCATGGGCACAAAGAATGATCCAGTGACATCCGTCACAATCATTTTTCCACCTGAGGGCAATGAGTCTAGTAGTGGCTGTGAAAATAAATGAAAAATATCTGGGGCCCAGTACACCAGGCAAACAAACACCGCAATGATGGCTATGACCGATTTAATAATACGATCCCGCAGCTCATACAAATGAGATAGGAAAGATTCTTGTAAGCCCGAATCTTCTGATGAATTGTTTTCAGTCATGCGCGGTTGTTTATATTCTTGTAGTTTTGATTCTTTTATTACTTGTTGGCACTGTGATGAAAGCGCTTCATGCGAGCAGCACCAGATTGCACCTGTGTGCGCATACCAGTAGAGCGCTTAAACCAAACCGGCCTAGCTGCACGTCTCACACCCCAACTCTTACGGCCTTGGCGAATGGACTTACCAAGCACTTCTTTTTCATCTAATGGAGCTCTCGTGTAACTATGCTCAAAGATGTCCGCTTGATCACTCAGATTGGCTTTAGCCTCTTGGACTGTTGATTGAATAGAGTTCTCTACATCTTTTAATGCGGAAGTACTCTCTTCGCGCAGCTTTTTAAATTCTTCAACGTCCATCTGGCGACTGACTTCAGACTTTACATCTGCCATATAACGTTGCGCTCGTCCAAATAAATTACCTGCCATGCGGGCAATCTTCGGAAGGCGCTCGGGACCAACCACCACCAATGCAACTACTGCAATAAGTGCAAGCTTTGAAACTCCAAGATCAATCATTGCAGGTGCGCATTATTTCAATCAACAATTACTTGTTAACGTCTTTAGCGTGAACGTCCACCGTTTTTTCTGGTGATGCGGCAGCGCTCTGAATCTGCTCTTTTGGCTCTTCAGCAGCCTCAGGGGTTTTCATACCATCTTTAAAGCCCTTAACAGCGCCACCTAAGTCGGCACCCATATTGCGCAATTTTTTGGTACCGAATACCAACATCACGATCACCAAAACAATCAACCAATGCCAAATACTAAATGAACCCATTTTTAATCTCCTCGAACTATTTTTTCCAGGGGCGCGGACCGCCCATCACATGCAAATGCAAGTGATAAACTTCTTGCCCACCATCTGCACCATTGTTCACTACTACTCTAAAGCCACCCTCTTTTCCAGGACGGCAACCCTGCTCCTTGGCAAGACGCGACGCTAATTCCATCATTCTACCTAGCAATGGCGCATCTGCCGCCTCGGCAGACTCCAACATCGGGATATGTTTCTTAGGAATCATCAAAAAATGGATGGGAGCAGCTGGGTTGATATCGTTAAATGCATAGATTTCTTCATCCTCATATACCTTTTGGGATGGGATAGTTCCTTGAGAAATCTTACAAAACAGGCAATTTGGATCGTGAGGCATCAATTACTCCTTGCTGGCGGCTTTTCTGGCGGCCTTTTCTTCAATACCGGAGGTGCCCAAACGGCGCTCTAGCTCAGAAACCACGTCTTCTGGACGTAAACCAAACTGGGAAAGCGCAATCAGGCAATGAAACCACAGGTCAGCCATCTCGCCCACTAAGAGCTTTTGCTGCTCAGGAGCCAAATTGGCGTTACGAGCATCCTTGGCAGCCATCACCGCTTCGGTGGCTTCTTCGCCAATTTTCTTCAAAATCCCATCGTCGCCCTTGGAAAAGAGTAAAGCTGTATAGGAGGTCTTGGGATCAGCCTGGCCCGCTTTAAATGCATCCCGTCGCTGGTCCACCACATCGGCCAAATGGGCTAAAGCAGAGTCTAAATTGGAAGGATTTTGCGCTGAGCTGTTCATCATGCGATTTTATGTCTTTTATTGCCAGAAAGACGAGAAGAGCCTATTTAGGGCCCTTGGACTCATCCACCCAGGCAGATTTAACAGAATCCCAGCGCAGAAAGAAACAGCTGTGCTCGCCAGTATGGCAAGCAATGCCATCTTTTTGCTCAACTATGAGCAAAACTGTATCGCCATCGCAGTCGAGGCGGATTTCTTTTACTTTTTGGGTGTGACCGGATTCTTCGCCTTTATGCCAGAGTTTTTGTCTAGAACGAGTCCAATAGACTGCCTCTCCTCTGCGCATTGTCTCTAAAAGGGCCTCACGATTCATCCAAGCCATCATCAGCACATCGCCGCTATCGGCTTCTTGGGCAATAACAGGAACTAGGCCCTGGTTATTCCAAGTTACGCTCTCTAACAATGCTTGTTCTTGTGATTTTTTATTTGTATCTGACATTTGCTCAATTTTGACAGAATTATTCGCACCAACGAATAAATAGCGGCCTAGGGCTTACTGAAACGACCCGTTGCCCCACATGGACACTAACTTATTTTGTGTGTATGATGTGTATAGAATTTATAATTCGAGAATGAACAGCAAAGAACTTATCAAAGCTTTAGAAATGGATGGGTGGGTACTGCGTGGCTCAAAAGGCTCTCATCATGTTTTTAATCATCCCTTTAAGGCTGGGCATATTACAGTCCCTCACCCCAAAAAGGATCTGGGCATTGGATTGGTTCAAAAGGTTCTGAAACAAGCAGGCATTAAATAAAGGGGCATGATGAAATATCCAATTGCTATTGAGCCAGGAGGAGATAAGGCGGCATGGGGTGTAGTCGTTCCGGATTTACCGGGCTGCTTCTCCGCAGCCGACGGTGGCATTGATGAAGCCATTGAAAATGCGAAAGAAGCAATCGAGCTTTGGATTGAGGCAGCCTTAGATGCTGGCGAAGACATACCCAAACCCAGCTCCATTACTAATCTACAAAAGAAAAAAGGGTTTAAAGGATGCATCTGGGCAATTGCTGAGATTGATCCAGCTCTGCTTTCAGATGAAATTGAAAGAGTAAACATCACTTTGCCCAGAAGAGTATTAGCAAGGCTAGACGCTAAAGCCAAGTCAGCAGGTGAAAATCGCTCTGCATTTATCGCCCATATGGCAATCAGCGCTTAAATTTTCCGATTAAATTCGAACCGGAATTCCTTGGCTCGCCATATATTCTTTTGCCTGACCAACGGTGTATTCACCATAGTGAAAAATACTGGCTGCGAGTACCGCATCAGCATGGCCTTGAGTAATGCCGTCGACTAAATGCTGCAAATTACCGACGCCGCCAGATGCGATCACCGGAATACTCACAGCATCACTGACTGCGGCAGTGAGCTCAAGATCAAAACCATCTTTGCTGCCATCGCGATTCATACTGGTGAGGAGTATTTCACCAGCACCGCGCTTGGCAACTTCAGTTGCCCATACAACGACATCCATACCAGTGGCAGTTCGACCGCCATGGGTAAATACTTCCCAGTTACCTGCTTCAGTCTTCTTGGCGTCAATCGCCACCACGATGCATTGCGAACCGTAATACGCAGCCGCATCAGAAACTAAATCTGGATTTGCTACTGCAGAAGAATTCATACTCACTTTGTCAGCACCGGCATTGAGTAAGCGTCGCACATCCGCTACAGCGCGCACGCCACCACCAACTGTCAAAGGAATAAATACTTGAGATGCGACATCTTCAATGATGTGCAATATCAAATCGCGCCCATCAGAAGTAGCGGTGATATCCAAGAACGTGAGCTCATCAGCGCCTTGGGTGTCGTAACGTTTTGCAATCTCGACTGGATCACCTGCATCACGCAGGCCAACGAAATTCACACCCTTCACAACGCGCCCTGCCGTAACATCAAGACAGGGAATAATTCGCTTAGTTAACACTGATCAGCACTCTAGATAATTTTCTTAGCGAACTTCAGCGTTAACTCGTCAGCATACTTTTGTGCTGCAGTTAAATCTAAGTCGCCAGCATAAATCGAGCGGCCAGCAATGACACCCATCACACCTTCAAATTCAGCTTCGCACAGGGCTTCAATATCTTGATTATTTGAGAGGCCACCACTAGCAATCACCGGAATCCGAATCGCTTGCGCTAACTTAATCGTGGCATCCATATTGATGCCCTTCATCATGCCGTCGCGACCAATATCGGTATAAATAATTGCCTCGACACCATAGTCTTCAAATTTCTTAGCAAGGTCAATGACTTCGTGACCAGTAATTTTGCTCCAGCCATCTGTGGCCACTTTCCCGTCACGCGCATCCAAACCCACCATGATGTGACCTGGGAAAGCAGTGCAGGCATCTTGGACAAAGCCTGGACTCTTCACTGCTGCAGTACCAATAATGACGGTACTGATACCATCATCCAATAAACGCTCAATGGTTTCAAGATCACGAATCCCACCGCCCAATTGAACGGGAATCTCATTACCAACCGCTTTCAGAATGGATTTAATGGCAGACTCGTTTTTGAGCTTACCCGCAAAGGCGCCATTTAAATCCACCAAGTGCAAGCGACGCGCTCCCTTACTAATCCAATGGGCTGCCATCGCCCCTGGATCTTCAGAAAAAACCGTAGCCTTATCCATATCACCTTGTTCGAGTCGAACACAGTGGCCGTCTTTTAGGTCAATCGCAGGAATCAGCAGCATAGTGGTACGTTAGATGTATTAAGGTTGCCAAGAAACAAAATTGTTGTAGAGCTTTAATCCGTATTCTGCACTTTTTTCTGGATGAAATTGCGTTGCAAAAATATTATCCCTTGCGACAGCAGAAGTAAACCAATCACCATATTCGGTTGAGCTCGCTATGTCTTTTTTGCGCTGCGGTACAACATAGTAACTATGCACAAAGTAAAAACTCGTCAAATCTGGGATGCCGTCCCAAAGCGCGTGCTGACGATCCTGACGCACCTGGTTCCAGCCCATATGCGGCACCTTATACGCCGAGCCATCTGGCTGTAATTTGCCAGCTAACTCAAAACGTCGCACTTCTCCAGGAATCAAACCCAAGCAGGGCGTCCAAGGCTTGTCGGATAGCGCTCGCACCTCTGCGCTTTGATCAAATAGCATTTGCTCGCCAACACACACGCCCAAAAGGGGTTTATTTTTAGCTGCATCTAGTAGCGCCTCCAATAGACCAGACTCCTCGAGATGCTTCATGCAATCTGGCATAGCGCCCTGCCCTGGGAGCACTACTCGCTCAGCCGAGATGATTGCTTCCGGGGTGCGGGCAATGACCACATTGGCATCAGGTGCCACATGATGAAAGGCTTGATAAACGGAGCGTAGATTACCCATTCCGTAATCAACGATCGCAATGGTTTGCGCCAATGGTTAGCCTATGTTCTGTAGTTTTTAGACAGTCTGCTACTCAATGCTAGAAATTTTCTAGATTAGAGGCTGCCCTTAGTCGAGGGAACAACACCAGAAGCGCGTGGATCCAACTCTAAAGCCATGCGCAAGGCGCGTCCAAATGCTTTAAACACGGTTTCAATCTGGTGATGGGCATTAATGCCACGTAAATTATCGATGTGTAAAGTGACTCCAGCATGGTTCACAAACCCGCGGAAGAACTCAATACTGAGGTCCACATCAAAGTCACCTACCCGCGCCCGCGTGAATGGGACGTTGAACTCCAAGCCTGGACGGCCTGAAAAGTCGATCACCACACGCGACAGAGTTTCATCCAAAGGGACGTAGGAATGGCCATAGCGGGTAATACCCGCCTTGTCGCCAACTGCCTTGGCAAATGCTTGTCCTAGAGTAATCCCCACATCCTCAACGGTGTGGTGGTCATCAATGTGGGTATCGCCATTAGCGACTACTTTGAGATCAATCATGCCGTGACGGGCGATTTGATCCAACATATGGTCTAGAAAGGGTACGCCCGAGGCGAGCTCAGCCTTACCTGTGCCATCTAAATTGATCGCAATTTGAATTTTGGTTTCCGAAGTGTTTCGGGTAACGTCGGCTTGCCGCATGCTTCAGAGCGCCGCGAGGCGAAGTGTTGATTGAAGCCTCATAATATCATTCCTAATACAGATATAAATGCTGATGTTGTTTGATGACATTGATTAACTTTTGCTGATTTTTTGACTAGAGTCCCCCATGAGCCGCTTTTGGAGCCCCGTTGTTCAGACCCTCACCCCTTATATTCCTGGGGAGCAACCGCAAATGGAGCGACTGGTAAAGCTCAATACCAACGAAAGCCCATATGGTCCATCCCCCAAAGCGCTAGCAGCCATTCATGGGCATAACAACGATGATTTGAGGCTTTACCCAGATCCTGAGGGCGCTTCCCTCAAGAAGGCTATTGCCGATTTACATGGTCTAGACCCAAAACAGGTGTTTTTAGGTAATGGTTCCGATGAAGTCCTTGCCCACGTCTTTTTAGGCCTCCTAAAGCAATCTAAGCCAATCCAATTCCCGGACATCACTTATAGCTTTTACCCCGTCTATTGCAAGTTATTTGGCATTGACTATCAGACCATCCCCCTGGGATCCGATTTTGAGATACAAGCCAGTGATTTCAAAACCCCCAATGGTGGGATTATTTTCCCTAATCCCAACGCACCAACTGGACGAGCCATTCCTCGGGCTGATATTGAAGCCTTGTTGAGTAGAAACACTGATTCAGTAGTAGTCATTGATGAGGCCTATGTGGACTATGGAACTGAGTCCTGCATTCCACTGCTTCGCGGAAGTGCTTGCCCAGAAAACCTCTTGGTCGTTCACACCCTCTCCAAATCACGCGCCCTTGCAGGTTTGCGAGTGGGATTTGCGGTGGGCCACCCGGCGCTGATTGAAGGTCTAGAGCGTGTAAAGAACAGCTTTAATTCTTACCCTCTGGGCCGCTTGGCCCAAGTTGGCGCAATCGCCGCAATAGAAGATCAAGCCCACTTGGAATTCACCGCTGGAAAAGTGATTCAAACCCGAGAGCATCTTGTAAAAGAGCTCGCTTCCCTGGGATTTGATACTTTGCCGTCAACAGCCAATTTTATTTTTACACGTCACCCCAAACATGCTGGCGTGAAGTTGCATCAAGCTTTACGTGATCGTGGAATTATCGTGCGTCACTTTAAATCGGCACGCGTAGAAGAATTTTTGCGCATCACCATCGGTACCGATGAGCAAACAAATGAGTTGATCGCTGCCTTAAAAGAAATTCTAGTTAGCGCTTAAACCCGCTTTATTTGTTCAGGCGCATCTCAGCAGCGCGTGCATGGGCTGTTAAGCCTTCACCGTGGGCGAGCGTACTAGCCACCGTACCCAAAGTTTGTGCCCCCGCTGCACTGACTTCAATCATGCTGGAACGCTTGATAAAGTCATACACACCCAAAGGCGAAGAGAAGCGTGCAGTGCGTGCTGTTGGCAAGACGTGATTTGGTCCAGCACAATAATCACCAAGAGATTCGCTAGTGTAATTACCCATGAAGATTGCTCCCGCATGGCGAATCAATTCTGCCCATTGACGTGGCTCAGCAGCGCAAATTTCTAAATGCTCTGCAGCGATGTCGTTAGCAATCTCACAAGCTTGAGCCATGTCTTTTACCTGAATCAATAGAGCGCGATTGGCAAGCGATGTTTCAATCACTTTTTTTCTCGGCATCTCTGGTAATAACTGATTGATACTTGCTTGTACTTTCTCAATAAATTGCTCATCAGGACAAAGCAAGATGGACTGCGCCAACTCATCATGCTCTGCTTGAGAAAACAAATCCATCGCAATCCAATCAGGATTACTAGAGCCATCGCAGAGCACCAAGATTTCTGATGGGCCGGCAATCATGTCGATACCAACAGTACCAAATACTCGGCGCTTGGCAGCGGCTACATAAGCATTGCCCGGGCCTACAATTTTGTCGACCGGTGGAATCGTTTTAGTGCCATAAGCTAAAGCGCCAACAGCCTGTGCTCCGCCAATCGTGAAGACACGATCAACCCCTGCCAAATAGGCAGCAGCCAACACTAAGGGATTGCGAGCGCCATCAGGAGTTGGCACCACCATGATGACCTCTTGTACACCAGCAACTTTGGCTGGAATGGCATTCATCAAAACAGATGATGGGTAGGCCGCTTTGCCGCCAGGGACATAAATTCCAACGCGATCTAGGGCAGTGACTTTTTGACCTAAGCGCGTACCATCCGCCTCTTCGTATTCCCAAGAGTGGCAACCCGCTTCAATCTTTTGTTTTTCGTGATAAGCACGTACTCTTTGCGCAGCAATATCTAAAGCATTTTTTTGCTCAGCCGATAATGCTTCGTAGGATTTTTTTAATTCTGCTTGAGAAATTTCTAGCTCAGTAACACTAGCAACATCTAAACGATCAAACTGCTTTGTAAAATCGAGAACCGCAGCATCACCGCGATCTTTTACTTGCGCCAATATTTTCATCACAACAGCATCAATCGCCTCATCATCGGCCATCGGCAAAGAAAGGCTAGAGAGCAGAGTTTCTTTAAACCCTGCATCTTGGCTATTTAGGCGCTTGACTTTCACTTCTAATGACATAGGGATTGTTCTTTACTTTAGCAACTCAAAGAATGGCTGCAACTGAGTACGCTTACGCTTATACGAAGCTTGATTAACTACCAAACGCGCACTGATATCAGCAATAGGTTCAACTTCAAGCAACCCATTTGCACGCAAAGTATTGCCAGTGGACACTAAATCTACGATTGCATCAGCCAGACCTACCAATGGAGCTAACTCCATTGAGCCATACAAGTGAATGGTATCGATATGTACGCCCTTGTTGGCAAAGTGCTCGCGTGCGCAATTGACATACTTTGTTGCCACTTTTAAACGAGATCCCTGCTTTACGGCTGCCGCGTAATCGAAGCCTTCTTTAACGGCAACCGACATGCGGCATTTGGCAATATTCAGATCAAATGGAACATACAAACCATCAGTACCATTTTCCATCAAGACATCTAAACCGGCTACTCCAAAATCGGCACCGCCAAACTGCACATAAGTGGGTACATCCGAGGCGCGCACAATAATAAGGCGCACATCGGGATTGGAGGTCTCAATGATGAGTTTGCGTGACTTCTCAGGATCTTCCAGCGGACGAACGCCGATCTTAGATAAGATCTCGGCGGTTTCTTCGAAGATACGCCCCTTCGAGAGGGCTAAAGTTAACTTCATGAACTAATTATCCATCAGCCTTACTTCACTCGCTCAATGTTGGCCCCCAACAGGGTCAACTTTTGCTCCATGCGGTCATATCCGCGATCTAGGTGATAAATTCGATCAACCTGGGTTTCGCCTTGGGCAGCTAAGCCAGCAATGACCAAACTAGCAGACGCACGCAAGTCTGTCGCCATCACAATCGCTCCCGAAAGCTTCTCCACCCCCTGAGCAATGGCAGTATTACCCTCAATAGCAATATCCGCACCGAGGCGATTCATCTCCTGGACGTGCATAAAGCGGTTCTCAAAGATGGTTTCAGTAATGGTGGCATTGCCCTCGGCGATCGCATTGACCGCCATGAGTTGGGCCTGCATATCAGTCGGAAAGGCAGGGTATTCAGAGGTACGGAAGCTGACAGCCTTAGGACGGCCCTTCATAGAAGCCTTAATCCAGTCAGGGCCTATCTCCATTTTTAGGCCTGCTTCTTTCAGTTTGACGATGACCGCGTCCAATGTATCTGGACGGCAGTGCTTTACCAGCACATCACCACCGGCAGCCGCAACAGCGCACAAGAAGGTACCAGCCTCAATCCGATCCGCAATCACAGCATGCTCTGCGCTGTGAAGTTTTTCAACGCCCTCGATGACCAAACGATCGCTGCCAATCCCCGTAATCTTAGCGCCCATTTTAACGAGCAACTCTGCCAGATCACCAACCTCAGGCTCGCGAGCAGCATTCTCTAAAATGGTTATGCCACTTGCCAGCGTTGCGGCCATGAGCAAATTTTCTGTGCCGGTCACGGTAATCATATCGGTCAAGATGGAGGCGCCCTGCAAGCGACCAGAAGCTGATTTCGTTTCCGCTTGAATGTAGCCACTCTTAATCTTGATGTTGGCACCCATCGCTTTTAAGCCTTTGATGTGCTGGTCTACTGGGCGTGCGCCGATTGCACAACCTCCGGGTAAGGAGACCTTGGCGCTATGCATTCTGGCGAGCAAGGGACCCAGCACCAAGATAGAAGCACGCATGGTTTTCACCATCTCGTAGGTTGCTTCAGAGCTCTTAATATTGGCCGCATTGAGCACCACATGATTGCGATCATTCGCATCTGGGAAGGTGACAGTCACACCAATTTCTTGCAAAAGCTTGAGCATGGTCCGGACATCTTGCAAGTCAGGAACATTACGCAAGGTGATCGGCTCATCACACAGTAAGCAAGCACAAAGAATAGGCAAGGCTGCATTCTTCGCACCTGCAATAGCTACCTCGCCCTTGAGCGGAGTGCCGCCAACCATTCGTAACTTATCCATGAATCTATTCCAGTAAAGAGCTGATGAAGTAATTAGCTTGCAGAATTTTGTGCAAACTCTTCGGGAGTAAATGCTTTGATTGATAAGGCATGAACTTCTGCCTTCATTCGATCTCCCATCGCCCCATATACCAATTGATGACGCTGAATTAGCCGTTTACCTTCGAACTCAGGGCTCACTATCGTGGCAAAGAAATGCTGACCATCACCCTCAACTTGAATATGGGTACAAGCAATACCCTGCTGGATATAGCCCTCAATCTGTTCTGGCGTTGGCAACATCACAATCTCCTCATTCTGAATAAACAACAACTGCGCATCATTTCTGCGTTTAATATTTCTCCGTGACTCATTGGGCGACTAGTTTCTTAACTTGTAACCTTTTTGCAGCAGACGTAAGGCGATCGCGGATACCAATACAAAGAAGCAAGCCACAATCGCTAGGCTATTCCAAGGGGAAATATCTGACACTCCAAAAAAGCCATAACGAAATCCATCAATCATGTAGAAAAATGGATTGAAATGAGATACAACTTGCCATGCTGCCGGCAGAGAATGAATGGAGTAGAACACGCCTGATAACATCGTCGCCGGCATAATAATGAAGTTTTGGAAGGCGGCCAATTGATCGTATTTATCAGCCCAAATACCCGCGATTAAACCCATACTTCCCAAGATTCCAGCGCCTAGAAGAGCAAACACCATGATCCATAGAGGATATTCAAATGATGGCATGGAGAACCAGGCGGTAATGAGCAGTACGCCAGCGCCCACGACGATGCCACGAAATACCGCCGCCAATACATACGCAGCATAGAACTCTAAGTGACTAAAAGGTGCCAACAATACAAAGACTAAATTACCAGTCACTTTCGACTGAATGAGTGAGGATGAAGTGTTTGCAAAAGCATTTTGCAAAATACTCATCATGACCAAACCCGGGGTTAAGAAGGCAGTGTAGTTCAGGCGACCATAGACTTCTTTGTCTTCCAGGACATGTCCAAAGATCATAAGATATAAAACTGCAGTCAGCACTGGCGCAGCCACTGTCTGAAAGCCCACCTTATAAAAACGCTTAATTTCTTTGCGGAGTAATGTCGGAAAGCCACTGCCATAAGAGATTGGGAGCTTCTTCAAAATAGGCTTCATCGAGCACCCCCCGACATGATGTTGACAAAAACATCCTCGAGATCCGTCTTGCCTTCACCATCTTTTTTGACCGAGCCATACTGACTCAATAAATTCGCAGTGGTATCTAAAGCAACAATCTTTCCTTGCTTGAGCATCGCAATGCGCTGACACAGCGCCTCAGCCTCCTCCAGATAATGTGTTGTCAACACAATCGTGTGGCCATCTTGATTCAGGCGACTAATAAATTGCCATAGAGATTGACGCAGCTCTACATCAACACCAGCCGTAGGCTCATCCAAAATAATCACTGGTGGTCTATGGACCAAGGCCTGAGCTACCAATACTCGCCGCTTCATACCGCCAGACAAAGAACGCATATTACTGTCGGCTTTACCGGTGAGATCCAGATTAGCCATGATCTCATCAATCCAAGCATCGTTATGACGAATACCAAAGTACCCCGACTGAAATTGCAAAGTCTCTCGTACGGTAAAGAAGGGGTCAAATACCAACTCCTGTGGCACCACGCCTAGCATCCGGCGTGCATCACGGAACTGACTCTGAACATCAGCACCCATGATTGCTGCATGACCGCTATCTGTCGTAACTAGGCCGGCCAGAATAGAGATGAGCGTTGTCTTACCGGCGCCATTGGGGCCAAGCAAGCCAAAAAACTCACCCTGCTCAATTGACAAGGAGACATCATCTAGCGCCTGTAATGCTCCATAATTTTTTGATATATTTTTAATCGATATTGCAGCGCGCATGTTATGTCATACCCAACAATTCAGAGACACCATAGACGCCAGCTAACACCGTTAATTTTTCAGGTGCATTTTGTATAGTGATTTGCTGGCCATCAGCCTGTAATTTTTTCTGCCAGGCCAGCAATACAGTTAATACCGTGGAGTCAAAATCCTTCAGACTTGCACAATCAACCGTTCTTAAAGCGGCTAGATTTAGAAGTCCTTCTTTTTCTAATTGCACAACATTGTCTTGTGTTACTGAGGCTGGTAATAAAAATGGCATCTTCTACTGATCTTTGCTTCGTCTTTAAGTAGTGGGCTTAGCAGCGGCAAGCTGCTTGTTCCGATCCTGTAGAAACTTAACAAGACCCTCAACACCGTTCTGACTAATTTGGTTAGCAAACTGATTGCGATAGGCTTCAACCAGCCAAACACCCATGATATTCATGTCGTAGACTCTCCAACCATTGGCTGTTTTTTCTAGTCGATAGTCGAGCGGCACAGGATCACCACGGCCGATCACTACCGTCTTGACGACAACCTCTTTATCGTCAGCAGCTGCACGCAAAGGCTTAAATTGAATGGTTTGATCGCGGAGCTGACTGAGTGCGCCAGAGTAAGTGCGAATGAGTAAATTCTTAAACTCGCTCACCAATTGCGCTTGTTGTTCGGGAGTCGCTTTTTTCCAATTAGGACCCATCGCCATTTCAGTCGTGCGGCGCATATCTGTATAGGGGACAATTTTCTTTTCCACCAAATCCACGATACGTGGAATATTGCCCTTCTGAATTTCGGGATCAGACTTGACGGATGCCATCACATCAGAGACTACATTTTTAATGAGGCCATCTGGCGTAGACTGATCAACCGCTTGAGCGCTCGCAGCACCAACAGCCAAAAACAGGCTTGATAGCAATACTGCGCAATATTGTTGAATGGTAGTGGGGCTTTTCATGTGTCCTCGATTAATGCTAGTCAGTGGAGCTCATTTTAGCCCTTAAAGGTAATGGGCTGAGGCTTGATCGCCTTTATTCGTAGGGGTTTTCGTAAACCGGCATCAGAGGCTCCCTATCTTCGCGCCCCTCATTAATCTGATATTCGCGCCGCTGAATGTAGGCATCTCTCATAAAGCTGTATTTATCGATTGCAGCGCCATCCAATAGATCGCCTGCTTCGTAATAGGTATTACGGGCATTTACTACACGCAAACCAGTGATGCTATTGCGCAAGCCAATATCTTTGATGTAGCTAAAGAGATAGTCGGACTCCAAGTCGGCTACGGTACCAAAAGTATCGCGCACGCTACTTGGACCAAAGAATGGCAAAACAACATAAGGGCCAGATGGAACACCCCAGACACCAAAGGTTTGACCCCAATCTTCCTTGTGCTTAGGAAGTCCACCCGGAGTAGCCATGTCAATCAAACCACCCAAGCCAAAAGTGGTATTGACTACAACCCGCATCAAATCACTAAAGGCGTAGTCAGGCTTACCCTGCAATAGGTTCTGCAAAGCGGTATAGATGTCACTGTAGTTACTGAAAAAGTTATAGATACCGTCACGCACAAATTCTGGCAGGACAAAGCGATATCCAGCCACTACGGGCTTGAGCAAATAGGCATCTAAGCCTTCATTGAATTCAAAAACGGAACGGTTGAAAGGCTCCCACGGATCGTGCGGGGAAGGCTGAACTCCGGCAGGAATTGATGCACAACCCACCATGGTCCCAACCATTACCAGCAGCACTATGCGCTTGAGCTTTGCCAACAAGAGCATTATTTTGCTGCGCCCTTGTCTTGACCACTATCCGCAGCTTTGTTATACAAAAACTGACTGATCAGATTCTCCAGAACCACTGCAGACTGAGTCTGGGTAATCTTATCCCCGGCAGCCAACATATCATCTGAACCACCAGCTTCAAGGCCAATATATTGCTCACCCAATAAACCCGAAGTCAAAATCTTCGCCGACGAATCTTTAGGGAACTTGTAACTGTCTTCAATAGTCATGGTGACAGTGGCTTGATAGGTCTTATCATCGAAGGAAATATTGGCAATACGTCCGACTACTACACCCGCACTTTTTACCGGCGCACGTGGCTTTAATCCGCCAATATTATCAAATCGGGCTGAAATTTTATACGTTGGCGCAAAAGAAACGGCATTCATATTGCCGACCTTCAATGCGAGGAAAAGGGCAGCCAATAAACCAATGGCTACGAAGACTCCTACCCAAACATCAATTGCACTTTTTCTCATAAGAGTCCCAGTTTATTCTTTCTAATTCGAGAACATCATTGCGGTGAGCAAGAAATCCAACGCTAACACTGATAAAGAAGAGATCACCACCGTACGGGTAGTCGCCTGTGACACACCTTCAGGAGTCGGCTTTGCCTCATAGCCTTGGTACAGCGCTATAAAAGTCACTGCTACACCAAATACCAAGCTTTTAATCAGGCCATTGCCAATATCTGAAAAGAGGTCTACACCACCCTGCATCTGTGACCAAAAGGCGCCGGAATCTACCCCAATTAAGGGGACACCAACAAAATAACCCCCCATGACACCAACGGCAGTAAAGATCGTTGCCAGAATCGGCATCGCAATAATGCCCGCCCAAAGACGCGGTGCAATCACACGGCTTAAGGGATCAACAGCCATCATTTCCATGGCACTCAATTGCTCCCCGGCTTTCATTAGACCAATCTCCGCTGTCAGGGATGTGCCGGCACGCCCCGCAAATAATAAGGCCGTAATGACCGGGCCCAGCTCACGCGTAAGCGATAGAGCAACCAATAAACCCAGGGCCTGCTCTGATCCATATCGATTCAAGGTGTAGTAACCCTGCAAACCCAAAACAAAACCAACAAATAAACCAGACACCGCAATAATCACAAACGAGTGATTACCCACAAACAGGATCTGATCAGAAACTAGACGCGGCCGCTTTAATAAAAAGCCCGAACGACAAATCACTGCAGCAAACATCCGCGCAGCAAGACCCAGGCTGGTGAGGTTGCGACGCATGAAAAATCCAAGATCCCCTAATAGATCTACAGTTTTATGAAACATGCTCATTTAAGGTTCACCCCAAAATCTTCTGCAAGGCTTTGTCCAGGATAGTGAAATGGCACTGGGCCATCAGGCGAAGCATCTAAGAACTGGCGTACAAAAGGATCGGTGGATCGACTCAACTCTGCTGGGGTACCTTGGGCACCAATACGGCCATTTGCAATGAAATAGACGTAATCTGCAATTTCAAAGGTCTCTTCTACATCATGCGTTACTAATAAACTGGTCGCGCCTAAGGCCTGATTCAAATCCCGAATTAAGCGTGCGGTGATACCTAAAGAAATGGGATCCAAGCCAGCGAAGGGCTCGTCATACATGATGAGTGGAGGATCTAAGGCAATCGCTCTTGCTAAGGCAACACGACGTGCCATGCCGCCAGAGATTTGTGAAGGCATCAAATCACGTGCCCCACGCAATCCTACCGCGTTGAGCTTCATCAGCACCAGAGATCGCAATAGCTCTTCACTTAAATCCGTGTGCTCACGCAATGGAAAGGCAACGTTTTCAAAGACACTGAGGTCAGTGAAGAGTGCACCAAACTGAAAAAGCATGCCCATGCGACGACGGGCCGCCATTAATGCGGTGCCGTTCATTTTGCCAATATCCTGACCCTCAAATACAACTTGGCCAGACTGTGCAGTGAACTGACCACCAATGAGTCTTAAGATCGTAGTCTTGCCGCAACCAGAACCGCCCATGACAGCAACGACTTGGCCACGACGGAACTCCATATTGAGCCCCGATAAAATCTGACGCTCGCCAGGGGCATAAGAGAAGTTGACGTCTTTAATTTCAACGACAACTTCGCCATGGCCACCGCTAGAGGTTTTTTGCTTTACTTCCACCGAGCTGGCGTGGCCACTATTCATATCCTCGATATTATCGGGGAAGAACGGATGACCCCATTAAATACTCGTCTACTGCATGGGCTGCCTGACGACCTTCACGAATCGCCCAAACTACCAAAGATTGGCCGCGACGCATGTCGCCAGCGGCAAATACCTTAGGAACGTTGGTTTGATAGGCATTTTGGCCATCCACAGTGGCTTTTGCATTGCCGCGAGCATCTTTTTCAACGCCAAAGGCATTCAGAACCTGAGCTGCAGGAGACACAAAACCCATGGCCAAAAATACTAAATCTGCCTTAATTTCAAATTCAGAGTTTGGCATTTCTGTCATCTTGCCGTCTTTCCACTCCAAACGTACGCAGATTAATTTCTCGAGTTTGCCGTCTTTACCCTCAAAACGCTTAGTAGCTACAGACCAGTCACGGTCGCAACCCTCTTCATGGGAAGAAGAAGTGCGTAACTTGGTTGGCCAGTAAGGCCAGACCAAGGGCTTGTTCTCTACTTCTGGTGGCTGCGACATTAATTCAAACTGAGTAATCTTGGTAGCGCCGTGACGATTAGAGGTTCCAACGCAATCCGATCCAGTGTCACCACCACCAATGACTACAACATTCTTCCCAGCTGCAGAAATTTCATTCTTGAAATCTCCCGCATTTTCTTTATTCTGTGGAATCAAAAATTCCAATGCATAGTGAACACCCTTCAACTCACGGCCGGGTACTGGCAAATCTCGTGGCTGTTCAGATCCACCGCTAATCACTACAGCGTCAAAATCCTTCATTAACTGATCAGGTGAAATGGTTTTTGTAGAGTAGTTTTTCACTTCGGCACCGATAGCTTCTTTACCCACAAATACACCGGTCTCAAACTTCACGCCTTCAGCTTGCATCTGCTCAACACGACGATCGATGAGCCATTTTTCCATTTTGAAATCAGGGATACCGTAGCGCAGCAATCCACCAACGCGATCATTCTTTTCAAATACAGTCACGTCATGGCCAACACGGGCTAACTGCTGAGCAGTTGCCATACCAGCGGGTCCACCACCAACAACGGCAACCTTCTTACCTGTTTTAGTTTTGGACGGCTGTGGCTTGACCCAATCGTTTTCCCAACCCTTATCAATAATGGCATGCTCGATAGACTTGATACCAACCGCCTCACTATTGATTCCTAAAGTGCATGCAGCCTCACAAGGTGCAGGGCAAATACGGCCAGTGAATTCAGGGAAGTTATTAGTCGACTGCAAAACATCTAATGCATTCTTCCAGTCACTATGAAACACTAAGTCATTGAAATCGGGAATGATGTTGTTGACTGGACAACCGCTATTACAAAACGGAATACCGCAATCCATACAACGCGCACCCTGTACTTTTGCCTCTTCATCCGTCAATGCAGTGATGAACTCTTTGTAATGATGGAGACGCTTAACGGGAGCTTCGTAAGTTTCATCTACGCGCTCAAACTCCATAAATCCAGTGACTTTACCCATATCGAATCCTTAGTATTTTTTCTTAATGTATTTATTGATTAAGCTGCAACAGTTTTAGTTTGCGCTTTTTCCCACAACTCGCCTAAAGCACGTTTGTACTCAGTAGGAAGCACCTTCACAAAACGACCACGGGCATTTTCCCAATCAGCTAAAAGTGCTTTGGCGCGCTCAGAACCAGTGTGGCGGAAATGACGCTCAATCAAGCCCTTCACAATTTGCTCATCGGTCATGCGCTCACCACCATCCTTCACATCAACTGGGGCATGCCATGCAGACTGAGGCATCTTGTCCATCTGCTCAGCAGAGGGTAATACTTTTTCCAAAGTTGCCATGCTGGTATTGCAACGCTTTTCAAAGAGGCCATCTTCGTCGTAGACGTAAGCAATACCGCCGCTCATACCTGCAGCAAAGTTACGGCCAGTCGCACCCAAAACTACTACAGTTCCACCAGTCATGTATTCACATCCGTGGTCACCAGTGCCCTCAACAACCGTTGTGGCGCCAGAGTTACGAACTGCAAAACGTTCTCCAGCAACACCATTGAAGAATGCCTCGCCGCCGATTGCGCCGTAGAGCACCGTATTACCAACAATAATGTTCTTGGCTGTGTCGCCACGGAACTCGTGTGGCGCACGCACAATCACACGTCCACCAGATAAGCCCTTACCAACGTAGTCGTTGCCATCACCGACCAAATCCAAGGTGATACCGTGTGCCAAGAAAGCTGCGAAGCTTTGACCAGCAGTACCATTTAACTGAATATGAATAGTGTCATCAGGTAGGCCAGCGTGGCCATAACGCTGAGCGATTTCTCCAGAGAGCATTGCGCCGACTGTGCGATTGACGTTCTTCACTGGAACGATGAATGAGACTTTCTCACCACGTTGCAGTGCAGGCGCACTCTTCTCGATCAGAATGTTGTCTAGTGCACTACCTAAGCCATGCTCTTGAGTCAAGACTTGATAACGTGGCACGTCTTTAGCGACAGCTGGCTCAGCAAAAATCTTACTGAAATCCAAACCATGTACTTTCCAGTTCTCAATACCTTTACGAGTATCTAAGAGATCAACACGACCAATCAAATCATCAAACTTCCGAATGCCGAGTTGGGCCATGATTTCGCGCACTTCTTCAGCAATGAAGAAGAAGAAATTCACTACATGCTCTGGCTTACCAGAGAATTTTTTACGCAATGCGGGATCTTGTGTAGCAACACCCACTGGGCAGGTATTTAAATGACACTTACGCATCATGATGCAACCTTCAACAACCAATGGTGCTGTTGCAAAACCAAACTCATCCGCACCTAACAAAGCCCCAATCACGACGTCACGACCGGTTTTCATCTGGCCATCAGCCTGCACACGAATACGACTACGCAAGCCATTGAGAACCAATGTCTGTTGGGTTTCAGCCAAGCCTAATTCCCATGGGGAACCAGCATGCTTAATCGATGACAGTGGTGATGCACCTGTACCACCATCATGGCCAGCGATCACCACGTGATCTGCCTTAGCTTTCGCAACACCTGCCGCAATCGTGCCAACACCGACTTCAGAAACCAATTTCACAGAGACGTCGGCAGTAGGATTCACATTCTTCAGATCGTGAATCAACTGGGCAATGTCTTCAATCGAATAAATATCGTGATGCGGAGGAGGAGAAATCAATCCAACACCCGGCACGGAGAAGCGCAATTTGCCGATGTAATCGGAAACCTTACCACCGGGCAATTGACCACCTTCACCAGGCTTAGCACCTTGAGCCATCTTGATCTGAATCTGATCAGCCGAGCGTAGGTATTCAGTAGTAACACCGAAACGTCCAGAAGCAACCTGCTTAATTTTGGAGCGCAATGAATCACCATCAAGTAGCGGGATATTTGCTTCGACAACATCATCACCCAAAATACTGGCTAAGGTTTCACCCTTCTTGATTGGGATACCTTTGAGCTCGTTCACATAACGATTTGGATCTTCACCGCCCTCACCAGTATTGGACTTACCACCAATCCGGTTCATGGCAATTGCTAAAGTAGCATGCGCTTCTGTAGAGATGGAACCTAAAGACATCGCGCCCGTTGCAAAACGTTTGACGATTTCTTTTGCAGACTCGACTTCGTCCAATGGAATCGCTTTGGCTGGATCAATCTTAAATTCAAACAAGCCGCGCAATGTCATCTGACGTTTGGTTTGGTCATTGATGAGATTGGCGTACTCTTTATAAGTTTGATAACCCTTCTCTAGACCAGTACGAGTGGAGTGTTGCAACTTCGCAATCGTATCTGGAGTCCACATGTGATCTTCACCACGAATACGGAATGCATACTCACCACCTGCATCAAGCATATCGCTCAAGACTGGGTCATCACCAAAGGCAGATTGGTGCATGCGCAAAGCTTCTTCAGCCACTTCAAATACACCAATACCACCAACGTTAGAAGGAGTACCTTTGAAGTAATGGTCAATGACCTCTTTGTTCAGACCAATTGCTTCAAAAATCTGTGAGCCGGTGTAAGACATGTAAGTAGAGATGCCCATTTTGGACATCACTTTTTGCAAGCCCTTACCTACCGCCTTCACAAAATTCTTGACTGCTTTTTCTGCTGACAGATCGCCGGATAATCCTTTAGCCATTTCAGCCAAGGTTTCCATTGCTAAGTATGGGTGAACCGCTTCAGCACCGTAACCAGCCAAGAGGGCAAAGTGATGGGTCTCGCGCGCACTACCCGTCTCAACAACGAGGCCAACGCTAGTCCGCAAACCTTTTTCAACCAAATGCTGATGAATTGCTGAAGTAGCCAAGAGCGCAGGGATCGCTACGTGCGCTTCATCGACCTGACGATCGCTCACGATCAAGATGTTGTAACCAGAGCGAACTGCATCTGCAGCTTCAGCACATAAGGATGCTAAGCGAGCCTCAATACCGGCTTTGCCCCAAACTGCTGGGTAACAAATATCTAACTCGTAGGAGCGGAACTTACCGTTGGTGTAATGACCAATATGACGAATCTTAGTCATATCGTCAAAATCCAAAATCGGCTGACTGACTTCTAAGCGCATTGGCGGATTAATATTGTTGGTATCCAACAAATTCGGCTTTGGTCCAATGAAAGAAACTAAAGACATCACCATGTTTTCACGAATGGAGTCAATCGGAGGATTGGTTACCTGAGCAAACAATTGCTTGAAATAGTTATAAAGCGGCTTGTTTTTGTTCGAGAGCACAGCTAACGGGCTATCGTTACCCATCGATCCAATCGCTTCTTCGCCGTTCATAGCCATTGGCGCCATGAGGTATTTAATATCCTCTTGGGTATAACCAAAAGCCTGTTGGCGGTCTAGCAATTTAGCTGCTGGACGAACAATAATTTTTTCATCGATCAAGTCCGCTTTGCTAGCATCAACCTCATCGAGCTTCACGCGTACTGCATCAATCCAGCTCTTGTATGGCTTTGCTTTTGAAACCGCATCTTTTAGCTCGACATCATCAATGATGCGGCCTTGCTCCATATCAATCATGAACATCTTGCCTGGTTGCAAGCGCCATTTTTTAACAATCTTACTTTCGGGGATTGGCAATACACCAGCCTCAGAACCCATGATGACCAAGTCGTCATCAGTCACGTAATAACGCGCTGGACGTAAGCCGTTACGATCTAAAGTTGCACCAATTTGACGGCCGTCGGTAAATGCCATTGCTGCTGGACCATCCCATGGCTCCATCATCGCCGCATGGTATTCATAGAAAGCGCGACGATTTTCATCCATCAATGTGTGCTGTTCCCAAGCCTCCGGGATCATCATCATCATGGCTTGCGCTAGCGGATAGCCAGACATCACCAATAACTCTAAGCAGTTATCAAAACAGGCAGTGTCCGACTGACCTGGATAGATGAGTGGCCATAATTTTTTAAGGTCATCACCCAATACTGGAGAGCTAATCGCACCCTCGCGTGCATTCACCCAGTTGACGTTACCCTTAACGGTATTGATCTCGCCGTTGTGCGCAATCATGCGATACGGGTGAGCCAATTCCCAGGCTGGGAAAGTGTTAGTGGAGAAACGTTGATGCACTAAGGCTAGCGCGGATACTGTACGCTCATCCAATAAATCTTTGTAATACGCACCTACTTGATTTGCTAGCAACAAACCTTTGTAAACAATGGTGCGGGCCGACATCGACGCCACAAAATATTCTTTGCCATGCTTTAAATGTAAGTCTTGTATAGCATGGCTTGCTGTTTTACGAATCACATACAACTTACGCTCTAGCGCATCGGTTGTCATGATGTCACGGCCACGCCCAATAAAGATCTGACGAATAAACGGCTCAGTCATTTGTACTGTCGGAGACATTGGTAGCTTCACATCAATTGGAACATCTCTCCAACCCAAAACAACCTGACCCTCCAAACGAACAGTGCGCTCCAACTCTTGCTCGCAAGCTATGCGAGAAGCATGTTCTTTAGGCAGAAAAATCATACCAACGCCGTACTCTCCGAACGGTGGCAGCTGGATATCTTGCTTTGCCATTTCTTCGCGGTACAAAGTATCGGGAACTTGAATCAAGATGCCTGCACCATCGCCCATTAGCGGATCAGCACCAACTGCTCCTCGGTGATCTAAGTTCTCAAGAATTTTCAATCCTTGAGCAACGATCTCATGAGACTTTTTACCCTTGATATGTGCGACAAATCCTACGCCGCAAGCATCGTGCTCATTTCGTGGATCGTAGAGACCCTGTGCAATTGGACGAAGGTCTGTATTCATTTGTGTAGTCATGGTATTTCCGCTTGCCCTTGGGCTTAATTACTTTTGGAGGATCAAATATAGGGGAATACCCACACTGATGCAACAGAAATAAAATGTCTCTGTCCCATTTAATTAGGGTCAGAAGTGCAAATACTTTTAAATAAGGGGACAGACTCAGTAGTGCAGCTTGCCAATGCAAGCCTTCATACCTAGCATAATATATCTAAGTTACTGATTTTATTGAAATTAATTTCTTTGGCCGGCCACGATATCGAATCATTGCCTGCTCAGAATTTTCTTTAAAGAGTTTTTGAGCGTAAACATCGCTTACCCAGGGTTTAGAACGAATCAATGCTTCAGTAATTTGCCGGTCTTCCCAGTGGGGTGCGCCCTCCTTCACAAAGGCAGCCCAGCTCATTTGTCGCTCAAAAGGAGTGTTGCCTAACTTCCAAAAGTGCTGATGGTCTATTAGCCAAGGTTCTGCGTTGCCCCCGATATGGGAAGCAAAGCTAGTCCAATTGGAATCTTGGGGGTTTGACTCAAAACCAACCCTCACAGGATTTAACTCAATATAGCGTTGGCACCGTAAAAAATAATCCGGATCGATGAGTGAAGAGCGGTAACGACCTTCCCAAATCGTTCCTGAACGATGGTGTTGCTGATTGAAGTATTGGGCATAGCGCCTGCCCAGAGATTGCATTGTCTTTGCAAGCGCATCTGCTGTCTGAGGTGTGATTAAAAGGTGGACATGATTGGGCATCAAGGAAAATGCATGTACGGCGCTACCGAATTGTTTAGCAGCTTCTCGAAGCCAATCTAAATAGATGCGACGATCAGCATTATTAAAGAAAAGTGTTTCCCGATTATTGCCACGAACCATGACATGCATTGCTTGGCCAGGAATAATGATGCGTGCTTGCCTTGCCATTGCTAAAACGAACTACTGCAGTTCGCGCACACCGCCATTATTGGAAAACTCCGGAATAAACCAATCACCATCAAGCTGAGTAACGCCTGCGGGCACTTCGCGCCCTAATTGAGGCTGATCCCTCAGAGCAGTACTCATATAGGAAATCCACATGGGTAAAGCGAGACCGCCGCCAGTTTCACGATCACCCAAACTGGCGGGCTTATCAAAGCCTATCCAAGCAATCGCCACTACCTTAGGGTTATATCCTGCAAACCAAGCGTCATGTGAGTCATTGGTCGTACCAGTTTTGCCAGCAATATCATTACGACCCAATTTTGCTCTCGCACTACCTGCAGTCCCAGTTTTGGTTACTTCTTGCAACATGCTGTCCATCACAAAGGCGGTTCGGGCATCCAAAACACGTGTTGCATCTTCGCGCGCTTGCGTGGGTTTTGCCTCAAATAAAACAGCGCCTTTTGAATCCGTCATTTTGTTAATTAAAAACGGATCTACACGATAGCCGCCGTTAGCAAAGACGCTATAAGCAGACGCCATTTGTAAAGGGGTTACAGAACCCGCGCCCAAGGCCATTGTTAAATACGGGGGATGCTTTTCCGCCTCGAATCCAAAACGCTGAATATAGTCTTGCGCATAGGAAGGGCCAATAGCACGAATAATGCGCACTGAAACTAAGTTTTTAGATTTAGCTAAGGCAGTTCGTAAACGCATCATGCCTTCATATTTTCCATCATAGTTCTTAGGCTGCCATGCTTGACTACCTGTTTCCATACTGCCGATGGAAAGAGGTGCATCGTTCACCATTGTGCTCGGAGAAAAACCTTTTTCGATTGCTGCAGCGTAAACGAACGGCTTAAAGGAAGAGCCCGGCTGACGTTGTGCCTGAGTCACGTGATTAAATTGATTGCGACGAAAATCAAAGCCACCTACTAAGGACAGAATCGCGCCCGTATCTGCGTTCATCGAAACAAAAGCAGCCTCAACTTGCGGCAATTGCGCTAACTTCCAAATACCTCCATCGGATAACAATCTGACGATAGCTCCAGGTCGTAAGCGTTTTTTCGGTTGAGTGCTATCAGTTAAAGAGGCAGCAGCAAGCTTCATACCCTCACCTTTTAGAGTGATCATATCCCCAGTAGAAATCATGACTTGCATTTCTTTTGGCTTGACATCTAAGACTACGCCGGACTGTAAATCATCTAGCTGTGGATAAGCTAATAGAGCTTCATCAATTGCACGCTGGCGTTTTACATTGTCTTCTGGGAGGTCAATAAATCCATCGGGACCACGATAAGCATGGCGTAAGTCATATTCAAAAATTCCGCGACGTACTGCCTTATATGCCGCATCTTGATCGGCTTTCAAGATCGTGGTGTAGACATCGATACCCTGAGAATAAATTGCTTCACCGTATTGCGTAAATAGCAATTGACGCACCATCTCAGAGGCGAAATCGGCACGAGTACTAAATTCGTTCCCAAGGCCGCGGATTTGCAACTCTTCAGCCATCGCAGTTTGGTATTGCTCCGGGGTGATGTAAGACAAATCACGCATGCGCTGCAAGATATATTCTTGGCGAATTTTAGCGCGACGGAAATTACTTACTGGGTTGTATGCTGAGGGGGCTTTCGGCAAACCCGCCAACATGGCAGATTCCGCAATGGTGATATCTTTTAATTCTTTGCCAAAGTAAATTTGAGCGGCACTAGAAAAACCATACGCCCTTTGACCCAAGAAAATCTGATTCATATAAATCTCAAGAATCTTGTCTTTACTCAACTGAGATTCAATTTCCCAAGAAAGTAAAACCTCATAAATCTTACGAGTGAAGGTTTTCTCATTACTGAGGAAGAAATTACGGGCCACCTGCATCGTGATCGTAGAGGCGCCTTGAGAAAGATTGCCGCGTAGGTTGGTGAGAGCAGCCCTTAAAATGCCAATGTAGTCCACACCGCCATGGGAATAAAAACGATCATCCTCGATTGCCAGGACTGCATTGCGCATAGTCATCGGGATCTCATTCAGAGGAATGACCTTGCGGCGCTCTTCGCCAAACTCGCCAATAAGTACCTTATCGGCCGTATAGATTCTTAAAGGTGTTTTTGGGTTGTAGTCCACTAAAGCCGAAATCTTTGGCAAATTGGGTTTTGCTATTAAGAAGGCGTAGCCCAGAAGCAAGGTGAACACCACAGCAAAAACCATACTAATAATTAGCAAGGCTTTGACGAGAGGATTGCTCCCTGATTTCTGACGTGAGGAATGCTCCGCTCTAGGCTGACCAAAACGTCTATCAGGCTGTCGGTTAAACCGCCGGTTTAATGGCGGCTTGTCTTTTGGAGTTAAAGCCATATCTTCAAATTATAGGGTGCTTACGCAATTTTCCTTAAAGCCCTAATACCCGTATTTAAAATCGTTAGTGGCAGTTTTTTCTGACATGAAGTTCTGCTTTGGCTGATCGCTTTTAATATCCTCGGATCGAATAATATGGCATGCCTCCACGCCATATCTCTCCCCAGTCTTTTGATGACATTTTGAGTGAGCTGGGAGATGATCCCGCAATTCCAGATCCCCATGGCATTCGCAAAACGACATTTCCTCCCAGGGTGGATCCACCACCCCAAGCCAAGCCACCAACCTCCTCCTTCACCACTAAATCCTTTGAGCTTAAGGGGCTTAATTTCAGCCCAGTTTGGATTTTTGGCGCCATCGCATTGTTTTGTACGGGCGCTTTTTTTCTTTATTTTGACCCCACTAAATCAGGTGCTGAGCTTGAAATAAGCGCATTACAGAGTCAACTATCAGGACTAAAAGAGGAGTTTGAGTTCTCACAAAATGAATGGGCTACAGAGCGAGAGGATTTATATGAGATATTGGATGAAATAGAAGTGAGTATTCACTCATTAGAAGTTAAGACGCCAACAAAGATGCCTCAAAACAAGTCCAGCGCCATCCAATATGAAGCAGAACTGCATCGCTGGAGGTATTTAGGCATCACCCGAATGGGGGCGGTAGAGCATGCTTTTTTTCATACTGGTAAAGCTACGCTGATGGTGCACAAAGGGGGCTTGGCTTTGGGGGAATGGCAGCTGACTCAGGCAGCAAAAGAAGTGGCTATCTTGACCCACCCTAAAGGCAAATCTATTACTTTTAAATCTACGCAATTAGAGTAACTTTCTTGAAAATCTTTCTAAAATCCCCCGCCGCATTACTTCTACCGCTCCTGGTTTTTTTACTCAATCCAGCCCTAGGGAACTCTCCAGAGTTGAGCGCTGTAACCACCTCCAAAGATAGTCGTATTAGCCTGCAATTCAGCCAAATTGAAATGACTGAACTTTTGCCAATCTTGGCAAAAATGGGGAATACCAACTTTCTCCTGAGTGAATCCATTCAAGGAAAGATTTCGGTCGACCTGAAAGATACCCCCTGGCAAACAGCCCTCTATTCCATCCTTGCTAGCAGAGGATTGCGTCTCGTCCGAAATGGAGATATCTACTGGATTGGTCCTCATGCAGAAATTCAAAGCTTTCAGAAGTTTCGCCGGGAGGATGCAGCCCTTCCCTTTGGTGGGGATCATATCAATAGCCCCCGTCAGATCCTGATTGAGGCTCGCATTGTGGAGGCAGATCAACGCTTTGCCCGCGAACTGGGTATCAAATTGGGGTATCAAGCCAATGGACTTGGAAATCACCCAGACCAAAATGCGAGTGCCAGCCTCGATTTAGCTGGGACTGGGCTCGCAGGATTTAACCCTGCCACCTTGGCAGCCACACTCGTGTCAAAAAATGCTGCTCGCCTCCTTCAAATGGAGCTTTCCGCACTGGAATCGGATGGTCAAGGCAAGATCCTATCGAATCCGCGCATCATGACCGGAGATCAGGTTAAGGCAACGATTGAGCAGGGAACTGAGCTTCCATATCAGGTGAGCTCTCAAAGCGGGAGTAAATTGCAGTTTCGCAAGGCTAATTTACGTCTAGAGGTCTTGCCTAAGATTCACCCTGATGGAAAGATTTCTATGCTGGTAGGGATCAACAAGGACACTATTGGCATGAAAACTGAGCAGGGTTATGCGATTGATACCAAAAACCTCAGCTCTGAAGTCACCGTCGAAAACGGGGGCACGGCCATTATTGGTGGCATATTCCAAACAACTGAACGGGATGATGAGGTCAAGGTGCCCCTGCTAGGTGATATTCCACTCATTGGACATTTCTTTCGCCATAAATCTAAATTAGCCGATAAAACTGAACTATTGGTTTTCTTAACGCCCACCGTCCTGGACAAACACTAATAAAATCAAGGAGTGAACTCTTCATCGAACAATATCTTCCTAATTGGCCTTATGGGCGCCGGGAAGTCGACCGTCGGTAAATTGCTGGCGAAGAAATTGGGTCGTCGCTTTCTAGATGCTGACCATGTAATTGAGGATCGTTGTGGGGTCAAGATCCCGGTCATCTTCGAAATGGAAGGTGAAGATGGGTTTCGCAAACGTGAGGCTCAGGCCATCAAAGACATTACCGCCGAAGATGATGTCATTCTGGCGACTGGTGGTGGTGCCGTGCTGCTTCCAGAAAATCGTCAGTTCCTTAGCGAAAGAGGTACTGTGATTTATCTACACGCCAATCCGATGGAACTTTGGCATCGCACTAAAGGCGGCGAAGGTAGACCACTCCTTAAAAATGGTGACGCAAAAAAGATTCTAGAAAATCTATACGATATCCGCGACCCCCTTTATCGCGAAATTGCTGACCATGTCATTGAGACTGGAAAACCCAGCGTCAATCAACTCGTCAACACTCTCATCATGCAACTCGAACTCTCTGCGTAAATTTATCCATGAAAACATTAGAAGTTGATCTAGGCAATCGTAGCTACCCCATTCATATTGGTACAGATTTAATCGATCAACCAGATTTATTTAGCGCCTGCAAAAAAGCGACTTCAATTTATATCGTTACCAATACGACTGTTGCACCTTTATATGCGGAGCGTCTCACCAATACCCTAGAGAAGCTCGGCAAGCCCGTCAGAACAATTGTCTTGCCGGATGGAGAGTCCTATAAAGACTGGAAAAATCTTCAACTGATTTTTGATGATCTCCTCAAGTTTGGCGCAGATCGTCAAACCATGTTGGTAGCGTTGGGTGGAGGCGTTATTGGGGATATGACTGGCTTTGCTGCAGCCAGCTTTATGCGTGGTATCCGCTTTATTCAAGTGCCAACAACCTTGTTGGCCCAGGTAGACTCTTCGGTTGGTGGCAAAACGGGCATTAATCACCCGCTTGGGAAAAACATGATCGGGGCATTTCATCAACCTGTAGCGGTGATTGCCGACCTCAACACATTGAAGACATTACCTGCACGCGAACTCTCTGCTGGCCTAGCTGAAGTAATAAAGCATGGCGCAATTGCTGATGCCGAGTTTTTGAATTGGATTGAAACGAATACAAGTGCTTTGTTAGCCTGCGAGACAACAGCAATGGAACATGCAGTGTTACGTTCTTGCGAAATTAAATCCGCCGTTGTGTCAGCCGATGAAAGAGAGGGAGGCATACGTGCCACACTCAATTTCGGACATACCTTTGGTCATGCGATCGAAGCTGGCATGGGTTATGGAGAGTGGTTACACGGTGAAGCCGTTGGTTGCGGTATGGTCATGGGTGCAGAGCTCTCGCGGCAACTGAACTTCATCACTCAAGATGAAGTGAATCGTCTAACCCACATTATTCAATCGATGAATTTACCGATAGCACCACCGAAGTTTGGCGCACAGCGTTATATGGAATTAATGCAGGTAGATAAAAAGACTGAAGGCGGACAAATCCGTTACGTAGTTTTGGAAAAAATCGGCAAAGCGCAAATTCAGAGTGTTCCCGATCTTCAAGTGATCGAGACCCTAACAGCAACTGGAGCAACTTAATTTCTTAGGGCGCTTATTTCTGAAGTAGGCTAATAGTGATTTTCTGCCCAGCTTGGGCGCTAGCAAATTCGGATAAGTCGCTCAACAGTTCGCGCCCGGTTTTAGTATCTAACCAGAGTGGAGTGGCCAAAGTTCCAGCCCAACGATAGTGATAGCCACCCGATTTAGCGGCTACCCAGATTTCATGTAAAGGGGGTTGCGTATTGACCACAATCACACTGCGATCCTTAAACCGAATATTGATTACGTTCCCACCTTGGCGCTCTACATCCAAATCCAGGTCCAGCGCATCGTCTGCAGCCTCCAAGGCAGCCTCAATTGACTGCAATAAATTGCTGCCCAACTGGTGGAATTGCTTATCGTCAATAGTTTCCACAGTTAAATTGTTTGGCTTCATATTAGAGTCCTGCATGCTATATTCAATCATTCGTTTTAGAGACATTCATGATAGCGATTCTTAAAAGAACTCTCGGCATTAGCTTTCTAATATCCCTTGTTGGATGTGGGGTTAGAGGACCGCTATATTTACCAAATGTGCCGCCAGCACCTATACCTCCTGCAGAGTCAGAGCCCAAAGGCAAGCTCTATCCACCCCAAAGCCCAGCTGCGACTAACCCAACATCGGCCAAGCAATGACAAGTAAAGCAATCCCACTTCCGGACTTAGCTGGATTTACACAACGTAATGGCAATTGGTATGCGGAAGAAATTCCCTTAGCAGATTTAGCAAAAGAATTTGGCACCCCCTTATACGTCTATAGCAAAAAAGCATTAACCGAGGCCTATCAAGCCTATGACAAAGCTTGCGTAGATTCGACTGGCAAACGACGTGCCCGTGTTCACTATGCCGTGAAAGCCAATAGCAATCTAGCAGTGATCGATTGCTTCAAGCAATTAGGCTCTGGCTTTGACTTGGTCAGTGGCGGTGAATTAGCGCGCGCCCTCGCGGTCGGTGCGGATCCGAAAAGCTTGGTATTTGCGGGTGTTGGCAAATCTGCTCCTGAAATTGCTCAAGCATTGCAAGCTGGTGTCAAATGCATCAATGTGGAATCAGTTGCTGAACTACATCAAATTAATCGGGTTGCTACAAAACTCCATTGCCGTGCACCGATTTCATTGCGCGTCAATCCCGATGTTGATGCTCAAACCCACCCGTATATCTCTACTGGATTAAAAGGCAATAAGTTTGGCATCGCCTATCATGAGGTTCTAAATACTTATCGTGAAGCTGCACTGCTTTCCCAAATTGATGTTGTTGGCATTGATTGCCATATCGGCTCACAAATCACTACTACCGCGCCGTACTTAGATGCGCTCGATAAAGTACTCGAATTAGTCGCTCAATTGAAAAAAGAAGGTATTGAGATTCACCATCTTGATTTGGGTGGTGGCTTAGGTATTTCTTATGGCGATGACAATCCACCTGACATTACCGAATTTACTAATACCTTGCTTAATCGCGTTGCTGAGCGCGGCTTTGGACACCTCGATGTGGTTCTAGAGCCAGGTAGATCCTTAGTCGGCAATGCTGGCGTACTACTGACCCAAGTGGAATATCTTAAGCCTGGTGCCGAGAAAAACTTTTGTATCGTAGATGCTGCGATGACTGAGTTGATGCGGCCAGCCCTGTATGAGGCGTATCACGGTATTGTTCCTGTACAAACTAAAACTGTGAAGAGCGCTAGCTATGACATTGTTGGACCAGTCTGCGAATCTGGAGACTGGCTAGGAAGAGATCGCACTCTATCCATTGAAGAGGGCGACCTCTTGGCTATTCTCTCTGCGGGTGCCTATGGTTTTGTCATGGCATCGAACTACAATACCAGACCTAAACCTGCAGAAATTATGGTTGATGGAAAAAATGCTTATGTTATTCGTTCCCGTGAAAATATTGCCGATCTTTTTGCCAGTGAAAAGGTATTGCCGAACTAAATTAATACTACCCATTCAACGTGATATAAAAATCCCGGGTAATAAAAAACCCCGCTACATCAGCGGGGTTTTTTGTTTTATAACTTAGGTGACTTTTAACGCAAGCCTGCCATGTAATCAGAAACTGCTTTCATTTCAATATCAGAAAGCTTGCCGGCAATACTATTCATTTGAAGATTTTTACGGGTGCCCTGATTGAAATTCATTAATTGATTGTAGGAATATTCGGCCCACTGTCCGCCTTGGCGTGGATACTGAGAAGGAATACCTGCTCCATTTGGACTATGACAGCCTGCACAAGCCTGAACGCCCTTCGACGCAATGCCACCACGATAAATATTCTGACCTAACAAAATAGTGTCTTTATTTTCCGCAACTCCTTGAGATGGAGCCTGCTGAGACAAGTAGGTAGCAATATTAAGCATATCTTGTTCGTTTAAAGGCATTGACATGCCCATCATGATGGCATTGACGCGGGAACCATCCTTATAGCTTTTCAACTGCTTTACTGTGTAAGCCGCATGTTGGGCAGATAATTTAGGCCATGTACTTACGGCACTCTGACCCTTAGGGCCATGGCACGTGATACAGGCTACTACGCCGCGGGTAGCATCTCCAGCGTTATAGAGAGCTTCACCAGCTGCAGAATCAGCCTTAGGCTTGCCTGGCACTGCTGGCTTGGCCTCTGCAGCAGGAGCCATTGGCACAGGATCTGCAGCAGAAACTGGAGACACAATGCCACTAAGAGCGAAAATAGAGAGGACCGCAAAACCAGCGCGCAGGCTAGCTAATTTGGAGATTTGGGAGGTTTGACGCATTATGTTTACCTTGGCAAAAATTCCTAAAAGTGTTTGGGCCCTACTTTTACAACTTTTTACCCAACACCATGAGATATTTCATGATTTTGAGTGATTTTACAATAGCTTCTGGACATGTCTAAACTCTTTCAAGCGCGTTTCGCAACCACGGTCAATGACACCCATTGCCTACCTGCCACTCCACTCCGGGAGGTGGCTTTTGCTGGGCGCTCGAATGCCGGGAAATCTAGTGCAATTAACGTACTTTGCAATCAAAAAAGACTGGCTTTTGCCAGCAAAACGCCTGGACGCACCCAACACATCAATTATTTTGGCCTCTTTGCAAAAGACGATCTTCTCGCCTATTTAGTCGATTTACCGGGATATGGCTACGCGGCAGTCAATCGCGAGACCAAATATCACTGGAATGCCCTCCTAAGCGACTACCTCCAAGAGCGTGAGCAATTGGTAGGCATGGTCCTGATTGTGGACTCTAGGCGCGGTATTACCGATCTAGATGAACAAATGATTCAATGGTTTGTACCCACTGGCAAGCCGATTCATGTTTTGCTGAGTAAGTGCGATAAGCTCAATAAAAGTGAATGTAAACACGCAATAGAGGCGGTTCGGAAACAGCTACAACAATATGACCCCGCGCTACCAGAGGGTACAGGCGATTCCAAACAACTTACAGCACAATTATTTTCTAGTACTAAGCGGATTGGTCTTGAAGAGGCCGACAATGTTGTTATTAAATGGTTATTTGAAGCAGAGACTCAAAAAGATGAAATCACAAGCTAACTCTTTATTGAACTTTCCAGCCCATCGCCCTCGCCGTATGCGTCGAGACGATTGGTCGCGTCGACTGATGCAAGAGAATCATCTCAATACAAACGATCTGATTTACCCAGTCTTCCTACTTGATGGTAGCAAGCAATCTCAAGCTGTGACTTCTATGCCTGGCGTCAATCGCGTATCACTGGATTTACTATTTAGCAGCGCTGAAGAATGCATCACATTAGGTATTCCAGTCATGGCGCTCTTTCCGGTGATAGATGCGGCGCTCAAAACACCCGACGGTAAAGAGGCCTTTAATTCCAATGGGTTAATTCCAACTGCAGTACGTGAATTAAAAAAACGCTTCCCAACCTTAGGCCTGATGACAGACGTAGCGCTTGATCCATACACTAGTCACGGCCAAGACGGCATCTTGGATGAACAAGGCCGCATTCTGAATGACGAGACCACTGCAATATTAGTTCGGCAAGCTATTGTTCAAGCACAGGCCGGCGTTGATATCGTTGCACCATCGGACATGATGGATGGCCGTATCGGAAAAATCCGTGAAGCGCTGGAGCAAGAGAAGCTCATTCATACACGCATCATGGCTTACTCTGCCAAATATGCCTCTGCTTTTTATGGTCCTTTTCGTGATGCGGTAGGTTCTGCAAACAATTTAGGTAAAGCGGATAAAAAAACCTATCAAATGGATTGCGCCAATACTGACGAGGCTTTGCGGGAGGTTGCCCTAGATATTAGCGAGGGTGCCGATATGGTGATGGTCAAACCCGGGATGCCTTACCTAGACATCGTTCGCAGAGTACGTGATGAATTTAATTACCCTACTTATGCCTATCAGGTGAGCGGCGAATACGCTATGTTAAAAGCTGCTGCGCAAAATGGTTGGCTTGATCACGATGCAGTGATGATGGAGTCTTTGCTCGCATTTAAACGCGCCGGTGCCGACGGCATCTTGACTTACTTCGCACTTGAAGCTGCACGCCTCTTAAAAGCAATTAAGTAATTATCTAGGCGGGGCTGAATGGGTTTAACACCCATTCATCTTCAGAGTAATTTAATTTACCAACGCTTTTTTCAAGCGCTCTACAAAACGTTGTGGCGGCATATAGCCAATTACACGTTGATCTTTTAATTCTTCAGAGTTGAGATCAAATATCAAAATTCCAGGTGGGCCGAACAGACCAAATCGTTTTAATAGATCCTGATTCTCAGGACTATTTTTTGTCACGTCAGCCTGTATCAAAATGAATTTCTGTAGCTCTTGATTCACTTCAGGATTGGCAAATGTATTGACCTCCATCTCTTTACAGGAGATACACCAATCTGCATAAAAATCTAAGAGCACTAATTTCTTTTGTTCTTTTGCTTGGGCTAAAAATTGATCTAACTGAGCGCTAGAGTCAATCACTACAAAACTAGCTTTTCCAATCTGATGTTGACGCTGGCCATTGGCCACCACCTTCCCGGTGCCTCCATCGCCACTTTGCAACAACGGAGATGCAATCCAGGCTGCAGTTGCTACTAATAAAACACCCAATGTTCTTTGTAACCAAACCATCCAAATGCCTGTAGATGGAATCAAGATACGTGCCTCAACAGCAATAAACAGGAGTGGCAATCCCATGCCTAAGGCCATTACAAAAAGGAGTCCTGCCCCCAGACTCATTGAGCCTGTTTGAGCAATAAAAGCGAGTACGCCTGCCAAAGGGGCGGTAATGCAGGGGCTTGCAACTAATGTAGAAATTCCCCCCAAGGCAAAGGCACCAGCAAAACTGCCACCCTTGTGGCGCCCTGCCAATTGATCCACCCTTTGCTGCCAAGATTGAGGCATTCTGAGCTCGTATAAACCAAATAGACTGCCTGATAAGGTCAATAGCAGCAATGCAAACCCAATCAGCGCTACAGGGCTCTGTAGGGCTCTTTGAACGCTACCACCTAAGGCTGCCATCAAGACCCCCGCCAATGCGTATACACAGGCCATTCCGAACACATAGGCTACCGCCAAGAGACTTGCACGGGTTTTGCTAATAGATTGTTTACCCTGCGTTCCAAATACGATGCTCGACAGAATAGGCAGCATCGGAAGAACACAAGGCGTAAAGGCTAAAGCTAAGCCGAGAATAAAAAAGGCTAAAAATAAATATCCTGTTGGCGTGCTTTCTAAGAAACGGCTAATGGCATTGACGTCATCACGCTCACGCCACACATCCATCAAGCTAAATTCTTTTTTGGCGGTACTACTTGCTCCAGTCCCATCCAATAGCTCCGGTATTGGGCCAGCCTTTACACCAGGCCCCGCAAGTAAAAACTTTAAGGTCATGGGTGGATAGCAAATCCCAGCTTCAGCACAGCCTTGCAATTCCAACTCAAAGTACAACGGCTTTCCTATTTCTGCTTTTCTATCAAGGGTGAGTAGAAATGCCTGCTTATAGACTTGCATTTTCTTTTGAAAGGTTTCATCAAACTTTTCAATTCCAGCTGGTAATGATGCCTTTACTGCCTCTAGTTTATTGGGCTGGAAGCCCATCTTGAAATGCAAAGACTCTTGATAGATGTAGTAACCCTTGGCTGGAAATATTTCCACCTCGATGTTATTTGTATTTACCGCCCAAGTTGATTCGGCCTGAAATGCTTTCTCAGGAGGAAGAAATTCTGAGGCTGCAAAGGCATTACCAACAAAGAATAGAAGTGCCACTAATACCGGGATGAATTTATTAATCAATTTCATATGACTCACTTTACCTCGGCCTGTACCCACTTGCCATAAAACGCTTCATATTTTGCAGGTGCATAGGCAATCAGTTCTGGTAAATCATAAGGATGATGACTTTTTATGAAATTAGAAATATCCATCCACTTATCTGCAACCGTCTTTGCTGACAACAGAACTTCATTTCCTTCGCAAATCTTGCCTTCCCATCGATATATGGAATGGACGCCCTCTTGAATTTGCACGCAGGCAGCCAGACGGCTTTCAATCAATTGATACGCCATTTTCTTTGCATCCTCTATTGATGCAAAAGTAGTGACAACAATCATTAACTCAGTAGATTTATCAGGGTTCATGATGTATTTATAACCGTATAAATGAAAAAAGCCAGACCGAAGCCTGGCTTTTAATCTGACAAAAGACCTTAAGCCTCTTGCACTAATGCTGTCTCTTCAACTTCTGGACGATCAAGCAATTCAACCAAGGCCATTGGTGCATTATCACCGTGACGGAAACCAAACTTCAAAATACGAAGGTAGCCGCCTGGACGAGTTGCGTAACGTGGTCCAAGCTCTGTAAAGAGTTTAGTCACGATATCGCGATCACGAGTGCGATTAAATGCTAAGCGACGATTTGCTAAGCAATCTTTTTTACCTAAGGTAATCAAGGGCTCAACAACCATGCGCAATTCTTTTGCTTTTGGCAAAGTGGTTTTAATCACTTCATGCTCCAAAAGAGAATTGGACATATTTCGCAGCATCGCCAAGCGATGTGATGATGTTCTGTTAAGTTTGCGTAAGCCGTTTCCGTGACGCATGGTGCTTCCTTTCTAATTATTTCTCGAGGTTAGCTGGAGGCCAGCTTTCGATTTTCATGCCAAGACTTAAGCCACGAGCCGCCAATACATCTTTGATTTCATTCAAAGACTTACGACCTAAATTAGGCGTCTTCAACAATTCATTTTCTGTACGTTGAATCAAGTCACCGATGTAATAAATGTTCTCCGCCTTCAAGCAGTTAGCAGAGCGAACTGTGAGCTCGAGATCATCCACTGGACGCATCAACATTGGATCAACCATTGAAGAGCGGCTAGGTGCAAGATCACCAGAAATTTCGCTGCTTTCGAGGGCTGCGAATACTACCAACTGGTCAACTAAAATAGTAGCTGCTTGACGAATCGCTTCCTCGGGAGACAACACACCATTTGTTTCGATAGTCATTACGAGACGATCGAGGTCAGTACGTTGTTCAACACGAGCGGACTCAACAGCATAGCTAACGCGACTTACTGGACTAAATGAGGCATCCAATACGATGCGACCAATGATCTTGGTAGCTTCGTCGTGATATTGACGCATATTGCCTGGTACATAGCCGCGGCCTTTTTCAACCTTGATTTGCATATCCAGCTTGCCACCAGCAGACAAGTGAGCGATAACGTGATCAGGATTAATGATTTCTACATCATGTGGCAAGTCGATATCTTTTGCAGTAACGACCCCTGGGCCCTCTTTACGCAAATTGATAGTAACTTCATCACGTGACTGCAACTTAAATACGATGCCTTTGAGGTTCAACAAAAGGTTAACGACATCCTCTTGAACGCCATCTAATGTGGAGTACTCATGAACAACACCAGCAATTGCTACTTCAGTTGGTGCATAACCAACCATCGAGGACAACAAAACACGGCGCAGTGCATTGCCGAGTGTGTGGCCGTAGCCACGCTCGAATGGCTCCATTACAACCTTAGCTTGGTTGGCGGTAAGCGCTTCAACAGAAATAATTTTTGGCTTGAGCAAATTTGTTTGCATATTTTTTCCTTGAGAGTGCCTAATTAGCGTGAATACAATTCAACGATCAAACTTTCATTAATTTCGCCGCTAATGTCTTCACGGTCAGGCACTTGCTTAAATGTTCCCTCCAGCTTCGCCGCATCGACTGATACCCAGCCTACTGCTGCCATCTGCTGAACCAAATTGAGTGATTCTGTAATACGGGTTTGCTTCTTCGCCTTTTCGCGAATCGCAACTACATCACCAGGCTTCACCTGAATGGATGGAATATTCACTGGGCTACCATTGAGCAAAATTGCACAGTGGGAGACCAATTGACGCGCTTCAGCACGTGTAGAACCAAAACCCATGCGATAAACAACGTTATCAAGACGTGATTCCAACAACTGGAGCAATGTTGATCCAGTATTGCCTTTACGACGCTCAGCTTCTGCGAAGTAACGGCGGAACTGACGCTCTAAAATTCCGTACATACGCTTAACCTTTTGCTTTTCACGCAATTGATTACCGTAATCAGATGTTCTTGAGCCAGATGTACGGCCATGTTGACCAGGCTTAGTATCTAACTTGCACTTGTCTGACAGAGCGCGACGTGCGCTCTTTAAAAATAAGTCGGTACCTTCCCGACGGGCTAATTTGGCCTTAGGCCCTAAATAACGTGCCACGATGCTTTCCTTTCTTTGCCGAAGTCTTACGACTAACGGTGAGTTCACCTTTTAAATCAGGTGAACAGTGGGCTTTAATAAAAAACTACTAAAACTGTAATACCAACATCCAAGCTTAAATACGACGACGCTTAGGAGGACGGCAACCATTGTGTGGAACTGGTGTTACATCTTGAATCTCAGTGATCTTGATACCCAAAGAGTTCAATGCACGAACTGCAGATTCACGACCTGGGCCTGGGCCCTTGATCTGAACTTCCAGGTTCTTAATTCCGCACTCAACAGCAGCCTTACCAGCTACCTCAGCCGCTACCTGAGCAGCAAAGGGTGTTGACTTACGTGAACCTTTAAAACCTTGGCCGCCAGAAGTTGCCCATGAAAGCGCATTCCCTTGACGATCAGTAATCGTAATAATGGTGTTGTTAAAAGAAGCGTGAACGTGTGCAATACCGTCAGCAACGTTCTTCTTAACCTTCTTACGTGCACGCTGTGAAGCTGCAGAAGCGGATTGTTGTTTTGCCATGTCAATAAACTTTCTTGATTATTTCTTCAGTTGCACGCCAGACTTACGTGGGCCCTTACGGGTACGCGCGTTTGTCTTTGTACGTTGACCACGTACAGGCAGGCCTTTGCGATGACGTACGCCGCGATAGCAGCCTAAGTCCATCAAACGCTTGATGCTCATCGTTACTTCACGACGAAGGTCACCTTCAGTGATGAATTTACCTACTTCATCACGTAACTTTTCCAAGTCACCGTCAGTAAGATCTTTAACTTTTTTGTCGATAGCAACACCTGTGGTCTGGCAAATTTTGCGTGCACGAGTTGTGCCAATGCCAAAAATTGCTGTCAAACCGATGACAGTGTGTTGATGATTTGGGATATTTACCCCAGCGATACGTGCCATGAGATTTCCTCTTAATTAACCAGATCAGCCTTGACGCTGTTTATGACGTGCGTCTGAAGAACAGATCACGCGCACAACGCGTTTGCGCTTAATGATCTTGCAATTTCTGCAAATACACTTAACGGATGCTAAAACTTTCATAACTCACCTCTTAAAAATAGGTACAACTTAATCTTTACTTCGCACGGAATATGATTCTGGCGCGGGTCAGGTCGTATGGAGTTAACTCCACTGTTACCTTATCTCCTGGCAATATGCGAATGTAATGCATCCTCATCTTTCCAGAAATGTGCCCTAGAACCACATGTCCATTTTCTAGCTTCACGCGAAACATCGCGTTCGGCAAATTCTCAATAATTTCACCCGCCATCTGAATTACATCGTCTTTAGACATTCAGTTAAACGCCCATCTTAAAGTTAGCTTTTTTCATCAAAGAACCATACTGCTGTTGCATGACATATGACTGCACTTGAGCCATGAAATCCATTGCAACAACAACAATAATCAATAATGAAGTACCGCCAAAATAGAATGGCACGTTGTACTTTAAGACTAAGAATTCTGGCAATAAACAGACTAAAACCATGTAAATTGCACCAGCTAAAGTCAAACGCACTAAGATTTTGTCAATGTAGCGACCAGTCTGGTCACCGGGTCGAATACCAGGTACAAAGGCTCCACTCTTCTTTAAGTTATCTGCAGTGTCGCGGCTGTTGAAAACCAAAGCAGTATAGAAAAAACAGAAGAAAATAATGGCAGCAGCATACAAAATCGTGTAAACAGGTTGACCTGGGGCCAGGGTTGCAGCCAAATCTTTGATGACTTTGCTGAACATATTCGTTGGCTCGCCTGATGTAAACCAGCCGGCAATCGTTGCAGGAAACAAAATAATGGATGACGCAAAAATAGGTGGAATAACACCAGCCATATTTAATTTCAGTGGGAAATAAGAGGATTGCCCACCATAAACCTTGTTACCAACTTGGCGCTTAGCGTAGTTCACCAAAATACGACGCTGACCACGCTCTACAAACACTACAAAATAGGTCACTGCAATGCAAATCACTACGATCAGCAGTGCAGATAGGATATTCATGGAACCAGTTCGAACCAGCTCTAGCAAGCTACCGATTGCAGTTGGTAGACCAGAAACAATTCCACCGAAAATAATAATGGAGATGCCGTTACCAAGGCCACGCTCAGTAATTTGCTCACCAAGCCACATCAAGAACATTGTGCCGGTAACCAAAGTGACAACTGAGTTTAATTCAAACATCAAACCTGGATTAATTACTAAGCCTGGTTGAGCCTGTAGAGCAACGGAAATTCCTAAAGCTTGGAATGTTGCCAAGAACACAGTTCCATAACGGGTGTACTGGGTAATCTTGCGCTGTCCTGCTTGGCCTTCTTTTTTCAAAGACTCTAATGAAGGCACAACGATTGTCATTAATTGCATGATGATCGATGCAGAAATGTACGGCATGATTCCCAAAGCAAATACAGTAAAGCGGGATAAAGCGCCACCGGAAAACAAGTTAAACATTCCCAAGATACCGTCTTTTTGACCTGCAAATAATTGGGCTAACTGGTCTGGATCAATACCTGGCACAGGAATATGGGCACCTAAACGGAACACAAGCAAAGCCAACACCAGAAATACTAAGCGTTGACGTAATTCGCCAAACTTGTTTCCTGGAGCAATATTTGCGTTGTTGGTAGGTGCGAGTGCCATTGTTTACTTAAAACCGATTAAACCAAATCAACTAATTTGCCACCGGCTGCTTCAATAGCTGCTTTTGCACCCGCAGTTGCTGTAATGCCCTTGAGGGTAACAGCAATCGATAATTCACCAGTCTTAATCACCTTGACCGCATTGATCTGCTCACCAGCAAAACCGTGAGCTCTCAAAACCAATAAGTCCACTTCAGGCAAGTTAATCTTTGCTAAGTCATTCAAAGTGATTTGACCAACATGGCGACGTGTCAATGACACGAAACCACGCTTTGGTAAGCGACGATACATCGGCATTTGTCCGCCCTCGAATCCAACCTTGTGGAATCCGCCTGAACGTGACTTTTGACCTTTGTGACCACGACCAGCTGTTTTTCCAAGGCCAGAACCAATGCCGCGACCTACACGACGACGGTTTTTATTGGAGCCTGCTGCGGGTTTGAGTGTATTGAGTTGCATATTCTTTGCCTATTTACTTGCTAGTTATTAGCCAACGACTTTAACTAGATAAGAAACTTTATTAATCATTCCACGAACAGCTGGCGTATCTTCCAATTCTGAAACAGAATTGATGCGACGCAAGCCTAAGCCGCGAACAGTTGCACGGTGGCTTTCGCGTGTGCCGATCAAACTGCGTACTAATTGCAGTTTGACTTTAGTTTGAGTTGTTGTCATTTATAGATTCCTAATCTTTTGGTCTTAGCCGAGAATCTCTTCAACTGACTTACCGCGCTTAGCAGCAATCTCAGCAGGAGTACTCATCTTGCTCAAACCATTAATCGTTGCACGAACTAAGTTGTATGGATTAGTTGAGCCAAGTGATTTAGCAACTACATTAGTTACGCCCATGACATCGAAAATAGCGCGCATTGGGCCGCCAGCAATAATTCCAGTACCGTCTTTTGCGGGAGAGATCAATACACGTGAGGCACCATGTTGGCCAGTAACTGTGTGTTGCAATGTACCCTTGCGAAGTGGAACCTTAATCATCTTGCGACGAGCTTCGTCCATTGCCTTTTGAACGGCAACCGGGACTTCTTTGGATTTACCTTTGCCCATACCGATACGGCCATCGCCATCGCCAACTACAGTAAGTGCAGCGAAGCCGAGAATACGACCACCCTTAACCACTTTAGTTACACGATTAACCGCAATCATCTTCTCGCGAAGACCGTCATCACGCTCTTCGTTTTGCATCTTGTTTTGCATTTTTGCCATGTTTTTTCCTAAACCCTATTAGAACTTCAGGCCGGCTTCACGCGCAGCTTCAGCTAAGGCCTTAATACGGCCGTGGTAACGATGACCGGAGCGATCAAATGCAACATCAACAATGCCTGCTTTAACAGCACGCTCAGCAACTAATTTGCCGATTTGTTTTGCAGCTTCAGCGTTGCCGCCATTTTTGATTGCCTGGCGCAAATCTTTTTCCATTGTTGAAGCAGCTGCTACAACTTTGGTTCCACATGGGCTATAAACCTGTGCAGAAATATGAGTATTGCTACGGATAACTGTTAAGCGATTTGCCAATGCTTCGGCAATGCGAATACGAGTCTGCCTAGCACGTCTTTGTCTGGATTCGTCTTTATTCATTTTTTAATCTCGCTTACTTCTTCTTGGTTTCTTTCAGATGCACAACTTCGTCAACGTAACGAACGCCCTTGCCTTTATATGGCTCTGGTGAACGGTATGCGCGAACTTCAGCTGCGACCTGGCCAACTTGCTGCTTGTTGGAGCCTTTAATAATGATTTCAGTTTGAGTAGGAGTCTCAGCCTTTACACCCTGTGGCAGGTTATAAATAATGTCGTGTGAGAAACCTAACTGTAACTTCAGTGATTCGCCTTGAGCAGCGGCACGGTAACCAACTCCTACCAAGCTGAGCTTGCGCTCGAAGCCAGTAGTTACGCCAATAACCATATTGTTTACTAAAGCACGTGCCGTACCTGACTGTGCACCAGCTTCAGGTGAGTTGTTGTTCAAAACAACTGTCAATACGCCATCTTCTTGTTTCAAACCAACAGAAGGATGCAAGTTATGTGTCAAAGTGCCTAACGGGCCTTTAACAATAATATTTGCACCATTGATGCTGATTTCAGCGCCCTTAGGGACTGGAATAGGTGATTTACCAACGCGGGACATATTTCTCTCCTTACGCGACGTAGCAAATAACTTCGCCGCCAACGCCGTTTGCACGGGCTTTGCGATCTGTCATTACGCCTTGTGGGGTTGAAATAATTGCGATGCCTAAGCCATTCATCACCTCGGGGATGTCATGACGGCCTTTGTAGATACGTAGACTTGGTGTGGAAACACGGTCAATACGCTCAATAACAGGACGGCCCGCATAGTATTTGAGTTCAATGTGTAGCACTGGCTTAGCTGCTTCACCTTTGATTTCAAAACTATCGATATAACCTTCATCCTGCAAGACTTTTGCAATAGCTACTTTAACTTTTGACGACGGCATCAAGACTATGGGTTTCTGCACTGCTTGCGCATTGCGGATCCTTGTCAACATGTCGGCGATTGGATCGCTGATACTCATGAGTTCTCCTAATTCTTTCGCCGCTTACCAGCTGGCCTTGGTTAAACCGGGGATTTCGCCACGAAAGGCGATTTCACGAATTTTGCTACGCGCTAAACCAAACTTGCTGAATACACCGCGCGGACGACCGGTTAATGAACAACGATTTCTTTGACGAATCGGGCTTGCGTTACGTGGAAGTGCCTGTAGTTTTAAGCGAGCCTCATAGCGCTCTTCATCGCTGCGCGATTGATCGGCAATGATTGCCTTGAGTTCAGCACGCTTTACAGCGTACTTCTCTACAGTTTTTGCGCGCTTATTCTCGCGCTCAATTAGGGATAGTTTTGCCACGTTAGCCTCTTAATTGCGGAAAGGGAATTTGAACGCTGCCAACAAAGCTTTTGCTTCTTCGTCAGTCTTAGCGGTCGTCGTAATACTGATATTGAGACCACGGAGGGCATCAATCTTGTCGTATTCAATTTCAGGGAAAATGATTTGCTCTTTAACGCCGATGTTGTAGTTACCACGGCCATCAAATGCCTTACCGGAAATTCCGCGGAAGTCACGTACACGTGGCAAAGCAACAGTCACGAAACGATCTAAAAATTCGTACATGCGTGCACCACGCAATGTCACCATGGCACCGATTGGATAACCTTGACGAATTTTGAAACCAGCAATCGCTTTTTTTGCTTTTGTTACAACTGGCTTTTGACCTGCTACTTTAGTCAAATCACCAACTGCATTTTCGATAATTTTCTTATCGTTCACTGCATCGCCCAAGCCCATGTTCAGGGTTACCTTAGTGATGCGTGGAACTTCCATTACTGACTTGTAACCAAACTTGGCGATCAAATCAGCAACAACTTTAGCTTGATAGTGTTCTTGAAAACGTGTGCTCATAATTTCTCCGTGCCCCTTATGCGCTTAATGTTGCGCCAGTGGTTTTGAGGAAACGTTGCTTCTTACCATCCACGAGTTTGATACCAACACGTGAGGGTTTGCCGTTACCGTCAACCACAGCCACATTAGAAATGTGAACAGGCATCGTCTTGTCAATCATGCCGCCAGTAACACCGGCTGCTGGATTTGGCTTAACGCTCTTTTTATAAATATTGACGCCTTCGATCACTAATTTGTTCTCGAGAACGGCAGTCACTGTTCCTTGCTTGCCCTTATCGCGGCCAGTCAACAGAATTACTGAATCACCTTTACGAATCTTTTTCATATCGGCCTCTTAAATAACTTCGGGGGCGAGAGAAACGATCTTCATGAACTTCTCAGTACGCAACTCGCGCGTCACTGGTCCAAAGATACGTGTGCCAATTGGCTCTAACTTCGCGTTGAGCAATACCGCAGCGTTGCCATCGAACTTAATCAATGAACCATCTGGACGGCGTACACCCTTAGCAGTTCTCACTACTACGGCGTTATAAATATCACCTTTTTTTACACGGCCACGTGGAGCGGCTGACTTTACAGTCACCTTAATGACATCTCCGATACTGGCATAACGACGCTTAGAGCCGCCCAATACCTTGATGCACAAAACTTCACTGGCGCCAGTATTATCGGCGACCTGTAATCTACTTTCGGTCTGAATCATTTTCTAATCCCCAACTTGTTAGCCAAAGGCAAACAGTCTTGGTTCCGTCTAGGGGCCCTAACGAAAGCTAAAGCCCGGAATTAATGAAAAAACACTGCTTCTCTCAATAAAACTAGAGAAGCCGACTATCATACTACGTAAATTAGAGATTTGGCAAGAAATATCACCAAATCTCTTAATATTTCTTTAAATACCTTTGGACTCTTGCACTAAACGGGTTACAACCCAAGATTTAGTACGTGAAATTGGTCTAGATTCAGCAATTTCAACGGTATCACCCATCTTGTATTGACCAGCTTCGTCATGAGCATGGTATTTTTTGGACTGTCCTACATATTTGCCATAAAGCGCATGTTTAACTTGGCGCTCAACTAGCACAGTCACAGTTTTTTGCATTTTATCGCTAACGACACGACCCACGAGGGTGCGGCGCAAGGGTTTAGATAATTCTGTCATATCCCTTTTTCCTTATTTCTGTGCAGTTTTTTGAGTAATAAAAGTCTTTACGCGAGCAATTTCACGCTTAGTCTTACCCAATTGGCTGGTATTAGTGAGTTGCTGGGTGCCTTTTTGCATACGGAGCTTAAAGCTAGTCTTCAAGAGCTCTGTTAATTCTGCGTTCAAGGCAACCAGATCTTTGGATGCTAATTCTGTCTTTTTCATAATCTTTATCCCGATCAACCTAAGTGGCGAATCACGAAAGTGGTTTGCAATGGCAACTTAGCAGCAGCAAGCTTGAAAGCTTCGCGCGCCAATGTTTCATCCACTCCATCCATCTCGTACAAAATCTTGCCTGGTTGAATTTCTGCTACGTAATACTCTGGATTACCTTTACCGTTACCCATACGTACTTCAGCTGGCTTTTGTGAAATTGGCTTGTCTGGGAAAATACGGATCCAGATACGACCACCACGCTTAATGTGACGGGTCATCGCGCGACGAGCAGATTCAATCTGACGTGCAGTCAAACGACCGCGACCAATAGCTTTCAATCCAAAGTCACCAAAGGCTACTGAACTACCGCGTGTTGCCACGCCAGTGTTACGTCCCTTTTGTTCCTTGCGATACTTACGACGCTTTGGTTGTAGCATGCTTACTCTCCTGACTTCTGCGCTTCGGCACTAACGGCTTCAACGGCTTTCGGTGCACGCTTGACTGCTGGCTTAGCAGCAACTAATGGCTTGCTGTCAGCTGCTGGTTTGCGTGCGGTTGTTTTAGCTGGTGCGCGACGTGGCTTTTTCTCTTCAGCTGCTGGCTCTGCTGTTACTGCTGGAGCATCTGCACCGCGGCCTAATGTATCGCCTTTGTAAACCCATACTTTTACGCCGATGATGCCGTATGTTGTTTCCGCTTCTGAAGTTGCGTAATCAATATCAGCCTTCAATGTATGAAGTGGAACACGACCTTCACGGTACCATTCGCGACGTGCAATTTCAGCACCGTTCAAACGACCAGAAGACATGATCTTGATTCCTTGCGCACCAAGGCGCATTGCATTTTGCATTGCACGCTTCATTGCACGACGGAACATGATGCGCTTCTCGAGCTGCTGAGTAATAGAGTCAGCAATCAATTGAGCATCAACTTCAGGCTTACGAATTTCTTCGATGTTCACATGGACTGGAACGCCCATACGCTTCTGGAGTTCGCGACGGAGAACTTCAATATCTTCACCTTTTTTACCGATCACGACACCTGGACGTGAGCTGTAAATAGTGATGCGTGCGTTCTTTGCAGGACGCTCAATAATCACTTTACTTACGGATGCATTCTTCAACTTCTTCTTGAGGTAGATGCGGACATCTACGTCCTCTTTCAACATCTTCGCAAAGTCAGTATTGTTTGCATACCACTTTGATGTCCAGTTCTTCGTTACCGAGAGTCGGAATCCGGTTGGGTTTATCTTTTGTCCCATATCTTCCCTTAGTTACTCAAGGTCACGGTAATGTGACATGTTTGTTTTTCGATTTGATTGCCACGACCCTTAGCGCGTGCTGTGAAGCGCTTCAAGGAAGTACCTTTATCAACAATAATTGTTGATACCTTGAGCTCATCAATGTCAGCGCCCTTATTGTGTTCAGCGTTGGCCATTGCGGACTCAACAACTTTTTTCACAATGAAGGCAGCTTTCTTGGGGCTGAAATTCAAAATGTTCATTGCGCGAGCAATCGGCAAACCACGGATCTGGTCTGCGACCAAACGTGTCTTTTGCGCAGAAATGCGGGCGCCCTTGTGAATAGCTTTAACTTCCATCATCATCCCCTTACTTCTTCGTTACTTTCTTGTCAGCAGCGTGACCTTTGAAAGTACGGGTCAAGGCAAATTCGCCTAACTTATGACCCACCATGTTTTCTGATACATATACCGGAACGTGCTGACGACCGTTATGTACAGCAATCGTCAGACCAATGAAGTCTGGGAGGATTGTTGAACGGCGTGACCATGTTTTGATCGGCTTTTTGTCTTTGTTGGCTTGTGCAACCTCAACTTTTTTTACTAAGCTGGCGTCGCAAAATGGGCCTTTTTTAGCTGAACGTGTCATATCTATTTATCCTTATCGCTTAACGTTTTTGACGACGTTGAACGATCATCGAAGTTGTACGCTTATTGCGACGTGTACGATAACCTTTGGTTGGTGTGCCCCATGGGGATACAGGTACACGGCCTTCGCCAGTTCTACCTTCACCACCACCGTGTGGGTGATCTACTGGGTTCATTGCCACACCGCGAACGGTTGGGCGAATACCACGCCAGCGATTTGCACCAGCTTTACCGATAACGCGTAAGCTGTGCTCTTCATTACCAACTTCACCAATAGTGGCACGGCAATCGATCAAAATACGACGTACTTCACCGGAGCGCAAACGCACCTGAGCGTATACACCTTCACGAGCCAACAGCACTGCGGAACCACCAGCGGAACGTGCGATTTGAGCACCTTTACCTGGCAACATTTCTACACAGTGAATCGTGCTACCAACTGGAATGTTACGAATAGGCAAATTGTTACCAGACTTGATGGGGGCCTCTGAGCCACTCATCAACGCCTGACCCACTGTCATGCCTTTTGCAGCAAGAATATAGCGACGCTCACCATCCACAAACACGATCAATGCAATATTTGCACTGCGGTTCGGATCGTATTCCAAGCGCTCTACTTTTGCTGGAATACCATCTTTATCATTGCGCTTGAAATCCACAACGCGATAGTGATGCTTATGACCACCACCTTTATGACGGGTAGTGATGTGACCATTATTGTTACGACCTGCTTTTTGGAACTGTGGCTCTACCAACGCTGCAAAAGGTTTACCTTTATGCAGGTCAGGATTGACCACCTTGACCATTGAGCGACGACCTGGTGAGGTCGGTTTTGTTTTCATCAAAGGCATGATTAATTCGCCTCCGCTTCAAAGTTAATTTCTTGACCTGGCTTCAAGCTAACGTAGGCCTTCTTAGTGTGATCACGACGACCTTCAAAACGGCCATAGCGCTTAGGCTTACCCTTTTGATTCACGATTTGAACAGAGTCAACTTGCACTTTAAAGAGCAACTCGACTGCTTGTTTCACATCGCTCTTATTGGCGTCGCGTGTAACTTGAAATACTACTTGTTCGTTTTTCTCTGCAACCATGGTGGCTTTTTCAGAAATCACTGGTCCAAGTAGAACCTTCATCAAGCTGTGATCGTTTTTACGGACTTGGCTCATTTCAGCAACTCCTCAATTTTTGCGATCGCTGCTTTGCTTACCAATACTTTCTTGTATTGAACCAAAGCTAATGGATCAGCGTGCTGTGGCTCACATACAGCAACCTTATGCAAGTTGCGTGATGCCAAGTACAAATTCTCGCTAACCTGATCTACGATGATCAAGACTGAATCCAAGCCCATTGCCTTAACTTTGTCAGCTAAAACTTTGGTCTTTGGAGCATCAAGAGTAAATTGGTCAACAACATTCAAACGACCTTCGCGAGCTAACTGAGACAAAATAGATCTCATGCCAGCGCGGTACATTTTCTTGTTTACTTTTTGGCTGAAATTTTCTTCAGGTGAATTCGGGAATATACGGCCACCTCCACGCCACAGCGGGGAAGAGCTCATACCAGCACGTGCACGACCAGTACCTTTTTGACGCCAAGGTTTTTTGGTTGTGTGCTTAACTTGCTCACGGTCTTTTTGTGCACGGTTACCGCTACGTGCATTTGCTTGGTAAGCCACAACAACTTGGTGTACCAATGCTTCGTTATATTCGCGCTCGAACACTTCTGGTGAGGCTTGGATGCCTGCGCCTAAAGTTCCGTTATCTTGGAGAAGCTTAAGTTCCATATTCGCTCTCCTTATTTCTTCTTCAACGGTGTCTTCACCGCTGGAGTAACAATCACTTTACCGCCTGGGGCACCTGGAATAGCGCCTTTAACCATGATGAGATTGCGTTCTGCATCAATGCGTGCGATGACTAAATTTTGTACGGTGCGAGTTTCATCACCAAGGTGGCCTGTCATGCGCTTACCTGGGAAAACACGACCTGGATCTTGCGCCATACCGATAGAACCTGGCACGTTATGTGAACGTGAGTTACCGTGTGACGCGCGACCTGAAGCGAAGTGATGGCGCTTAATGGTACCGGCGTAGCCTTTACCAATCGTTACACCTTGTACGTCCACTTTTTGGCCAGCAGCAAATGCAGTGTCAGCAGGAATTACTTGTCCTGGCGCCATTTCAGCGATTTTTGCTGCGTCTATATGAAATTCGTTGAGACCATTACCAGCCATCACACCCGCTTTAGCGAAGTGACCAGCCATTGCTTTGGTAACTCGAGTAGCTCTACGTGTGCCATGTGCCAACTGGATAGCATCATAGCCATCAGTTGCCTGGGTCTTGATTTGAGCGATTCTGTTGTCGCTCACGTCAATTACGGTGACAGGAATTGCTTCCCCTTCGTCCGTAAATAGACGGGTCATGCCGATCTTGCGACCGATTAAGCCTAAGCTCATATTCATGCTCCACGCCGACTTCGATTGGTCGGCAAAATTAATTTAAGTGATTTACAAGTAAAAGTACTTCTAAATCAATAAGTTACAACGTTTTTAATGCTGATAAAACCTGAATATTCGCCCAAATAATTGAGCGAAGCCTTAGATTCTATCCCGAAAGGTCAGTCTTGGCAAGTGCTAAGACTAAAAATACTGAATTACTGCAACTTAATTTCGACATCCACACCTGCTGGGAGGTCTAATTTCATCAAGGCATCAACAGTTTTCTCTGTAGGATCAACGATATCCATCAAACGCAGATGGGTACGAATCTCTAACTGGTCACGTGAAGTCTTGTTAACGTGTGGTGAACGCAGAATATCAAAACGCTCAATACGTGTTGGCAAAGGTACTGGACCCTTAACAACTGCACCAGTTCGCTTGGCTGTATCAACGATTTCAGCCGCAGACTGGTCGATCAAACGGTAATCAAATGCTTTAAGACGAATACGGATTTTTTGGTTTTGCATATTAATTCCAAAGAGCGTTGCGGTGCTGCCGCATTATGTTTCTAAAGAGCACGGTGACATCTGCAGCACAGACGTCACCGGTTAGCAAAACGCTAAATAATTTACTGCTATTAAGCCAAAATCTTTGCAACCACACCGGCGCCAACAGTACGGCCACCTTCACGGATCGCAAAACGTAAACCTTCTTCCATCGCGATTGGCGCGATGAGTTTTACGGTAATCGTGACGTTATCACCAGGCATCACCATTTCTTTGTCTTTTGGCAACTCGATTGAACCAGTTACGTCCGTTGTGCGGAAGTAAAACTGTGGACGATAGTTGTTAAAGAATGGAGTATGACGACCACCTTCATCTTTACCCAAGATATAAACCTCGGCTGTAAAGTGAGTATGTGGGGTGATTGAACCTGGCTTAGCCAATACTTGGCCGCGCTCAACTTCTTCACGTTTTGTACCGCGTAACAAGATACCAACGTTATCGCCTGCTTGACCTTGGTCGAGCAATTTACGGAACATTTCAACACCAGTACAAGTTGTCTTGATCGTTGGCTTGATACCGATAATTTCGATCTCTTCGCCGACTTTAACAATACCGCGCTCGATACGGCCTGTTACTACAGTACCGCGACCGGAGATAGAGAACACATCTTCTACTGGCATCAAGAACGCGCCATCAACAGCACGCTCTGGAGTTGGGATATAAGTATCTAAAGCATCGGCCAATTTCATGATGGCTTCTTTACCCAATGGGCCTTCGTCACCCTCAAGAGCTAACTTAGCAGAACCTTGAACGATTGGTGTGTCATCACCTGGGAAGTCATACTTAGATAAAAGCTCACGAACTTCCATTTCTACGAGTTCTAACAACTCAGCGTCATCAACCATATCGCACTTATTTAAAAATACGATGATGTATGGAACACCAACTTGGCGTGCCAAGAGGATGTGCTCACGAGTTTGTGGCATTGGGCCGTCAGCTGCAGAGCAAACTAAAATTGCGCCGTCCATCTGAGCAGCACCAGTAATCATGTTCTTAACATAGTCAGCATGTCCTGGGCAATCTACGTGTGCATAGTGACGATTGGCTGTCTCATATTCAACGTGTGCTGTATTAATCGTAATACCGCGTGCTTTTTCTTCTGGAGCAGCATCGATTTGATCGTATGCTTTTGCTTCGCCACCAAATGCTTTTGAGAGCACGGTTGCAATTGCTGCTGTCAATGTGGTTTTACCGTGGTCAACGTGACCAATGGTGCCAACGTTTACGTGCGGTTTTGTCCGCTCAAACTTTTCTTTTGCCATTTTTTTGTCTGCCTTCTTAGCTAGTCAATAATCAAAATAATGTGGATAAATTACTTCGCTTTAGCAGCCATAACTGCTTCAGCAACGTTCTTAGGTGCTTCGGAATAATGCTTAAATTCCATGGTGTAGGTAGCGCGACCTTGGGTCAACGAGCGCAAGCCAGTCGAGTAACCAAACATCTCTGCCAATGGCACTTCAGCACGAACGATCTTACCGCCCCCTGGAATGTCATCCATACCCTGCAAAATACCGCGACGGGATGAGAGATCACCCATTACGTTACCCATGAAATCTTCTGGTGTTTCAACTTCAACGGCCATCATTGGCTCTAGCAATACTGGAGCCGCTTTGCGCATACCGTCTTTGAATGCCATTGAACCCGCCATCTTAAATGCGTTTTCGTTGGAGTCAACGTCATGGTATGAACCAAAGAACAATGTTGCCTTCACGTCCACAACTGGATAACCAGCCAAAATACCGGAGTTCAACGTTTCACGAATTCCTTTTTCTACTGCAGGGATGTATTCGCGAGGAACCACACCACCTTTAATAGCGTCAATGAATTCAAAACCTTTGCCTGGAGCTTGTGGCTCTAATTTCAATACTACGTGGCCATACTGACCGCGACCACCAGATTGCTTTACGAACTTGCCTTCGATCTCTTCGCAAACCTTGCGGATTGTTTCGCGATAGGCAACTTGTGGCTTACCAACGGTTGCTTCAACACCAAACTCGCGACGCATACGATCGACCAAAATTTCCAAGTGGAGCTCGCCCATTCCGGAAATAATTGTTTGGCCTGATTCTTCATCAGTCTTCACGCGGAATGACGGATCTTCTTGTGCCAAACGATTCAAAGCAAGACCCATTTTTTCTTGGTCTGGTTTGGTCTTTGGCTCAACAGCTTGTGAAATCACTGGCTCTGGAAATACCATGCGCTCCAAAATAACAATGCTATCTGGATCACATAATGTTTCACCTGTAGTTGCGTCTTTCAGACCAACTGCAGCAGCGATATCACCTGCGTAGACTTCTTTAATTTCTTCACGTTGGTTTGCATGCATCTGCAACAAACGTCCAACGCGCTCTTTCTTGCCCTTGATTGGGTTATAGATTGTGTCTCCAGACTTCATTACACCCGAATAAACACGGAAGAAAATAAGCTGTCCAACAAATGGATCAGTCATGATCTTAAATGCCAATGCAGAGAATTTTTCCTTATCGGAAGCTTCACGCGTTGTGGGTGTTCCGTCTTCCAGTTCGCAAGGAACTGGTGGGACATCTAATGGGGATGGAAGCAACTCAACTACAGCATCCAACATTGCCTGAACGCCTTTGTTTTTAAAAGCGGTTCCGCACATCATTGGAATGATTTCGTTAGCAATCGTGCGTTGACGCAATGCTGCTTTAATTTCTTCTTCGGTGAGCGCTTCGCCACTGAGATACTTCTCCATCAATTCTTCTGAGCTTTCTGCAGCCGCTTCAACCATCTTCTCGCGCCACTCATCAGCAGATGCTTGTAGCTCTGCAGGAATATCTTCGTAGCTAAATTTAGTACCTTGTGAAGCCTCATCCCAATAGATGGCCTTCATCTTGACCAAATCCACAACGCCTTTGAAGTTTTCTTCTGCGCCGATTGGAATTTGGATCAAGATAGGATTTGCCTTCAAACGTAACTTCATCTGGTCATAGACCTTGAAGAAGTTGGCGCCAGTACGGTCCATCTTATTTACAAACGCTAAACGTGGAACTTTATACTTGTTTGCTTGACGCCAAACAGTTTCAGATTGTGGCTGCACGCCGCCTACTGCACAGTAAACCATGCAAGCGCCATCAAGAACGCGCATTGAACGCTCAACTTCAATAGTAAAGTCTACGTGCCCTGGGGTATCAATAATATTAATACGGTGCTCAGGGAAATTACCAGCCATTCCCTTCCAGAATGTAGTGGTTGCAGCGGAAGTAATCGTGATACCACGCTCTTGCTCTTGCTCCATCCAGTCCATGGTTGCAGCGCCATCATGCACTTCACCAATTTTGTGATTAACACCGGTGTAGAACAAAACGCGTTCTGTTGTTGTTGTTTTACCTGCGTCAATGTGCGCAGAAATACCGATATTGCGGTATTTGTCGATAGGGGTTTTACGTGCCACTGTTGGTACCTTTTCTTTGCTATGCGATTAGAAGCGGAAATGTGAGAAAGCTTTGTTAGCTTCTGCCATACGGTGAACTTCTTCACGCTTCTTCATCGCTCCGCCGCGACCTTCTGCGGCTTCTAATAATTCGTTGGCCAAACGTTGAGCCATGGATTTTTCACCACGCTTTTTAGCGGCTTCGCGCACCCAGCGCATTGCCAAAGCAGAGCGGCGTGATGGACGAACTTCAACAGGAACCTGATAGTTGGCGCCACCAACACGACGGCTCTTCACCTCAACCATTGGCTTGACATTGCCCATTGCTGTTGAGAAGATTTCGAGTGGCTCTTTATTTGCTTTTTTCTCGATGTGATCAAAGGCACCGTAAACGATACGCTCTGCAACCGATTTCTTGCCGTCCAACATCAGGACGTTCATGAATTTTGCTACTTCTACATTGCCAAATTTTGGATCAGGCAAGATTTCCCGCTTGGGAACTTCACGACGACGTGGCATAACTACTCCTTCAGTTCAGTTAGGGGTGGCCCACATGGAACACCCACTCCGGCCGTCCTACTATCTGAAGAAACCTCCAGACGGAACGGCCACTTACTTGTCTTTAAAGTCTGACAAACGAAGACTTACTGCAAATACTTCAGTTGCGATTAAGCAGCTTTCTTAGCGCGCTTAGCACCGTACTTGGAACGTGACTGCTTACGGTCTTTAACACCCTGCAAGTCAAGTGAGCCACGAACGATGTGATAACGAACACCTGGCAAATCCTTTACACGACCACCACGAATCAACACTACTGAGTGTTCCTGGAGGTTATGGCCTTCACCGCCAATGTATGAAATCACTTCAAAACCATTGGTTAAGCGAACTTTGGCTACTTTACGTAGCGCAGAGTTAGGCTTTTTAGGAGTAGTTGTATACACACGCGTACACACACCACGGCGCTGCGGGCTGTTTTGCAGCGCAGGGCTCTTGCTTTTAACGGTCAGCCGACTTCTTGGCTTACGTAATAATTGATTAATTGTTGGCATAAAATAGCTCGGTTAGTACTTCTTTGTTGCTTTCTTCAAGAAAATCAATGACTTAGATAATTTCTAGGTCAAAAAGACCCTCTTCTGAATCAGTAGAACTCAGCATTCTAGCTTGGCCAGCCTTTTCCGTCAACCAAATGGGGAAAAAACTGGCCATTTCTAGCCAGAAATACCAAATTAGCTTGGATCTGCCTCCGCAGCAGGAGCAATCACTTCAGCCTCTATTTCTACAGGCAAATCAGCCATTGCTTCTTCTTCGGCAGCGATCATTTGCGCACGATCACGCTCAAATTGCTCCCTGACCTTGCGTGCACGGCGATAAGCCAAGCCAGTACCCGCAGGAATCAAGCGACCAATAATGACGTTTTCCTTGAGGCCACGGAGTGTATCGGTCTTGCCCATAATTGCGGCTTCAGTCAATACACGGGTGGTTTCTTGGAAAGAAGCCGCTGAAATGAAGCTGTCTGTCGACAAGGATGCTTTAGTAATACCCAGTAATACGTTCTCAAACTGAGCTGGGCGCTTACCTGCAGCAATCACTAAATCGTTGGCGTCATACAGTTTTGAGCGCTCAACTTGCTCACCAGTGATGTAGGCAGTATCGCCACCATCAGTAATTTGCACGCGGCGCAACATTTGACGCACGATCACTTCAATGTGCTTGTCATTAATCTTCACGCCTTGCAAACGGTAAACGTCTTGAACTTCATCAACGATGTAGATCGCCAACTCTTCAATACCTCTGAGTGTCAAGATATCGTGTGGATCGGCTGGGCCTTCCACAATCATCTCGCCCTTGTTCACAACTTGACCGTCATGAACGAGAACCTGCTTCTCTTTAGGAATCAAAAATTCATTGGCTTCGCCGTCCATATCGGTAATGACCAAACGTTGTTTACCTTTGGTTTCTTTACCGAAGGAAACGGTTCCAGTGACTTTAGCCAATACAGCAGCATCTTTTGGTGAACGTGCTTCGAACAATTCTGCAACACGTGGCAAACCACCGGTAATGTCGCGAGTCTTCTGTGATTCGATTGGAATACGCGCCAATACTTCACCAACTTCAACTTTTTGACCATCTTTAACGGTAATCAAAGCGCCAACTTGCAAACCAATATTGACTGGATGATCAGTACCGGCAATCATCACTTCGCCACCTTTGTCATCAACTAAGTTGATCATTGGACGAACGCCTTTGCTAGCAGCACTGCGACGCTTACCGTCAATCACCACCAAAGTGGAGAGGCCGGTTACTTCGTCAACCTGCTTAGCTACAGTAACGCCTTCTTCAACGTTATCGAAGCGAGCAATACCAGCGTACTCAGAGATGATTGGACGTGTTAACGGATCCCATGTAGCTAAGCTTGCGCCAGCCTTCACTGCTGCATCTTCTTTCAACAAGAGCGTTGCACCATAAGGTACCTTATGACGCTCACGCTCGCGACCATTGTCATCAACGATCAAAGCTTCGCCTGAACGTGAAATCACGATCTGCTCACCCTTCGCGTTCTTCACAACACGCATCGTGCCAGAGAACTTCAATGCACCGTTAGACTTCGCTTCAATGTTGCTTGCAACCAATGCACGCGACGCAGCACCACCGATGTGGAAGGTGCGCATAGTCAACTGTGTACCTGGCTCACCGATAGATTGAGCAGCGATCACACCAACTGCCTCACCGACGTTCACCAAACCACCACGACCTAAATCACGTCCATAACACTTGGCGCACAAGCCAAAGCGAGTTAAGCATGACAACACTGTACGAACTTTAACTTCGTCGATACCCAAAGCAACGATTTCATCAACATGATCTTCGTCTAGCAATGTGTCATTAACAACAATAACTTCTTGTGTGTCAGGATGAACGATGTCACCAATACATACGCGACCCAAAATACGATCACGCAAGGCTTCGATAATTTCGCCGCCTTCAACAAGCGCCTTCATGGTTACGCCAGAAGTTGCGCCGCAATCATCTTCGATGACCACGAGGTCTTGAGTTACGTCGCACAAACGACGTGTCAAGTAACCTGAGTTCGCTGTCTTCAATGCCGTATCGGCCAGACCCTTACGAGCACCGTGAGTAGAAATGAAGTACTGCAACACATTCAAACCTTCACGGAAGTTCGCAGTAATTGGGGTTTCAATGATGGAGCCATCAGGCTTCGCCATCAAACCACGCATACCGGCCAACTGACGAATCTGCGCCGCAGATCCACGCGCACCAGAATCCGCCATCATGTAGATGGAGTTAAAGGATTCTTGACGCACAGTCTTACCGTTGCGATCGAGCACGTCCACATGTGACAACTCATCCATCATCGCTTTGCCAACCTGATCACCAGCAGCTCCCCAGATATCAACCACGTTGTTATAACGCTCTTGATTGGTTACGAGACCTGACATGAACTGCTTGTCATATTCCTTAACTTTGGTAGAAGCTTCAGTGATGATGCGCTCTTTAGAAGTTGGAATCAGCATATCGTCGATCGCAACCGAGATACCGGCGTTAGTCGCCAAGCGGAAACCAGACTGTAATAGACGGTCAGCAAAAATAACTGTTTCACGAAGACCGCACTTACGGAATGAAGTGTTGATCAAGCGTGAGATTTCTTTTTTCTTCAGTGGCTTATTGATTTCGTCGAAAGTCATGCCCTTAGGCAAGATCTCTGACAGAATCGCACGGCCAACTGAAGTTTGATAAATCGAAGTCTTTTCTGCAAAACGGGCATCGCCCTCTGCCTTCTTGTCCACGATCTCAAACTCAGTAATACGCACAGCAACGCGTGAGGCCAATTCAACCTGGCCAGCCTCGTATGCACGAATGACTTCAGTAATATTAGCGAAGACCATGCCTTCGCCTTTACCGTTAATCTTGTCACGTGTAGCGTAGTACAGACCCAACACCACGTCCTGGGAAGGAACGATTGATGGCTCGCCGTTAGCTGGGAACAATACGTTGTTCGAAGCCAACATCAATGTACGTGCTTCCATTTGCGCCTCGAGCGACAAAGGAACGTGAACCGCCATTTGGTCACCGTCAAAGTCGGCGTTAAATGCTGCGCAGACTAATGGGTGCAATTGGATTGCCTTGCCTTCAATCAGCATTGGCTCAAAAGCCTGAATACCAAGGCGGTGCAATGTAGGCGCACGGTTCAACATGATTGGATGTTCGCGAATCACCTCTTCGAGAATGTCCCAAACGATTGGAGTCTGGCTTTCAACTTCTTTCTTCGCAGCCTTAATCGTAGTTGCGATTCCTAAAGTCTCGAGCTTGTTGAAAATAAACGGCTTGAATAATTCCAAGGCCATTAATTTTGGCAAGCCACACTGATGTAGTTTTAATGTTGGTCCAACAACGATGACTGAACGACCTGAATAGTCAACACGTTTACCCAGCAAGTTTTGACGGAAACGGCCGCTCTTACCTTTAATCATCTCAGCCAAGGACTTCAACGGACGCTTGTTAGCGCCAGTCATAGCCTTACCGCGACGACCGTTATCGAGCAATGAGTCAACCGCTTCTTGCAACATGCGTTTTTCATTGCGAACAATGATCTCTGGTGCGCGCAACTCTAACAAGCGCTTGAGACGGTTGTTACGGTTAATCACGCGACGATAGAGGTCATTCAAATCGGAGGTAGCAAAACGACCGCCATCCAAAGGCACTAATGGGCGCAATTCAGGTGGCAATACTGGCAATACTTCCATGATCATCCAATCAGGCTTAATGCCTGAAGTCTGGAACGCCTCGAGCACTTTTAAGCGCTTAGCATATTTCTTGATCTTGGCATCGCTACCAGTCGCTTTTAAGTCAGCACGAATGGTCTCAACTTCACGATCGATATCAATCGAACGCAGGAGATCACGAATACCTTCAGCGCCCATGATGGCGGTAAATGCACCGTCACCATACTCTTCAGTCTTGGCAATGTACTCGTCCTCAGACATGATCTGGCCGCGCTTCATTGCGCCTTCAGGTGTCATGCCTTCGTCAACAACGACATAGGCCTCAAAGTAAAGAACGCGTTCAATATCCCGCAAAGTCATATCTAGAACCATACCCAAGCGGGATGGCAATGACTTCAAGAACCAAATGTGCGCTACAGGGGCCGCCAACTCAATATGGCCCATGCGCTCACGACGTACCTTAGCAAGCGTAACTTCAACGCCACACTTTTCGCAGATAACGCCACGGAACTTTAAGCGCTTGTACTTGCCACACAAGCACTCGTAGTCTTTGGTTGGCCCAAAAATTTTGGCGCAGAACAGACCATCACGCTCGGGCTTAAAAGTCCGATAGTTGATGGTTTCTGGTTTGCGAACTTCACCAAAAGACCATGAGCGAATTTTCTCAGGGGATGCAAGACCAATCTTGATGACATCAAACTGCTCATCACCCTGCGTTTGCTTAAATAAATCGAGCAATGCTTTCATATCAGTTGCGCTCCATGTCAATGTCAATACCCAACGAACGGATTTCTTTTACCAGTACGTTGAAGGATTCGGGCATGCCAGCATCAATTGTGTGCTCGCCCTTGACGATGTTTTCGTAAACCTTGGTACGGCCTGCGACGTCATCGGACTTCACTGTCAGCATTTCCTGCAAGACATATGAAGCACCGTATGCTTCGAGGGCCCAAACTTCCATTTCACCAAAGCGCTGACCACCAAACTGAGCCTTACCGCCTAGTGGCTGTTGCGTTACTAAAGAGTAAGGTCCGGTTGAACGTGCATGCATCTTGTCATCAACCAAATGGTGGAGTTTCAAGACGTGCATTACGCCAACAGTGACTGGACGCTCAAACTGATCGCCGGTACGGCCGTCACACAGAATCATTTGCTGACGTGATGGCGTCATCTTTAAAGAAGTAGCTACCTCTTCTGGATATGCCAACTCGAGCATGCGGCTGATTTCTGCTTCCGTAGCACCGTCAAATACTGGGGTAGCGAATGGCAAGCCTTGGCGTAAATTCTCAGCTAAGACTGTGATTTGCTCATCAGTAAAGTTGTCGATGTCTTCGATACGACCGGTTTCGTTGTAAAGCTGCTTCATGAACTTGCGGAGTTCAGCTTGCTTAACTTGTTGACGAACCATCTCATCAATACGCTTACCAATACCTTGAGCTGCCCAACCTAAGTGAGTTTCCAAGATCTGACCAACGTTCATACGGGAAGGAACGCCTAAGGGGTTCAAGACGATGTCAACAGGGCGTCCGTCAGCCATAAATGGCATGTCTTCTGCTGGGGCGATTTTAGAAACCACACCCTTGTTACCGTGTCGACCGGCCATCTTGTCACCAGGTTGTAAGCGACGCTTAACAGCCAAGTACACCTTGACCATCTTGGTTACGCCAGGCTGCAAATCATCGCCCTGGGTAAGCTTAGTACGCTTCTCTTCAAAAGCCTCATCAAACTGCTTACGCTTCGCTTCAATAGAAGACTTAATTGCTTCAACTTGTGAGGCAACTTCATCATCTGCTGGACGAACATCAAACCAATGATATTTGTCTAAGTCAGCAAGGTATTCCTTGTCGATCTTGGTGCCTTTAGCTAATTTCTTAGGGCCGCCATTGGCAACTTTGCCAATCAACAGCTTTTCTAAACGCATGAAGGCATCGCCCTCAACAATACGCAACTGGTCATTTAAGTCCAAACGATAGCGTTGTAATTCTTCTTGAATAATGGCCTGTGCACGGGCATCGCGCTCAATACCTTCACGGGTGAAGACTTGAACGTCAATAACAGTGCCAATCATTCCAGATGGAACGCGCAAAGAAGTATCTTTAACATCAGATGCTTTTTCACCGAAGATCGCACGTAGTAACTTCTCTTCTGGAGTGAGAGTAGTCTCGCCCTTTGGCGTGACCTTACCAACCAATACGTCACCAGCTTCAACTTCAGCACCGATATAAACAATACCGCTTTCGTCTAAACGGGAAAGTTGTGACTCAGCCAGGTTAGAGATATCGCGTGTAATTTCTTCTGAACCCAACTTGGTGTCACGAGCAACAACCGACAACTCCTCAATATGAATAGAGGTGTAACGGTCATCAGCAACAACCTTTTCAGAGATCAAGATCGAATCTTCGAAGTTGTAACCGTTCCATGGCATAAATGCCACGGTCATGTTTTGACCCAAAGCCAATTCGCCCAAATCAGTAGATGCGCCGTCAGCAACTACGTCGCCACGCACTACACGATCACCAGCCTGTACGATCGGACGTTGATTGATGTTGGTGTTTTGATTTGAACGGGTGTACTTGATGAGGTTATAAATATCCACACCCACTTCACCAGCAGCAGTTTCATCATCGTTTACACGAATCACCACACGATTTGCATCGACATAATCAACAATACCGCCACGGGACGCCAAAATAACAGTGCCCGAGTCAACTGCAACAATACGCTCTAAGCCTGTACCAACCAATGGCTTATCTGGACGCAAGCAAGGAACCGCTTGACGCTGCATGTTCGCACCCATCAACGCACGGTTTGCATCATCGTGCTCTAAGAATGGGACGAGTGAAGCAGCTGCAGAAACGATCTGGCTAGGAGCTACGTCAATAAAATCAATTCGCTCTGGACTCACCATCATGGTCTCGCCAGCTTGACGCGCTGAAACCAATTCATCGGCTAACTTACCGCTCTTGTCGATTGTTGCATTAGCCTGAGCAATGATGTACTTCGCCTCTTCAATAGCGGAGAGATACATTACTTCATCGCTCACTTTGCTATTTGCCACTTTACGATATGGCGTTTCCAAGAAACCATGCTCATTCAAACGCGCAAATAACGCGAGTGAGTTGATCAAACCAATGTTTGGTCCTTCTGGAGTTTCAATTGGGCAAACGCGACCATAGTGGGTTGGATGTACGTCGCGCACTTCGAAACCTGCGCGCTCGCGTGTCAAACCACCAGGTCCCAATGCAGAAATACGACGCTTGTGCGTGATCTCTGACAAGGGATTAGTTTGATCCATAAACTGAGACAACTGTGAAGAACCGAAGAACTCACGAATCGCCGAAGAGATTGGCTTGCTGTTAATCAAGTCATGCGGCATGAGGTTTTCTGTTTCGGCTTGGCCGAGACGTTCTTTAACCGCACGCTCAACACGTGACAAACCTGCGCGGAATTGATTTTCCGCCAACTCACCAACGCAACGTACACGACGATTACCTAAGTGGTCGATGTCATCAACTTCGCCTTTGCCGTTACGCAAGTCAACGAGTGACTTAATGGTGTCGAGGATATCTTCATCCGACAAAACCATTTTGCCTTCCATCTCTGAACGACCGAGACGGCTGTTTACTTTCATACGACCAACGCGTGATAGATCGTAGCTATCTTCGTTGTAGAACAAGCGCTGGAACAAAGCCTCAACAGCATCTTCTGTTGGAGGCTCGCCAGGACGCATCATGCGATAAATGGCAATACGAGCAGCCATTTGATCCGCAGTTTCATCAGTGCGTAATGTCTGTGAAATGTATGCGCCAGAATCTAAATCATTGGTGTAGATAGTTTCTAATTGCTTGATGCCTGCATCACGCAATGTAGCCAACAACTCTTCAGTGATTTCATCATTAGCGTATGCCAAGATTTCACCAGAATCGGGATCAATAATGTTGCGTGCAACTACACGACCAACTAAGTAGTCATCTGGAACAACGATGTTTTTAGTCTTTGCAGCTTCGAGTTCACGAATATGTTTTGCATTGATACGCTTGTCTTTTTGAATGACAACAACGCCATTCTTGTCGAGCACGTCAAAGTTAGCCAACTGACCACGCAAGCGCTCTGGAACAAATTCCATTGCTGCGCCATTAGCAGTTAATGCGAAATGGTCAAAGTTAAAGAAGTTTGCAAGAATCTGTTCGTTGTTTAAACCAATTGCTTTGAGCAGAATGGTGACGGGCATCTTACGACGACGGTCAACGCGGAAATACAGAATATCTTTTGGATCAAACTCGAAATCGAGCCATGAACCACGGTAAGGGATGATACGCGCTGAGAACAGCAACTTACCTGAGCTATGTGTCTTGCCCTTATCGTGCTCGAAGAACACGCCTGGGGAACGGTGCAACTGAGAAACGATGACGCGCTCAGTACCGTTGATAACAAAAGAGCCGTTATCTGTCATGAGCGGAATTTCACCCATGTAGACTTCGCTCTCTTTTACCTCTTTCACCTTAGTAGGTGCTTCGCGATCATAAATAATCAAGCGAACTTTTGCACGTAAGGCTGAGTGGTATGTGTAACCACGTTGTTGACATTCTTTAACGTCAAACGGTGGCTGTGACAACTGGTATGACACGTATTCCATACGTGCGTAACCATTGTTGGACACAATTGGGAATGCTGATGTAAAGGCAGCTTGAAGTCCCTCAGTAAGACGGGACATGGCTGGCTTTTCAGCCTGTAAAAATTTAGCGTAGGATTCCAGCTGCGTTGCGATCAGGTATGGAACCTGATGATTATTTACTCGCTTAGCAAAGCTTTTACGGACTCGCTTGCGTTCGGTGAAGCTGTAGTTCATTTCATCTCCGAATTCAGCGACTGTACAAAGATTTGGCGATTGGCCACTACCAATCACTGGCGGACAACACTAAATCGAAAGATTCAGTGTCCGACCAAACTTGCATTCTGCAGTCGTATCAGAAGGCAAACCCGATTTCAATCAGAAATGAAATCGGGTTTGACCTCTAAAGATCAAACCCAACGTAACTAACGACTCCTTTTGGGAGGCGTTAGAAAAGTTTTTTTTATTACTTGATTTCTGACTTAGCGCCGGCGTCGTCAAGTTTTTTCTTGGCTTCTTCAGCAGTCTTCTTATCAACAGCTTCTTTGATTGGCTTTGGTGCACCATCAACTAAGTCTTTAGCCTCTTTCAAGCCAAGACCTGTGATTTCACGGACAGCCTTAATCACTGAAACCTTGTTTGCGCCAGCTTCGAGCAAGTTCACAGTGAATTCTGTTTGCTCTTCTACTGCAGCTGCACCAGCACCAGCAGGACCGGCAACAGCCATCGCTGCGGCTGAAACGCCAAACTTCTCTTCAAACGCTTTAACTAAGTCGTTTAAATCCATTACGGACATGCTACCTACTGCATCAATGATTTCTTCTTTAGTAATCGCCATTTTTAGCTCCTAATACTTAAATAGTTAATCTGTCGCTTATTCAGCGGCAGGGGTTTGCGGTGTTTCTGTTCCAGCTTCTGGGGCTGCGGCTGCAGGCTCAGCACTTGCTTCTGGAGCGGCGGCTTCAGCAACTGCTTCTGCTGGGGCTGCTGCTTCAACTACCGGTGCTGCAACAGGAGCGGGTGCTCCTTCTGCCTTTTGTGCTGCTACTGCGCCCAATACGCGAGCCATTGCAGATACTGGGGCCAACATGACACCCAACAACTGAGATAACAACTCGTCGCGGCTTGGAATAGACGCGAGGGATTTAACGCCCGCTACGTCTAACAACTTGCCGTTATATAAGCCAGCAGTAATGACTAGCTTGTCTTGAGTCTTAGCAAAGTTCTGCAATACTTTTGCCGAAGCAATCGGATCAGCAGAGATGCCATAAATCAAGGGGCCAACCATCGAATCAGCAAGAGGCTCAAACTGTGTGCCTTGTGCAGCACGTCGTGCCAATGTGTTCTTCAAAACGCGAAGATATACACCTTGGTCACGTGCGCTAGCACGTAGCTTTGTCAACTGCTCTACTGGAATACCGCGGTATTCAGCGAGCACGACTGTTTGAGCTCCAGCCAATTGAGCGCCGACATCAGCAACAATCGCTTTTTTGTCTTGTACATTCAAAGGCACGGTTTAACTCCTAAAAAACCAACTGTTTCCAGTTGGGGTTACACACCAGCGTCTGATCATTTGTCACAAGAGTATCTTGTGAAATCTTTTCAGGGTCGCCATCTGCGCTGGCCATTACTTTCGTAATAATTAAGAACTAATTCTGAGCAAGCAAGTAATTCACCAACGGTCTTTGATGTTCGACTCTCGCTCAAAGAGCAGGAGTCGACCCAAAGTTCTTTTGCTACAAACGGATTACTGCGCCGCCTGTATCGATGCCTGGTCTACACGTACGCCTGCACCCATGGTGCTGCTTACGGCAACCTTCTTTAAATAAATGCCCTTAGATGCAGGTGGCTTAGCTTTGTTCAAAGCCTCAAGCAATGCGAGCAAGTTAGATTTCAATGCAGCTGGCTCGAATGAACGACGGCCAATACTTGCGTGCACGATACCGGCTTTGTCCACACGGAATTGCACTTGACCTGCTTTTGCATTCTTAACTGCAGTAGCAACGTCAGGAGTAACAGTTCCTACTTTTGGATTCGGCATCAAACCACGTGGGCCCAATACTTGACCTAAAGTACCAACAATCTTCATTGTGTCTGGGGAAGCGATCAAAATATCGAAGTCGATTTTGCCGCCCTTAATTTGGTCAGCCAGCTCTTCCATGCCAACGATCTCAGCACCAGCAGCTTTAGCTTGTTCAGCCTTTTCGCCTTGTGCAAATACCGCTACACGAACATGCTTACCTGTACCAGCTGGGAGCACAACTGCGCCACGCACAACTTGGTCAGATTTCTTCGCATCAATACCCAACTGAACTGCAACATCGATAGACTCATCGAACTTGGCAGTTGCACACTCTTTAACGAGGTTCAATGCATCTTCCAATGCATAAAACTTGTTGCGATCTACTTTAGATTCGATTGCTTTTAAACGCTTTGATAATTTAGTCATGATTAGAGACCTTCCACTGTGATGCCCATAGAGCGGGCGCTACCAGCGATTGTTCTTACAGCTGCATCCATATCGGCGGCTGTCAAATCTGGCATTTTTGCTTTAGCAATTTCTTCTGCTTGAGCACGTGTAATTTTTCCAACCTTATCGGTATGGGGACGTGGTGAACCTTTTTCGATCTTTGCAGCCTTCTTAATCATGATGGTCGCTGGGGGCGTCTTCATGATGAAAGTGAAGCTCTTATCAGCAAACGCTGTAATCACGACCGGAATTGGAAGGCCAGGTTCCATGCTCTGGGTTTGAGCATTAAACGCCTTACAGAATTCCATAATATTGAGGCCACGTTGACCCAACGCTGGGCCTACTGGTGGTGATGGATTTGCTTTACCTGCAGGGATCTGCAGCTTGATAAAGCCAATAATCTTCTTTGCCATTAATTGCTCCTGAAAGCGCGCCTAACCTCATTAGGAAAGACCGCTGTTGAGTAAACGCTTCACTAGTTTTTTGGCTTTCTAGTTCCGCTCCTCGGTTATTGCTAACCTCTTTTAACCACTTTTTTGCTACAAAAACACCCTATCATAGGTATTTTTTACATCTTTTCTACCTGCCCGAACTCCAGCTCAACTGGGGTACCGCGGCCAAAAATTGTAACAGAAACGCGCAATCTTGACTTCTCATAATTCACTTCTTCAATGTTTCCGTTGAAGTCAACAAATGGACCCTCTTTAACGCGAACCATCTCACCAACCTCAAACAAGGTCTTCGGCTTGGGTTTATCAACTCCAGCCTGCATTTGATCCATGATCTTGGTGACTTCAGCCGTTGAAATAGGGCTTGGGCGATTTCTAACACCACCAACAAAACCAGTTACTTTTGGCGTGTTTTTCACCAAATGCCAGCTTTCGTCCGTCATTTCCATCTCGATTAATACATAACCTGGGAAGAAACGACGCTCAGATACTGATTTAGTCCCAGACTTGATTTCCACAACTTCTTCTGAGGGAACCAAAATGCGACCAAATTTTTCAGGCATTCCAGAGCGTGCAATACGCTCCTCGAGACCTCTCTTAACACTTTTTTCCATGCCCGAATAAGCATGAATAACGTACCAACGCATATTGCCGGTAGCTTGTGGGTTTGAGACCAATTCAGAATCAATCATTTTTCTTACTCACTTCCAGCCAAGGAAGACTGAAAAAACTAGCCATTCAATTAATTTGTCTGCAAGCCATAAAAACAAGGACATGATCAGAACAAAGCCAAATACGACTAGAGTCATTTGGGTGGTCTCTTTACGAGTTGGCCAAACAACCTTTTTTACTTCATACCAAGAATCTTTTGCGTAGGCAATAAAACGACGCCCATCAGGTGATATGGCCACAATCAAAACTGCAACAGCAATACCGCCCAACAACACTGCAAGTCTTACCAATAAAGACTGATCGCCAAGCGTATAGTAAAGAACTAACGCAGCTACGACAATGAGAGCGGCTAGACCTGAGATCCAGCCGCTACTTTTTTCTTCAGTTTGACTTGCTGTTTGTTGAGACATATTACTTTCAGTTCAAATCGTGGCAGGGGCGGAGGGCATCGAACCCCCAACCTTTGGTTTTGGAGACCAACGCTCTGCCAATTGAGCTACACCCCTTTATTAAAAACTATTAAGCCAAAATCTTTGCAACCACACCGGCGCCAACAGTACGGCCACCTTCACGGATCGCAAAACGTAAACCTTCTTCCATCGCGATTGGCGCGATGAGTTTTACGGTAATCGTGACGTTATCACCAGGCATCACCATTTCTTTGTCTTTTGGCAACTCGATTGAACCAGTTACGTCCGTTGTGCGGAAGTAAAACTGTGGACGATAGTTGTTAAAGAATGGAGTATGACGACCACCTTCATCTTTACCCAAGATATAAACCTCGGCTGTAAAGTGAGTATGTGGGGTGATTGAACCTGGCTTAGCCAATACTTGGCCGCGCTCAACTTCTTCACGTTTTGTACCGCGTAACAAGATACCAACGTTATCGCCTGCTTGACCTTGGTCGAGCAATTTACGGAACATTTCAACACCAGTACAAGTTGTCTTGATCGTTGGCTTGATACCGATAATTTCGATCTCTTCGCCGACTTTAACAATACCGCGCTCGATACGGCCTGTTACTACAGTACCGCGACCGGAGATAGAGAACACATCTTCTACTGGCATCAAGAACGCGCCATCAACAGCACGCTCTGGAGTTGGGATATAAGTATCTAAAGCATCGGCCAATTTCATGATGGCTTCTTTACCCAATGGGCCTTCGTCACCCTCAAGAGCTAACTTAGCAGAACCTTGAACGATTGGTGTGTCATCACCTGGGAAGTCATACTTAGATAAAAGCTCACGAACTTCCATTTCTACGAGTTCTAACAACTCAGCGTCATCAACCATATCGCACTTATTTAAAAATACGATGATGTATGGAACACCAACTTGGCGTGCCAAGAGGATGTGCTCACGAGTTTGTGGCATTGGGCCGTCAGCTGCAGAGCAAACTAAAATTGCGCCGTCCATCTGAGCAGCACCAGTAATCATGTTCTTAACATAGTCAGCATGTCCTGGGCAATCTACGTGTGCATAGTGACGATTGGCTGTCTCATATTCAACGTGTGCTGTATTAATCGTAATACCGCGTGCTTTTTCTTCTGGAGCAGCATCGATTTGATCGTATGCTTTTGCTTCGCCACCAAATGCTTTTGAGAGCACGGTTGCAATTGCTGCTGTCAATGTGGTTTTACCGTGGTCAACGTGACCAATGGTGCCAACGTTTACGTGCGGTTTTGTCCGCTCAAACTTTTCTTTTGCCATTTTTTTGTCTGCCTTTAGTTAACTCTTAAACCAACACACGAAATTTAAATTAATACCAATTAAGCCTGGTGCCCATGGGCAGGATCGAACTGCCGACCTCTCCCTTACCAAGGGAGTGCTCTACCACTGAGCCACATGGGCAAATACAAATGCTCTTGTTACTGGAGCGGGATAAGAGAATCGAACTCTTGACCGAAGATTGGAAATCTGCTGTTTTACCATTAAACTAATCCCGCACATCTCTGGTGGAGGGGGTAGGATTCGAACCTACGTAGGCATAGCCAACAGATTTACAGTCTGCCTCCTTTAGCCGCTCGGACACCCCTCCGCGAACCCAATATTCTGACTCCTAATGGAGTTTCTGTCAATATCTAAAAATCTCTAAACGCTTTGCACAAGTAAAAACGCCCAGACCTAAGAGGGTCTGGGCGTCGCATTGGTGCCCGGCAATTACCTACTTTCACACGGGTAATCCGCACTATCATCGGCGTAAAGTCGTTTCACTGTCCTGTTCGGGATGGGAAGGAGTGGTTCCAACTTGCTATGGTCACCGGGCGTAGAGGGTCGAACTGTTGATAAATCAACAGTTCTATTTGAGTAAGCATGTAATTGAGGATGCAGATTGAATCTGGCAAACATCCAACACAATAGTGCTGGTTATAGGATCAAGCCTAACGGGCAATTAGTATCAGTTAGCTTAACGCATTACTGCGCTTCCACACCTGACCTATCAACGTTGTGGTCTTCAACGACCCTTTATGTAGGTTAAACCTACGGGAGATCTCATCTTCAGGCAAGTTTCCCGCTTAGATGCTTTCAGCGGTTATCTCTTCCGTACATAGCTACCCTGCGATGCTTCTGGCGAAACAACAGGTACACCAGCGGTACGTCCACTCCGGTCCTCTCGTACTAGGAGCAGCCCCCGTCAAATCTCCAACGCCCATGGCAGATAGGGACCAAACTGTCTCACGACGTTTTAAACCCAGCTCACGTACCTCTTTAAATGGCGAACAGCCATACCCTTGGGACCGGCTACAGCCCCAGGATGAGATGAGCCGACATCGAGGTGCCAAACACCGCCGTCGATATGAACTCTTGGGCGGTATCAGCCTGTTATCCCCAGAGTACCTTTTATCCGTTGAGCGATGGCCCTTCCATACAGAACCACCGGATCACTATGACCTGCTTTCGCACCTGCTCGACTTGTCGGTCTCGCAGTTAAGCACGCTTTTGCCATTGCACTTTAGGTACGATGTCCGACCGTACCAAGCGTACCTTCGTACTCCTCCGTTACACTTTGGGAGGAGACCGCCCCAGTCAAACTGCCTACCATGCACTGTTCCCGACCCAGATAATGGGCCAAGGTTAGAACCTCAAACAAACCAGGGTGGTATTTCAAGGTTGGCTCCAGCGGAACTAGCATCCCGCTTTCAACGCCTCCCACCTATCCTACACAGACCGGTTCAAAGTCCAATGCAAAGCTACAGTAAAGGTTCATGGGGTCTTTCCGTCTAGCCACGGGTAGATTGCATCATCACAAACATTTCAACTTCGCTGAGTCTCAGGAGGAGACAGTGTGGCCATCGTTACGCCATTCGTGCAGGTCGGAACTTACCCGACAAGGAATTTCGCTACCTTAGGACCGTTATAGTTACGGCCGCCGTTTACTGGGACTTCAATCAAGAGCTTGCACCCCATCATTTAATCTTCCAGCACCGGGCAGGCGTCACACCCTATACGTCCACTTTCGTGTTTGCAGAGTGCTGTGTTTTTATTAAACAGTCGCAGCCACCTTTTTATTGCAACCCTTTCGTCCTCCCCTTGTACAGGGTCAAACTACCAGGGCGTACCTTATCCCGAAGTTACGGTACAAATTTGCCGAGTTCCTTCTCCTGAGTTCTCTCAAGCGCCTTAGAATACTCATCTCGCCCACCTGTGTCGGTTTGCGGTACGGTCTTGTTAGACTGAAGCTTAGAGGCTTTTCTTGGAACCACTTCCAATTGCTTCGCGAATAAATTCGCTCGTCTCACGCCCTTGAATTACGCTACCGGATTTACCTAATAGCCATCTCCAACGCAAGAACCGGGACTTCCAACACCCGGACAACTTTCCGCGATCCGTCCCCCCATCGCATCTAACAATGGTCAAGGAATATTAACCTTGTTCCCATCAGCTACGCATCTCTGCCTCGCCTTAGGGGCCGACTCACCCTGTTCCGATGAACGTTGAACAGGAAACCTTGGGCTTACGGCGAGGGGGCTTTTCACCCCCTTTATCGCTACTCATGTCAGCATTCGCACTTCTGATACCTCCAGCATCCTTTACAAGACACCTTCACAGGCTTACAGAACGCTCTCCTACCATCACATTGCTGTGATCCGCAGCTTCGGTTATATGCTTAGCCCCGTTACATCTTCCGCGCAGGACGACTCGATCAGTGAGCTATTACGCTTTCTTTAAAGGATGGCTGCTTCTAAGCCAACCTCCTGACTGTTTTAGCCTTCCCACTTCGTTTCCCACTTAGCATATATTAGGGACCTTAGCTGGCGGTCTGGGTTGTTTCCCTCTTGACACCGGACGTTAGCACCCGATGTCTGTCTCCCGTGATTGCACTTGTAGGTATTCGGAGTTTGCTATGGCGCAGTAATCCGCAATGGACCCCACTACCATGACAGTGCTCTACCCCCTACAGTGATACACGAGGCACTACCTAAATAGTTTTCGGAGAGAACCAGCTATTTCCAGTTTTGTTTAGCCTTTCACCCCTATCCACAGCTCATCCCCTAACTTTTCAACGTTAGTGGGTTCGGTCCTCCAGTACGTGTTACCGCACCTTCAACCTGGCCATGGATAGATCAACTGGTTTCGGGTCTACACCCAGCAACTAGCGCCCTATTCGGACTCGCTTTCGCTACGCCTTCCCTATTCGGTTAAGCTTGCTACTGAATGTAAGTCGCTGACCCATTATACAAAAGGTACGCAGTCACCCCTTACGAGGCTCCTACTGTTTGTATGCACACGATTTCAGGATCTATTTCACTCCCCTCCCGGGGTTCTTTTCGCCTTTCCCTCACGGTACTTGTTCACTATCGGTCGATTACGAGTATTTAGCCTTGGAGGATGGTCCCCCCATATTCAGACAGGATTTCACGTGTCCCGCCCTACTTGTCTCTAGCCTAGTACCACCCAATAATTTTCACATACGGGACTATCACCCTTTATTGTCGGACTTTCCATTCCGTTCTGTTAATTACTGAGATATCACTAGAAGGCTGTTCCCATTTCGCTCGCCACTACTCTGGGAATCTCGGTTGATGTCTTTTCCTCTTGCTACTTAGATGTTTCAGTTCACAAGGTTCGCTTCTCATACCCTATGTATTTAGGTATGGATACCACAAAAGTGGTGGGTTTCCCCATTCAGAAATCCCCGGATCAAAGCTTATTTACCAGCTCCCCGGGGCTTATCGCAGGTTATAACGTCTTTCGTCGCCTGTAATCGCCAAGGCATCCATCATGTGCACTTATTCACTTGATCCTATAACGAGCACCATTGCTAGCACCTGTTACAGGTTTACTTCTACTTCTGACATGTTTGCCGTAATCCAAACTGTAAGTACTTGTTAAAGAACTTGGTAAAACTCGTTTGTATTACTGATTGATGATTCAATCTTTACCCTTATTACATTGTCAAATGTCCTCTCAAAGAAACATTTGACACTTTGCTTACTCAAATTTTTAAAGAACAGCCATAAATGGCAAAACTAAACGATTAACTTTTCGCTTAGTTTTGACATTTAGATGATGGTGGAGGATGACGGGATCGAACCGACGACCCCCTGCTTGCAAAGCAGGTGCTCTCCCAGCTGAGCTAATCCCCCAACGTCCCACTAAGTCTTGTTTCTGGCTGGTGGTGGGTCTGGTAGGACTTGAACCTACGACCCCTGCGTTATCAACACAGTGCTCTAACCAGCTGAGCTACAGACCCGTGGCTTTTATTGTCAACCGATAAGTGTGGGCACTAGGATCCAGCATCTTTCTCTAGAAAGGAGGTGATCCAGCCGCACCTTCCGATACGGCTACCTTGTTACGACTTTACCCCAGTCATGAACCCTGCCGTGGCAGTCGCCCTCCTTGCGGTTAGGCTAACGGCTTCTGGCAAAACCCACTCCCATGGTATGACGGGCGGTGTGTACAAGACCCGGGAACGTATTCACCGCGACATTCTGATCCGCGATTACTAGCGATTCCAGCTTCACGTAGTCGAGTTGCAGACTACGATCCGGACTACGATGCATTTTCTGAGATTAGCTCCCCCTCGCGGGTTGGCAACCCTCTGTATGCACCATTGTATGACGTGTGAAGCCCTACCCATAAGGGCCATGAGGACTTGACGTCATCCCCACCTTCCTCCGGTTTGTCACCGGCAGTCTCTTTAGAGTGCTCTTGCGTAGCAACTAAAGACAAGGGTTGCGCTCGTTGCGGGACTTAACCCAACATCTCACGACACGAGCTGACGACAGCCATGCAGCACCTGTGTTCACTTTCCCTTACGGGCACCTAATGTATCTCTACTTCGTTAGTGACATGTCAAGGGTAGGTAAGGTTTTTCGCGTTGCATCGAATTAATCCACATCATCCACCGCTTGTGCGGGTCCCCGTCAATTCCTTTGAGTTTTAATCTTGCGACCGTACTCCCCAGGCGGCTGACTTCACGCGTTAGCTACGTTACTCAGGATGTAAATCCCGAACAACTAGTCAGCATCGTTTAGGGCGTGGACTACCAGGGTATCTAATCCTGTTTGCTCCCCACGCTTTCGTGCATGAGCGTCAGTGTTATCCCAGGGGGCTGCCTTCGCCATTGGTATTCCTCCACATATCTACGCATTTCACTGCTACACGTGGAATTCTACCCCCCTCTGACACACTCTAGCTATACAGTCACAGGCGCCATTCCCAGGTTAAGCCCGGGGATTTCACGCCTGTCTTGTATAACCGCCTGCGCACGCTTTACGCCCAGTAATTCCGATTAACGCTTGCACCCTACGTATTACCGCGGCTGCTGGCACGTAGTTAGCCGGTGCTTATTCTTCAGGTACCGTCATTCCCGGACTGTGTTAGAGCCGGTGTTTCTTCCCTGACAAAAGAGCTTTACAACCCGAAGGCCTTCTTCACTCACGCGGCATTGCTGGATCAGGGTTTCCCCCATTGTCCAAAATTCCCCACTGCTGCCTCCCGTAGGAGTCTGGGCCGTGTCTCAGTCCCAGTGTGGCTGATCGTCCTCTCAGACCAGCTACTGATCGTCGCCTTGGTGGGCTTTTACCCCACCAACAAGCTAATCAGGCATCGGCCGCTCTAATCGCGCGAGGTCTTTCGATCCCCCGCTTTCCCCCTCAGGGCGTATGCGGTATTAGCACAGCTTTCGCTGCGTTATCCCCCACGATAAGGTACGTTCCGATGTATTACTCACCCGTTCGCCACTCGCCACCAGGTACAAGTACCCGTGCTGCCGTTCGACTTGCATGTGTAAGGCATGCCGCCAGCGTTCAATCTGAGCCAGGATCAAACTCTTCAGTTTAATTCCTGTGATCCTTGCGGATCGTCGCACTCATTCAAAAGAAATTGACTTGGTAATAAAACCAAATCTTTTTACTGTCTATGAGTACTATTTATTTACATCTGTCCCAAAGGACTTGATGCTTTCACTTAGTACCCACAATTATCGGTTGACTAATTTTTAAAGAGGGCCGCTTCGTTTTTTCGTAATTCGTAAAACGTTGCAGCAGAGAGATGAGACTTTATACCCCTTTTTAGGGTCCGTCAACACCTTTCGTAGTCTTTTTCTATAAAAAAGTGATGTTTTTTCTTACTTTGAAAATAATCCCTTTAAAAACAGCGCCATATGACTGAAAAATATTTTCAACTTTTTTGAAAAATTGACAGGTTTTGATTGATCTGATGTCAAATAGATCATCTGACAGGTCTTTATTTCAGTAAATTTGTGCCTCTTTTTTACCCGCAGCAAAAATACTAGGGATAACCCTGTGTTTTTTGCTTACCCCTGCTACTATGTTGCTATGCACAACAAATTAGCGAGCGGTTACTTATCTAGGCAGCCCTATACGGCTGGCCCAGCTGTTCCTGTTCGTGAACTGCATGAGGGCTATCGGGCAGAGATTCTCGCTCACCTTCTACTATTAGATGATGAAGATCGTCGACTACGATTCGGCACTCAAACTCCTGATGAGGTCATTCATCACTATGCTGAGCGTCTTAATTTCAATAGGGATGCCCTATTCGGCAGCTTTGATTCCCAGCTAAACCTCATTGGCATGGCTCATTTGGCGTATTTACCAAAATTGAAGGGTCAGTCACAGGCTGCTGAGTTTGGGGTCTCTGTGCTGCCAAATAGCCGCGGGCAGGGCATAGGCACTGCGCTACTGGCACGAGCCTCAGTTCGCTCACGAAATACTCGTATTGAAACTTTGTTTGTACATTGCCTCGCTAATAATAGGGCCATGATGCACTTGGCTCATAAGGCAGATATGCGCATTGAGTATGCTCACGGAGATGCAGACGCCTATTTGACACTAGCGCCAGCGAGTCCAAGCACGATCGCAGAGGAGGCAGTCAATGAGCAATGGGCTGGCTTTGACTATGCGCTTAAAGAAAATTTCAAGCGCTCAAATGCGGCGTGGTCTTGGCTTCTTAACAAGCTGGTCGCTAGTCCTACTTAATTTGCGCTTGGAGCTCCTCGCAGAATCCAGCTTACCAATAGAGCAACATCAGCATCACTTAATTTAGCATTTGCTGGCATTGGTACAACGCCCCAAGATCCAGAGCCACCCTTCAGAATTTTGTTTTTTAAAAATGCTTTTGCGTTGGGATCGTTTGCATATTTCTTTGCAACAGCCTGCAGGCTTGGACCAACAATTTTTTTATCTAGCGCATGGCAACCTAAGCAAGCATTTTGTTTTGCCAGTACGACTGCTTTTATATCATCAGTAGATGCCTGAACGCTCAGAGGACAAAGTACAAAGAGGGTGAGCAATAAAAAAAATTTCATGCGTTGCATTGAAAAATTCATTGTCTACTTCTCGTCCGATGACTTTATTGTTGAGGCGCTGAATTGGGCTGCGACTCATCCGCCTTGCCTTGTTTTTCTAAGCGCGTTTTTTCTGCCTCAGAAATAATATCAAAGTAGACATAAACATCTTTTACACCGCTTGTGTTACTTGCCACTTTCTTGGCAATCTCTGCTTCGTTCTGCGTCAGAATACCCATCAAATAAACGCTGCTACCTTCAGCAATAATCACCATTGAATTGGATGGCAACTTCTCTGTAAAAATCATTTGCGTTTTAATTTTTGATTCAAGATAGGAATCATTAGCTCGCGCAGTGAAGGTACTATTGGGCCCAACAATCAACTCATTAAATACAGAGCGCGCATTCTTCATCGCCTTTACATATGCACTAGCCTGACTCTTAACATCAGCATCTTTAGCCTCGCCAGTAAGCAATACTTTTTGGTTAAATGACGTCACATTAATATGCGCTCCATCACCAAAACGTTTGCCCAAAGCATTGCCAGCCTCTAGCTCAATGCCCTTATCGATTGCTTGCACAGCGGGTGTTCGACGGTCGGCCATTACGCTAGCTCCCGCTACAACACCACCAACGGCTAGCACTCCACAGCCCGATAGAAATGATGAAATCAAAATCGCAGCAAATAATTTGATAGGGAGTGTATTTTGCATATACGAACTTTCTAAAAATTGATAGTCACTTAATCGAGCAGTAAATGGTCTACACCATCACACAAGGCATGCAACAGTACTAAATGTGTTTCTTGAATTCGAGCAGTGCGGGTAGATGGTGCACATAGATGAATGTCATCCTCATCCAATAGGCTTGCAATTTTTCCGCCGCCATTACCAGTCAGGGCAATAATTTTGATTCCCATCTTTTTTGCGGCCTCAATCGCTATCACTACATTTTTAGAATTTCCAGACGTGGAGATTCCAATTAAGATGTCGCCTTTTTTACCAAGGCCTCGAACTTGCTTACTGAAGATCTCGTCATAGCCGTAATCGTTACCTACCGCAGTCAAGATTGAGGTGTCCGTTGTCAGCGCAATCGCAGCCAACTCTTGGCGCTCTCGCTCAAAGCGTCCAATAAGCTCAGCAGCAAAATGCTGTGCATCAGCAGCAGAGCCGCCATTGCCGCAGGCCATCACTTTGCCGCCGGCACGTAAACAACCCGTCATAGCGACTATAGCGCGCGCCACTTGCTCGGGCAGTATTTTTTCAGCTTCTTGCTTTACAGCAATGCTGTCTAGAAAATGTTGGGATGCGCGAGCGCGCAAACGTTCGAGGGTATCTTTATCCATCACATTATTATGCGCCAAAGTGCAGTGAAGATGCCTAGGCTGCCCACGAATTCAAAAGGGACGTATTCTCTTACTTATTCACATTACTCTCGCAAAAGATTGCTCCCATGGAATTAAGCTCCTTTGACTTTTTAAAACAACAGGATCTACCAGCTGGAGCCTTATACATGGTTGCCACCCCAATTGGCAATTTGGGAGACATCACTTTGCGTGCTCTGCATGTCCTCAATTCGGTAGATGGCATCGCCTGTGAAGACACTAGACATAGCGCGCCCCTGCTTCAACATTTTGGCATTCATAAAAAGTGTGTCGCCTTGCATGAGCACAATGAAATTGCTGGCGCACAGACCATCATTCAGCATCTCGCCCAAAACGAACGCTGGGCCTATATTTCAGATGCGGGTACCCCAGGCGTTTCTGATCCTGGCGCACGCCTTGTCAATGCCGTCCAAAAAGCGGGCTTTCGAATTATTCCCATTCCAGGCGCTAGCGCGGTTTCGTCCGCCATTTCTGCCAGTGGCTCAGTCATGCTGCCATCGGAAGGGCGCTTTCAATTTTTAGGCTTTTGGCCGAACAAGGCCAAAGAGCGTGGCGTGTTGATTCAAGATATACGAAGCAATGCAAAAACCAGCATCTTTTTTGAATCACCCCATCAAATTCGAGAAACATTGACTTTGCTAAGCAAAGAGCTAGAGCCGGAGCGACAGATTTTGGTTGGCAGAGAGCTGACTAAAAAATTTGAACAGCTTGTTACCCTCAATGCAGTCGACATTCCACTATGGCTCGAGGAAGCAGAAAGCCTAAAGGGTGAATTTGTTATTTTGATCGCCGGCCGCCAATCCAATATGGATGAGGCTCCAGAACATTCGACACTATTAATGTGGGCAACTGCTTTAAGCCCCTATTTAGGTAGCAAAGAAATTGCTGCTGTACTCGCTCAGGCTCTTGGACTTAGCAAAAAAGAGGCCTATCAAATAGCGCTCGATGCTAAAGGACAAGACGAAGGGCAATAAAAAACTGGCTTATAGCCAGTTTTCTGGTGCGCCAAAAAATTATTTAGCAGCGGGGGCGGCTTCTTTGGAATCTGCCGGTGGCTTAGTGTCCTGAACATTTAATTGCGCTACAGGCTTAATAAGCTGCTCGGCAGAAGCCTCTGAATCGGTGCGCTTGCCGTTGTTCACATATACCAATAGCAACAAGATAATAGTTAGTGGTACAAAAAAAGTAGCGAACACCATGATGATCAGCTGTTTGGGGGATTTAATGATGCTGCCGTGCGCTTCGCTCATAGGACTTTTATAGTTTGACTGGTTTTAGAGTAATTTTGAGTGATTATAACGAGACTGGGAGGATATAGGCCCTTACAATGGCGTAATTAGCGATTTTCCTGCTGGCGCCCGTAGCTCAGTGGATAGAGTATTGGCCTCCGAAGCCAAGGGTCGCAGGTTCGATTCCTGCCGGGCGCGCCAAAATCAGGGGGTTTTTGACCGCCATGCGTGAATTCTTGAAAAAGGCTATCATTTGCACCTAACTTATTGATTCTTATCATGTCAAATAATCTAAATTCTGCTTTCTCTGAGCCATCTCTAGCCAACCCCTTGGCGCCAAATCTTCCATTGCCTCACCGCAAAGTGATTCGTGGCTGGCTGATACCAATGGCCCAAGGTGAAACAGCAAAAGCCATCATGCTGCTAGTAATGGATGCGGTTTTATGGCTTGGCTGTATTGCTGGCACCATCTTTGTGGAAAGCTTGCTACTCAAAATCATTCTTGGCATCGTTGCTGGCTTTGTGACTGGTCGTATCTTTATTTTGGGCCACGATGCTTGCCATCAAAGCTTCACGCCACACCGCGAACTCAATAAAGTACTGGGACGAATTGCATTTTTGCCGTCCCTAACCCCATATAGCTTATGGGATGTAGGGCATAACGTGGTTCACCACGGCCAAACTAACCTGAAGGGCTTTGACTTTGTCTGGGCGCCATTATCCAAAGCGGAATTTGATGCCTTGCCTGCATGGCGCAAAACTGTAGAGCGCCTCTACCGTAGTGGCTGGGGTCCGGTCTTCTACTACCTAATTGAAATCTGGTGGAGACGCGAGTACTTTCCTAACGCAAAAAACAAGCCGGGTGATCGTCCAATTTTCCTGAAAGACAATCTATTGGTAACTGGCTTTGCCATTATTTGGATTGGCTGCCTCATTGCCGGTGCCCTTGCTACGGGACAGTCTATTTGGCTGGGATTGATTACCGGCTTTGCCATCCCGTTCTTGTTTTGGAATGGAATGATCGGATTTGTGGTCTACGTCCACCACACCCATCCATCCGTATCTTGGTATGACAAGAAGTCGGAGTGGTTACGTGCTCAGCCTTTCGTATCCACTACAGTCCATTTAACTTTTAACTGGATTTGGGGCTCTTTAATGCACCATATCATGGAACACACCGCACATCACGTGGATATGAGCGTACCTCTATACCGCCTCCCAGAAGCCCAAAATACCTTAGAAACCATCCTTCCTGAGCGTATTTTCATTCAAAAATTCTCCTGGGCCTGGTATTTCGATACTGCCCGCAAGTGCAAGCTATATGACTTTGAGAATAAGGCTTGGCTCGATTTTGATGGCAATAAAACGGCTGATTCCGTTAGAGTTGTTTTGAGCCCAGCCCCAGTGGGACAAAACGGGTAAAATAGGTCTTTTGTAAAGATTTGGCTTACCCGGATTGCCCATGACTACCTCGACTCCAGCTGCTACCCAAGAAACCTCTCAGAGCCTGAAATTTTGCTCTTCCTGCAGTCGCGAAAAGCGTCTGGAAGGTGGCACATGGATTCCGACGAGTAATCGTAAGCAGCGATGGATTTGCGCTAGCTGCTTGTATAACCGCACACATCGCACTGGCTCTGCAAAAACCTAATTTCACAATTAGGTTTTTATCATTCTCAACTTAAGATTTAGTTTTACGCTCTTTGCCAAAAGCAGGGCTTGAATGCAGTTGGCTAAATAACAATGAGGAAAATGTATTTTTCTCGTAAGGCTTGCATCGAGCATATTGCTCACCAAATTCAGGCGTCCTTATTTATCAAAATCAACGCCAAGATCTACTACATCAGCGTCGCCTGTTTCTTAGCGAAAAAGCTAGAATACAACTCACAGGATATGTAATGAAAACTCAAGATACATTTAAATTTGCAGAAACGCACGAATGGGCCAGCATCGAAGATGATGGATTAGTGTGGGTCGGCATTAGCAATCATGCTCAAGAGGCACTAGGTGATGTCATGTTTTTTCAGGCGCCAAAAGTTGGACAGCAAGTTAAGCAAGGATTGCCGATTGCTGTAATTGAATCTGTTAAGGCTGCAAGTGATATTCATGCGCCCATTAGCGGTGAAATCGTAGCGCTCAATGAAGAGGTAGATGCGTCACCTGAGATTGTGAATGAAAAGCCTTATGCAGTTTGGCTTTTTAAAATCAAACCGACTTCAGAGGAAACACTTCAAGCAGAACTAGCAACTTTAATGCCGCTTGAGAAATACAACTTGAGTGCAGGCGCTTAAATCGCAATCGGATCACGCTCTATCAACCAACGAATGCGTGATACCTTGCTAATGCGCCCCTGAGAATCTTGGCGCAGCTCCAGATCTACAGCTTCAAGCGCCTCCTGCAGCACTTTGCGATTAACTGATTCAATTAATAATTGAGCACGCTCTGAGCCAGCTACTCTCATAACCGGTTTGGGCACTGGATCGTAAACCTTCAATTCTTTAGTAATCAAGCCTTTAGTTTTCATGTGCACCTTTAGCTCAGTTAAAAACCGAATCGCTTTATCTAGGCTTTTAGACTCTGCATGAACTAAGGCTTGATAAGAGCAGGGCGGTAAACCTGCCTCCTCTCTCTCACTCGCAGTAAACGCCATAAAACCATCAACATCATGCCTCAGCAAGTACTGAAATACAGGCGACTCTGGATACTGAGTCTCAATAAAAATGTCGCCGCCATTATCTCCGGCGGTTCCCGACCTACCGGCTCGTCCAGCAACTTGCACTAATTGCGCAAACAATCTTTCGGCTGCCCTAAAGTCTGCCGAATAGAGTCTGCTATCTGCATCGAGAACTGCAACCAATCCAATGTTTTGGTAGTCATGTCCCTTTGCAATCATTTGAGTGCCGACCACAATATCTACATTACCATCGTGTATTTCCTGAAAGAGCGCCTCTGCTCCTTTGCTCTTTCTGCTCGAATCTGTATCGACCCTAAGCACTCTTGCATGTGGCCACATTTCTTCAATCGCATCTTCTAGTTTCTGTGTACCATGACCCAGCGTTTTTAAGTCTGCATTTCCACAGTCAGGGCAGAAGCTCGGAATCGACTTTATCAGTCCACAGTGGTGGCAACTGAGTACCGATCTTCTACCTAATGCGCCCGCCTTATGCATCACTGTGTAAGTAGAGCATTGAGTGCATTTCGACAGCCAGCTGCATGCAGAACAACTTAATACTGGAGCATACCCACGACGGTTAATTAATATTAAGCTCTGTTTTTTTGCCTTCAGCGTTTTTGTAATAGCACGAGCTAATGTTTTAGTTATCAGACTCTTCTGTTTGGGCGCGTCTGCATCTCCAGGACTAAATTGATTTTGTGGATCACGCGTATTAATTAAATGCACGCCGGGCAGACTAGCCCCCTGAGCCCGCTGATCAAGGCGGATGTATTCATAACGCCCTGACTGCGCTGCCATCCAAGTCTCTAGAGATGGTGTCGCCGAAGATAATAAAATTGGCGTCTTTTGATCATGTGCACGCCATATTGCCAAATCTCTTGCAGAGTATCGAGTCCCATCTTGTTGTTTGTACGATGGGTCATGCTCCTCATCAACTACTATTGCACGTAGGTTCGGCATTGGCGTTAAGGCTGCCAACCTTGTTCCCAAAATGATTTGCGCTTTGCCGGTCATTGCCTCATACCAAGCTACGCCACGTTTCTTTTCGCTGACACCACTATGCAATACGGCCATTTTTTTATTGGGAAAGTAAGCCCTGACCCGTCTCTCTAACTGTGGCGTCAAATTAATCTCCGGCACTAGCAAAAGTACTTGGGCGCTTTCATCCTGCAGAATACTTGCCAGCCAATTTAGAAAGACCGCAGTTTTGCCACTTCCAGTTTGTCCCTGCAGAAGAATTGCCCGGAATAGATTTCTTTTTTGGCCTTCTGACAGTAGCGCTTGTAAGGCATTCTTTTGACTTGAATTTAGTTGATCTTGGTTTATTAAACCCTCTGCAATGACATTGCCATCTTTTTTAGCTTGCTTGCCTGCAGACTCTAATTTCTTATGGGCCTTTTCCCAATCCTCGGCCTTTTTCCACATCTTTGGAATGGTTGGCAAAATAGTTTCGCCCAGCGCGTGCACATAGTACTGGCTAGCAAAATTCATTAATCTGAGTGATGCTGGGTCTAGGGGCGGAAGTGGAGCCAAACGATCTATAGTTTTGAGCTTTTCAATCTCATATTCGGAGTGATCGCTCACTTTTATTACAAGTCCAATTACTTTTGATCTGGCAAATGGCACTTCTACAATATGTCCAATCTCTGGTAAATTGCCTAGTTTTTCAGCATCCCATAAATAATCAAAGCCTTGTGCCAAGGGCTTATCTATTACTACCTGCACTACGATGGGTTTATGCTTCATTCACTAAAATTTTCTGTCTTAGCCTGTGGATAAGTCTGTGGATATCATTCGCTAATTTAAATTTCTATTGTCATTTTATAGGAATGCTATCTTGCACAGAAAATTAGCATTTTATTAATTTGCTATATAAATCAGATATTTATAGTGATTTCTAAAAGTGAAAGTTGATAATTCACATGAATCTCACTGTATTTATGATGCTGCACAATTCTGTGCATAACTTTTGCCGAAATCTTGGCTAATGTTAGCAACTGCTTATCGTTACTGCTATGCCCGGAGGGCTTTTGACTTAGAGATCACCGTCTCAGAGAGCGCTGTTACGCTTTCTGGCGGCGTGAATTGATTAATTCCGTGGCCAAGATTGAAGATGTGACCATCTAAAGAATGAAGCCCAGCCCTCAATGCGGGAGCGCTGGCTAAATCTTCTAGCAAATCACAGGCGGCCGCTGCAATTTGCTTTGGCTCTGAAAATAGAATGAGGGGATCTAAATTACCCTGCAGGGACAAAGGCTTGTTAATTTCTAGAAGTTGTTTGCGGGCACGACTTAGGCGCATGGTCCAGTCGATCGCAATAACATCCGCGCCAATTTGAGCCATATCATTTAACCAAATACCGCCACCTTTGGTAAACATAATGATAGGAATCTTGCGACCTTCATGCTCACGGGGTAGTAATGCGATCACTTTTTGCATAGCTGCTAATGACATACGCTGATACCAGCCATCTGGAAGCAAACCCCCCCAGGTATCAAAAATCATTAGTGCTTGAGCGCCAGACTTAACTTGCTCTGTCAGATATGCAGCAACAGATTGCACATTAATCTCAAGGATATGCTCAAGCAAATCAGGACGACTAAACATCATCGTTTTGGCATGACGAAAGTCGTCAGAACCAGATCCATCAATCATGTAACAGGCCAATGTCCACGGACTTCCGGAAAAGCCTATCAGAGGAACTCGCTGCTTACCATCTTGAATTAATGCTTTACGAATTTCTGAAACTGCATCAAAAACATATTTGAGCTCATCCATATCCGCAACACGTAATTTCTTTACTGCCTCTTCAGTGCGAAGGGGGCGGTCAAAACTGGGGCCTTCACCTGCAGTAAATTTCAGACCCAACCCCATTGCATCGGGAATGGTCAAAATATCAGAGAACAAAATTGCTGCGTCCAAAGGATAGCGATCCAGTGGTTGGAGTGTTACCTCGGTTGCGTATGCAGGATTTTTGGCGAGCCCGAGAAAACTTCCAGCTCTGGCTCGAGTAGCATTGTATTCAGGGAGATAGCGACCCGCTTGGCGCATAAGCCAAAGCGGTGTTTGATCCACCGCTTCGCCCAAGCAGGCCTTTAAAAACCGGTCGTTTAACAACAAGGAGATGGCCGGCTCTTACTTTTTACGACGGAAACGAGCAATTGCTGCAAGTTGAGCTGCAGCCATGGCAAACTCTGATTGAGCTAAAGCTAAATCAAATTCAGTGCCACGATTCTGCATGGCTTCTTCAGCGCGCTTCTTAGCTTCATTTGCCTTAGCTTCATCTAGATCGTGGCCACGAATAGCAGTATCTGCCAATACCGTGACACGATCAGGCTGAACCTCTAAATAGCCGCCCGCTACGAATACAAACTCTTCGTCACCATCCGCCTTTTCAATGCGAACTGAACCTGGACGAATACGTGTAATCAAAGGGGTGTGGCCACGCAAGATACCGAGCTCGCCGTTTTCACCAGGAAGCGCAACAAACTTGGCTTCACCGCTGAAAATAGATTGCTCAGCACTTACTACATCGACGCGTATGGTGGACATAATTTCCCTAGATGACTTCGATTAAAGCTTCTTAGCTTTCTCGATGGCTTCATCAATTGAACCCACCATGTAGAACGCTTGCTCAGGCAAGTGATCCAATTCGCCGCTACAAATCATTTTGAAACCACGAATAGTTTCTTTCAATGGAACGTATTTGCCTGGTGAACCAGTAAATACTTCAGCAACGTGGAATGGCTGGGACAAGAAGCGTTGAATCTTACGTGCACGTGACACGGCTAACTTGTCTTCTGGTGACAACTCATCCATTCCCAAAATTGCAATAATGTCGCGCAACTCTTTGTAGCGCTGCAAAGTCATCTGAACTTCACGAGCTACGTCATAGTGCTCTTGACCAACTACTTGTGGATCGAGCTGACGGCTGGTTGAATCCAATGGATCAACCGCTGGGTAAATACCCAAAGCAGCAATATCACGTGACAACACTACTGTGGAGTCTAAGTGTAAGAAGGTTGTAGCTGGTGATGGATCAGTCAAGTCATCCGCAGGAACATAAACGGCTTGAATAGATGTAACAGAGCCCGTCTTAGTTGAAGTAATACGCTCTTGCAACTTACCCATTTCTTCAGCTAATGTTGGCTGATAACCCACAGCGGAAGGCATACGGCCAAGCAGCGCAGATACTTCAGTACCAGCGAGTGTGTAACGATAAATATTGTCAACGAAGAACAAAATATCACGGCCTTCGTCACGGAATGCTTCTGCCATTGTCAAACCAGTCAACGCAACGCGCAAACGATTTCCAGGAGGCTCATTCATTTGACCAAACACCATAGCTACTTTATCAACAACGTTGGATTCCTTCATTTCGTGATAGAAGTCATTTCCTTCACGAGTACGCTCACCAACGCCGGCGAACACAGACAAACCTGAGTGTTGCTTAGCGATGTTGTTAATCAATTCCATCATGTTCACGGTCTTACCAACGCCCGCACCGCCGAACAAGCCGACCTTACCGCCTTTAGCAAAGGGACAAACTAAATCAATCACCTTAATACCGGTTTCTAACAAGTCAACGGATGGTGAGAGTTCATCAAACTTTGGTGCAGGTTGATGAATTGCGCGACGCTCTTCAGTAGCAATCGGACCCGCATCATCAATTGGGCGTCCTAAAACATCCATAATGCGACCAAGGGTTGCTGGGCCAACAGGAACAGAAATAGGAGCGCCTGTAGATTTCACTTCCATGCCGCGACGTAAACCATCGCTGGCACCCATAGCAATTGCGCGAACTACGCCATCGCCAATTTGTTGCTGAACTTCAAAGGTCAAACCTTTTTCAGCAAACGATTTTTCGCCACTCTCAACTAATGTCAAGGCATCATAAATGTTTGGCATGTTGTCACGTGGGAACTGAATGTCCACCACTGGACCGATACACTGCACGATATTTCCGTTACTCATCGCATTTCTCCGCTTTTAATTCCTGAATTCTTTCGTATACCTAAACGCTGACCGCTTAAACCGCAGCCGCTCCGCCAACAATCTCTGACAACTCTTTAGTAATAGCAGCCTGTCGTGTTTTGTTGTACACCAATTGCAATTCACCAATCACATTCTTCGCATTATCTGAAGCGGCCTTCATTGAGACCATTCGTGCAGATTGTTCTGAAGCCATGTTTTCAGCAACAGCTTGATAAATCATTGCTTCTACATAACGCTTGAGCAGGCCATTCAAAATCGACTCCGCATCAGGCTCGTAAATGTAATCCCAAGAATTTCCCGTTTTTTCTTCTGAGGTCAATGCATCCGACTCTAGGGGCAAAAGTTTTTCTAAAACCGGCTCTTGTTTCATTGCATTTACAAAGCGGTTATATGCCAAGTACACAGCATCAATTTCGCCCCGCTCAAACGCTTCCAACTGGGCAGTAATTGCGCCAATCAACACATCCATGTGTGGCGTATCGCCAATTTGAGTCGTTTGAGAAATCAGCTTTGCTTTTGAACGATTCAAAAACTGGAGACCTTTTGAACCGATAGCAGTGTATTCAATATCAATATTACTGCCTTGCATATCGCGCACTTGGTTTGCAATCAGACGCAATACATTGGTGTTTAAACCTCCGCACAAACCTTTGTCTGTTGTAACCAAGATCGTGCCAATTTTCTTTACATCACGAGTTGCCATGTAAGCAGGGCGGAACTCAGGATTTGCTTTGGAAAGATTGGCCACAATTTCACGAATTTTTTCAGCATATGGGCGCGCATTACGCATGCGCTCTTGGGCGCGACGCATCTTCGATGCAGCGACCATTTCCATTGCCTTCGTGATCTTGCGCGTGTTTTGCACGCTCTTGATCTTAGATCGTATCTCTTTTGTGCTTGCCATGATTTATGCGAGTCCTCTTAGAAAGAGGCTGAACGCTTGTAATCCTCAATTGCGGCACGCAAAGCAGCTTCGTCATCTTTGCTCAAGTCTTTGGTCTCTTCAATACGACCAACTAAATCAGCGTATTTTGATTTCAAATGATCTTGCAAGCCTTTTTCAAATGCTAAAACATGCTTTACTTCAAGATCATCAAAGTAGCCGTTGTTCATGGCATAAAGTGAGGCAGCCATTTCCCAAACTTGCAATGGCTTGTACTGTGCCTGTTTGCACAACTCAGTAACACGCTTACCGCGCTCGAGCTGCTTACGAGTTGCATCATCAAGGTCTGACGCAAACTGCGCAAACGCTGCGAGTTCACGATACTGCGCCAAGTCGGTACGAATACCGCCAGACAGCTTCTTAATGACTTTAGTTTGAGCTGCGCCACCAACACGTGACACTGAAATACCGGCGTTAATCGCAGGACGTACGCCGGCATTAAACAAGTCAGTTTCTAAGAAGATCTGACCGTCAGTAATCGAAATCACATTGGTTGGAACGAACGCAGAAACGTCACCAGCTTGGGTTTCAATAATTGGCAATGCAGTCAAAGAACCCGTCTTACCTTTTACCGAGCCATTTGTAAATTTCTCTACGTATTCGGCATTTACACGAGCGGCGCGCTCGAGCAAACGTGAGTGGAGATAGAACACATCGCCAGGGTAAGCTTCGCGGCCTGGTGGGCGACGCAAAAGCAGAGAAATCTGACGGTATGCAACGGCTTGTTTTGTTAAATCGTCATACACGATCAACGCGTCTTCACCACGATCGCGGAAGTATTCGCCCATTGTGCAGCCAGCATATGCAGATAAATACTGCATCGCTGCAGACTCAGAAGCACTTGCCGCGACAACAACCGTATATTCCATTGCGCCTAGCTCTGTGAGCTTGCGAACAACGTTAGCAATAGTAGAAGCTTTTTGACCGATCGCAACGTAAACGCAATAAACGCCTTTACCTTTTTGGTTAATGATCGCGTCAACCGCAACTGCTGTCTTACCTGTTTGACGGTCACCAATGATCAACTCGCGCTGACCACGGCCGATTGGAACCATTGCATCAATCGCCTTCAAACCAGTTTGCACTGGCTGACTAACGGATTGACGTGCAATAACGCCTGGAGCGACCTTTTCAATGAAGTCAGTCAACTTCGTATTGATTGGGCCTTTGCCATCAATCGGCTGACCGAGTGCGTTTACAACGCGACCGAGCAACTCTGGACCAACTGGAACTTCCAGAATGCGGCCAGTACATTTAACCGGGTCGCCTTCTTTAATATGGGTGTACTCACCCAACACCACAGCACCAACTGAATCACGCTCAAGGTTTAACGCGAGGCCAATGGTGTTGTTAGGGAATTCCAACATTTCGCCCTGCATAACACCAGACAGGCCGTGTACGCGGCAAATACCGTCGGTCACTGAAATTACAGTGCCTTCGTTGCGAAGCTGGGAGTCAACGCCCATTTCGCTAATTCGGCTTTTGATCAGTTCACTGATCTCGGAAGGGTTGAGTTGCATTACTTACTCCTGGGTCTTATTTCGTATGTTCTTAATAGGGATAACTTATGCGCCAAGACTTGCTTGCATTTGAGCTAACCGTGCCTTCACGGAGCTATCCAATACCTCATCACCCACTTGAATGCGAACTCCGCCAATCAATGCAGGATCTACTTGGATAGTTGGGCGCAATTCTTTACCCCCAAAGCGCTTCTTCAAACTTGACAACAAATCATTTAGCGCGGACCCCTCTAATGGGAATGCGCTAGTAATCATTACTTCTGCTGCACCTTCGCTCTGATTCTTCATCGCCTCAAATTGACTAGCAATTTCAGGAATGGCTGATAAGCGGTGGTTTTGATTTACCAAACTCAAAAAGCTTGCAATCTTGCCATCCAACTTCGTCTTCACCATGCCAGAGAGCAATTTGCTTAAATCATCTGCAGATACTTTTGGATTGTTTGATAAAACAGCAACCTCTGGCAACGCAGCAAGCTGTGCCAGCTCATTTAACTGCTCTAAACAAGTGGCCAGCTCAGCAGGCTTAGTGCTTTGGAAAAGCGCTTCGGCGTAAGGGCGAGCAATTGTGGCTAATTCAGCCATATCAAAGTTCTGCCTTTAGTTGGTCAAGTAACTGGCCGTGCGCTTTTGCATCAACTTCACGACGCAAAATTTGCTCGGCGCCTTTAACAGCAAGCACGGCAACCTCAGCGCGTAATACTTCACGTGCGCGAGTAACTTGTTGAGCCGCATCTTGTTGTGCTTGAGAAATGATTCGAGTGGCTTCAGCTTGTGCGTTAGCTCGAATTTCTTCAGCTGACATTTGTGCACGTTTTTCAGCTTCCGCAACACGCTGTACACCCTCTTGGCGTGCTTTATTTAATTCTTGCTCAGCTTCATTGCTTGCCAAAGCGAGCGCTTCTTTGCCACGCTCGGCAGCAGCTAAGCCATCGGCAATTTTGCTTGAACGCTCATCTAACGCCTTAACTAGCGGCGGCCACACAAAGCGTGCAACAACCCACCATAAGACGAAGAAAACGATCATTTGCGCGAATAGGGTCGCGTTCAGATTCACGATATTCCTTTCAGTATTGTTGAGAACGGTTGGATGACCCGGTGGTCATCCACGCCAAAACAATTACTTAATAACTGCGAGCAGTGGGTTTGCAAAAGCAAACAACATTGCAACACCAACGCCGATTAAGAACGCGGCATCGATCAAACCAGCCAACAAGAACATCTTAGTTTGGAGTGGCTCCATCAATTCTGGTTGACGTGCACAAGCTTCGATGTATTTACCACCCATCAATGCAATACCCAAACAAGCACCAATCGCGCCGAGGCCGATGATGATGCCGATGGCGATTGCTGTGAAACCTTGAATGTTTGCGAGAAATTGTTGCATGTTGCTGACTCCTGAAGTTAAAGAGATAAGTTAAAAATGAAAAATCTTAGTGATGACTATGCGCTTGCCCGATGTAGACCAAAGTCAACATCATGAAAATAAAGGCTTGCAACAAAATAACCAAAATGTGGAAGATGGCCCAAGCTGATCCAGCAATAACATGGCCCACCAATCCGAACAGGGTTAAATCTAAATTAAATGTCCACACGCTACCCAGCAACGCGATCAACAAGAACACCAACTCACCGGCATACATATTGCCGAACAGTCGCATTCCCAATGAAACACCTTTTGCAAGATACTCGATGATATTTAAAGCGAGGTTAAAGGGAGCTAAGTACCATTTCGCGCCAAACGGGGCAGAAATGAGTTCGTGCAGGAAGCCGCCAAAACCTTTAACTTTGAAGCTATAAAAGAAAACTAATAGCAAGACAGACATAGACATGCCCATCGTTGCATTGAGGTCGGTTGTTGGGACGACTTTATGGTGCGGAACGTGTATCCCAAAACTTTCGATGAAGTGGTTTACACCTAAAACCCAGTCCACCGGAATTAAGTCGAGTGTGTTGAGGAGAATGATCCAAAAAAACACAAACAGGGCAAGCGGGGCGATGTAAGAGCGATCGCCATGAACAATGTTCTTGGACTGCGTCTCAGCCATCTCCACAATTATTTCCACAAAACATTGGAATCGGCCTGGTACACCTGGAGTTGCCCGGCGAGCTGCAATCAATAAAATAAACACAGTGAGTAAGCCCATGAGGGATGCCCAAAAAATAGTGTCTAAATTAATGATGCTGAAATCAACGATGGACGTTTGTGCGCCGCCTGTATTGTTCAGGTTTTGTAAGTGCTCAGAAATATACGCCGTAGGCGTCATTGGCTCTGCTGCCGCGTTGGCTTGGTTTGCTTCGCTAGACATCTCTTAACTAGTCCTTTGGTTCAATCTCATTTAATACCCTTAGCGCCACAACCACGCTAGCCAAACACACTTAAGGGCAAGCACGTAAGTCACCAACAAAGGGACCCAAAGTACGCCCGGGATCAAATATGCAACCCCTAAAAACAGCATCAAAGTAACGACGATTTTGATGAATTCGCCCGAAACCAATGCTGCTAAATAATTTCCTGGATTCAATATCTGCGTTTTTTTTGCTAACTCCAACCTAGTTAAAAACAGGGCTGAAGGCAGGACGCTTATTAAACCACCTAAAAAGGCCGACTGAGTATAAACGCTTACTCCTACCGGCTCCCCAAAAATCGACCAAATCACCATACTGAGTGCGGTAACACCCACTTGTGCGACCAAAATTCTCCAAGGCGACAGGATAGGGTGTTTAGTGGCATTACTAGCTTGCAGCGCCGCCATCTCCTCCTTACTGAATACCCGATATACCTCTTCTTCAGGCTCATCCCAGTCATTACTCTCGGAAAATCGATCTTTTTGAGGAATCAATTTAGCTCCGAGAGTTTAATGTGTGCACTGCAGTAGGTCAAATGTTTTAGGGTCGTTTCCGATGGCTTTTAAGCCTCGACGCCCAGCTTTTTTAACAAAGAATCTAACTCATCAAATTGGCTAAAGCGGATTCTAAGCTCGCCGCCCCTACCTTTAAGTTTAAATTCCGCATTTAGGCCTATTAAATCAGCGATTTCCCGAGTTAAGCGTTGCATATCTGCATCATGGCTTGGCGAACCACCCTCCACCCGAGTTTTAGTTTTTTTGTCCCCAATCTGGCCGCCAGCAAGTGCTAAAGCAGCAGACATCCTCTCGGCTTCGCGAACTGATAGGCCTTGGGCTGCAATTCTTTGCGCCAGGGCAACCTGACTTGCTCCAGGCAATGGCAACAAAGCGCGCGCATGTCCCATGTCAATATCGCCCGCTAAAAGCATCGCTTGCACTGTTTTTGCAAGTTGGTTTAAACGCAATAAATTCGTTACAGCACTACGCGATTTACCCACTGCTTTTGCTGCCTGCTCGTGCGTAAAGCCAAATTCTTCTATTAATCTTGCTAAGCCTTGTGACTCCTCTAGCGGATTCAAATCTTCGCGCTGCATGTTCTCGACTAAGGCCATTGCAGCGGCAACTTGATCGTTTGCTTCAGAAACTAAAACAGGCACCTCTTTTAGGCCGGCTAATGTAGCCGCACGAAAGCGACGCTCGCCCGCAATAATTTCGTATTTTCCAGGAGACACCAAGCGCACCAATAGTGGTTGCATTACTCCTTGCTCACGGATACTTTCAGCCAGCTCTTGTAATGCACCCGCTTCCATTTTTTGACGGGGCTGATATTTGCCAGCTTGCAATGCCGTGAGTGGCAACCGATGAATTTCAGCTGCGGTCTCTTTTTGCGCCTTGTCACCGAGCAATGCCTCCAACCCGCGACCCAAACCTTTTTTCTTTATTACAACCATAATTTTTGTTCCTCGGTTTTACATTTTTTGAATGCGCTCAATCATCTCCGCACCAAACTCTAGGTATGCTTTAGCGCCTCGCGATGACCTATCAAAAGCCACCCCAGGAAGCCCATAGGACGGGGCTTCAGCCAATCGGACATTGCGAGGAATGATGCTCTTAAACACCTTGTCACCAAAATGCTCGAGCAGCTGATCGGAAACTTGCTGTTGCAGTGTCATGCGCGCATCAAACATCACACGCAACAAACCAATGATCACTAAATCCGGATTTAAATTTGCATGGACCTGTTTGATGGTGTTCACCAAATCTGACAAACCTTCTAATGCGAAATATTCACACTGCATTGGCACAATCACACCGTTCGCCGCACACAATCCATTCAAGGTTAATAAAGATAGTGCAGGAGGGCAGTCAATCAAAATAAAATCATAGTCATTCGCAACAAGAGCAAGCGCGTCTTTCAATCTTTGTTCACGAGAATCTAAATCCACCAACTCAATTTCTGCACCAGCTAAATCGCGATTTGCGGGCAACACGTCATAGCCAGAACTCTCGCATCGAAGCGCAGATTCCTTCACTGATGAAAGGCCAATTAAGACTTGATACACCGTGCTATTGAGGTCCGCTTTTTCAATTCCAGAGCCCATAGTAGCGTTACCTTGTGGATCTAAATCCACCAACAGCACACGTTGTTGATGCCCAGCCAAACCGGCGGCCAAATTAACAGCGGTAGTGGTTTTTCCAACCCCGCCTTTTTGGTTTGCAATGCAAAATATTTTGGCCATAATTTTTCTTAATAAGCCCTGCTTTAAAGGGGTAATTTTCTCACGGGGGATAAGACTAAAAGCCGTCTTTCAACCACCAAATTTGGAATCTGCAAAGGCTCATCTGCTACCAGTCGCCAGTCGTCCATACAAACATCCTGAAGCTCTTCGTTGGCCCGTCTTGCTTTCATTGCAAATATCAGACCATCAGGCTTAAGAAGGGGGAGGGAGAGCTCTAGAAAATGGGCAAGGTTGGTAAACGCCCTTGAGATCACCGCATCAAACTGTCCAGGTTGTGATTTAGCCACTGCTTCAACGCGCTCACTTAAAACTTCGATATTCTTTAAACCCAACTTACCGCGCACATGCTGCAAAAATGCCGTTTTTTTACGTATAGCCTCAATCAAAGTCAAGCGCCACTCTGGTTGCAGGATGGCAATCGGGATTGCGGGTAATCCGCCGCCCGACCCAAGGTCTGCGATTTTGGGATTTTGCAAACCCAAAAATTGGCGCATTACTGGTAAAACTGTAATAGAATCAATTAGATGCAGACGGACCGAGTTTGCCTCACCCTCGATTGCAGTCAAGTTGTGGACCCGGTTCCAGCGACTCATTTCCTGTAAAAAGAGCTCTAAATCAAGAATATTGGCTGGACTGAGATTGAGGCCTAAGCCCTCAATCCCCAAGGACACCAAGTCACTGCTCATGGACTTCTTCTTGAGTGCGCCCTAAGCCCTTTTTAAGATGGACTAGCAGCAAAGAGAGGGCCGCAGGGGTAACGCCGGAAATTCTGCCTGCTTGGCCTAAAGTGCCAGGCTTATGCAAATTGAGTTTTTGCTGCACCTCTTTGGATAAACCTAGAACCTGGTTGTAATCCAAGGCCTCTGACAGGGGGAAATTCTCGTTATGCTCTTGCCGAGCAATCTCAAGTGCCTGCCTATCTATATAACCCTGATATTTAATAGAAATTTCTACCTGATCACTAATTTGCTGCGCTAAACCCAGATCATCGTCCAGCGTTCCTGGTGACCATAGACCATCCGCCAGGCCGGTAACAGCGCCATAAGTTACGCCTGGGCGCCTCAGAAGGTCGGCTAAGCTACATTCGTGTGATAAATCCTGGCCCAAAAGCTCTGAAACAGCATTGGCTGACTCATGTTTTGGACCAATCCAAATCTCCTGTAAGCGAGATGTTTCACGTGAAACAGCCTCCTGCTTCCTGCAGAAAGTGTTCCAACGGTAATCACCCACTAAACCAAGCTCACGACCAATAGTGGTTAGGCGCAGATCAGCATTATCTTCACGCAGACTTAAGCGATATTCCGCCCGGCTGGTAAACATCCGATAAGGCTCCTGGACACCCAAAGTAATGAGGTCGTCCACCAAAACACCAATATAAGACTCGCTACGCTTAGGCAACCAAGGCGCCTTGCCCTGAGCCGATAAGCCTGCGTTAATACCAGCCAGCATACCCTGAGCCGCAGCCTCCTCGTAGCCAGTTGTGCCATTAATCTGGCCCGCAAAATAAAGCCCTGCAATTGCTTTGGTCTCTAAACTATGGCGTAAATGGCGTGGATCAAAGAAATCATATTCAATGGCGTAGCCTGGGCGAACAATCACCGCAGACTCAAGGCCTCGAATACTGCGCACTAAGCTCCACTGGACGTCAAATGGAAGGCTGGTAGAAATACCGTTTGGGTAAAACTCATTTGTTGTTAAGCCCTCAGGCTCTAGGAAAATTTGGTGGCTGTTTCTGGAAGCAAAGCGATGAATTTTGTCTTCGATAGAGGGGCAGTAGCGCGGACCAACACCCTCGATAACGCCCGTGTACATTGGAGAGCGATCCAAGCCGCCCCGAATAATGTCATGCGTTTGTTCATTGGTGTGTGAAATCCAACAGGGCACTTGTTTTGGATGTTGCTCTGGACGGCCCAAATAAGAGAAAACAGGTACGGGATCCAAATCACCGGGTTGCTCAAGCATGACCGAGAAATCAATCGTTCGGCCATCAATGCGTGGCGGGGTTCCGGTCTTTAATCTTCCCTGAGGGAGCTTTAGCTCTTTTAACCTGGCGGATAGGGAAATTGCAGCAGGGTCTCCAGCACGACCACCAGCATGATTATTTAAACCTACATGAATCTTTCCATCTAAGAAGGTGCCAGCTGTAAGCACCACCTTCTTGGCCATAAACTTTAGACCCATTTGGGTAACCACACCCTGAACCTCGTCACCCTGAACCAACAAATCATCCACCGCAGCCTGAAACAGGGTGAGGTTCTCTTGGTTTTCTAAGCGTCGACGGATAGCCGCCTTATACAAAACCCGATCGCCCTGGGCACGAGTCGCACGAACAGCTGGACCCTTGCTTGAGTTAAGGATCCTAAACTGAATACCCGCTTCATCGGTAGCAGCTGCCATAGCGCCGCCCATAGCGTCGATTTCTTTAACCAGGTGGCCCTTACCAATACCGCCAATTGAGGGGTTGCAGCTCATAGCACCCAAGCTCTCAATGCTGTGGGTAATTAGTAGGGTGTCGCATCCCATGCGCGCAGCCGCAAGGGCGGCCTCAGTTCCAGCGTGACCGCCGCCGACAACAATGACATCGAAGTTCTTTGAATAGCGCATGATTTGCCTCAGATAGGGCGATGATCATAGCATTTTGTAGGTTTCACGTGAAACAAATATGCCAAGAGATCAAGTATATTAATAGTTTATATTGTAAGTCGTTGATTTAAATGATTATTTATAAAAAACTAAGGGGTGTGGTCTAACTCATTTACTTATTTTGAGATAACCTTGAATGGCTAATTTGGCTGCCTCATCCAATACATCCATAGGAACTCTTTGGGCACCCTGAACAATCATCAAGGCATAAGGCTTTGCGAGCGCTGCAGCCTCCGGACATAGATGCAGCTCCTCACCAACTGCCGGGGATTGGCCGCGCCAGTAGTTAATGGCGGCCTCTAGGTCCTGAATACTAACAAACACCATTTTAAAAAATTATTTACCGTCAAGGGAAAGCATTGTGCCGCGACACTTTTTTGCACCACAACGACACTCATAATCTTTCTTCATTTGCTTTGTAATGCGGCCCTCGACCCCAAGGGAATAGTCGTAGAAAAGCTCCTCACCCAACTTTAAATCGCGTTTCGCATAAATAAATACACGGGGCTTACCATCAAATTCATCTTCTCGTGTTTCACAACTTGGTTTACAAGAGTGATTAATCCAGCGTGCAGCATTCCCACCGTACTTAGCATCAATACAGCGACCATCTTCGAGAGAGAAGTAGAAGGTGTGGTTCGGATCTTTTGGGTCATGTGGGTGACGCTTTTCCGCCAACTTCCAACTAATGCGCTCGCCCTTGTATTCAATAATGGCATCGCCTTTTTTAATCGGCTTCGCGACAAAAACACCCTTGCCATGAATAGGGGATGATTTCACCGCGATACGAGACCGATCAATTTTTGGCGCCACTAATTTCTTTTTACTCATTTAATTAAACATCCAAGTTACGAGCAATTAGGGCGTTTTTCTCAATAAAGGCGCGACGTGGCTCAACCTCATCACCCATTAGAGTAGTAAAGACTTGGTCTGCAGTAATTGCATCTTCAATTTTTACTTGTAGCAAGGTACGTGATCCAGCATCCATGGTGGTTTCCCATAGTTGAGAAGGATTCATTTCACCAAGGCCTTTGTAGCGTTGACGACTCAGAACACGCTCAGCTTCAGACAATAACCAAGCAAAGGCCGCCCTAAAATTCTGAACAGATTGTTCTTTTTGATTTTTATCTGGATCACCTCGACGGACCTTTGATCCCGGTAATACTTTTCCGGACAATACGGCGGCTGCATTCGAAAGACTTTGATAATCATCACCATGAACAAAGTCTGAGTTGATTGCAGACAGTTTTAAGTTGCCATGAATGCGACGTGACAACAACAACTTAAAGCGATCTGTACGCTCTTCTTTTTGCACAATAATTTCTGGAGGAAGCGCCAAAGGGTTTAGCGCATCATCTAACGCAATCCGCAAACGTACTGCAGATTCCTGTGCAGATGCCTCGGTATCGAGATTTAATTGCGTACCAGACGCAATAGCACGCAAGGCGTCTTCATCAATGTTGCGTGATAAACGATCAACAATGGATTGAATCACCTGATAGTGTGTAGCCAACTCACCGAGTGCGGCGCCCTCAATAATCTCTCCTGAGGGGGTTTGAAGTGAGGCTGACTCTAAGGCAATTTTTAGTAAAAGTTGGTTAAGTTCAGCATCATCTTTAATGTACTGCTCATTTTTACCAAACTTCACCTTATATAAAGGTGGTTGAGCAATATAAATATGTCCGCGCTCAATCAGCTCCGGCATTTGCCTATAGAAGAAAGTAAGTAGTAGGGTGCGGATGTGGCTACCATCAACGTCCGCGTCGGTCATGATAATAATGCGGTGGTAGCGCAATTTATCGGCCTTGTACTCTTCAGCACCAATTCCAGTACCAAGCACGGTAATCAATGTAACCACCTCTTGGCTTGCCAACATTTTATCGAAGCGTGCCTTCTCAACGTTTAAGATTTTTCCTTTAAGCGGAAGAATTGCTTGGAAGCGACGATCACGGCCTTGCTTTGCAGAGCCCCCCGCGGAGTCTCCCTCAACAATAAACAATTCGGATTTGGTTGGATCCTTTTCTTGGCAATCAGCTAATTTTCCAGGAAGACCCAAGCCATCTAAAACTCCTTTACGGCGAGTCATGTCACGCGCTTTACGCGCAGCTTCACGCGCGCGCGCGGCATCTACGATTTTCCCGCACAAGATTTTAGCGTCAGCTGGTCGCTCTTGTAAGTAAGCGCTAAGTGCCTCTGCAACAATTTCCTCTACCGGTCCACGAACTTCGCTGGACACTAATTTATCTTTCGTTTGGCTAGAAAATTTCGGCTCCGGTACTTTGACGGACAACACGCAGGCAAGGCCTTCGCGCATATCATCACCAGAGATTTCTACTTTGGCTTTTTTAGCAACTTCATGCTCATCAATATATTTATTGATCACACGTGTCATTGCTGCGCGTAACCCTGTTAGGTGGCTACCGCCATCCCGCTGAGGAATGTTGTTGGTAAAACAAAGAACTTGTTCGCTGAAGCTGTCATTCCACTGCATCGATACTTCAGCTGTGATGTTGCCACCCAAGTCTGATGGGCGAACACCTTCTGCATAAAAAATATTGGGATGTAGAACATTTTTTGTTTGATTGATGTATTCAACAAAACCCCGAACCCCACCTGAAAATGCAAAATCCTCTTCCTGGCCGGAGCGCTGATCAATTAGTTTGATGTGCACACCGTTATTCAGGAAAGATAATTCACGAATACGTTTTACGAGAATCTCGTAATGAAACTCGACATTTCCAAAAATTGTCTCGTCAGCTAAAAAGTGAACTTCAGTGCCGGACAATGCCGTATCGCCAGTAATGGTGATTGGGGAAACAGCAACACCATCCTCTGTTGTGATGTTACGGTTTTGAATAACGCCACGGGCAAATTCCATGTAATGGGCTTTACCATCACGGCGAATAGTAAGCTTCAACCATTTAGAAAGTGCGTTTACACAACTAACACCAACACCGTGCAATCCGCCAGACACCTTATAGCTATTTTGATCAAACTTACCGCCAGCATGTAATTCAGTCATCACAATCTCAGCCGCACTTCTTTTTGGCTCATGCTTATCGTCGTATTTAATGCCGGTTGGAACACCCCGACCGTTATCAACAATAGATATGGAGTTGTCGGTTTGAATGACGACAGTAATTTCAGAGCAGTAACCCGCCAGAGCTTCATCAATCGAATTGTCTAAAACTTCGAAAACCAGATGATGTAAACCAGTTCCATCAGAGGTGTCTCCAATGTACATGCCTGGGCGTTTACGAACTGCCTCAAGACCTTCTAAGATTTGGATCGATGATGCACCATACTGCTCAACTACTTTTTTTTCTTCAGTCATTTTTTTCTAAATTAAATACGCATTGGCATCACAACATACTTGAAGTCTTCGGAACCAGGAAGAGTAACAACCGCGCTACTATTGGCATCACCTAAACTAATTTGAATTTTTTCATTCTTTAAGTTTGCTAAGACATCTAACAAATAACTCACATTGAAACCAATTTCAACAGTATCGCCACTGTATTCAGTTTCAATTTCTTCTTGGGCTTCTTCTTGTTCGGCGTTGGTCGATTGAACAGTAATTCGGTTAGGTGACAAAGAAAAACGTACACCCTTAAATTTATCGGTTGTCAAAATGGCGGCGCGCTGAAGTGCTGATTGCAACACATCACGCCCAACCACCAGTGAATTTTTATGCCCTTTAGGTATTACTCTTTGGAAATCAGGAAACTTACCCTCTACTAATTTTGAGATCAACTCAATATCACCAAATGTAAATTTAACCTGATTAGCTGTAAGACTTATTTCCAACATCTCATCAGAATCTTCTAGCAAGTGTTGACATTCAAGAATGGTCTTGCGAGGAATAATGATTTCCTGCCTTTGTCCGGAACCTATGGGAGCTTCCATTAACTCAACCTGGGAGTATGCCAAACGATGACCATCTGTTGCAACAGCAATGACTTGTTTGCCCTCAATAACCAACAACATACCATTGAGGTAATAACGAATATCTTGCTGCGCCATTGCAAAATGAGTTTGGCTAACTAATTGACGAAAACTTTTTTGAGTCATCTTCCAATTCGCCGTAACCTCACCAACACTTTGCATTACAGGGAACTCTGTAGCTGATAGGGTTTGCAAAGAAAAGCGACTTTTACCGCTCTGAACAACCAATTTACTGTCTTTCAGATTGAGTGAAACCGGCCCTTCGGGGAGGGCGCGCAAAATGTCTAACAGCTTTCTTGCAGCCACGGTAGTGGTGACATCCTCCTCACCAACCCCAAAACTGGCATTAGTTGTTATTTGAATTTCAATATCAGTGGAGATAAAAGATACCTTGTCGCCCTGCTTCTTAAGTAATAAGTTTGCCAGGATGGGCAAGGTATGACGACGTTCAACAATGCCACTAACAACTTGAAGTGGTTTTAACAAACTGTCACGTGAAGTATTTACGAGTTGCATTGCTTTTAAATCCTTGTATATATCTTATTAGTAGTAGTAATAAGGCTCGTTATTTCGGTGGATAAGTCAAAAACTCTATATAAAACAACCCACTAAAACTGAAAAACTCTGTGGAAAACTTTTGTATAAGCGCTGCATAAATATTGGATAACTTTTTATCAACACCCTATTTTTGCATGAAGCACAAGATTTCCACAACTTATCCACACACTATCCCCAAAGTTGTTCATTAAGCTATCAACAGCCTTATCCACAGGCAAAAGACTTAAGATTTCAGTGTTTGCTCAATAACATGAATTTCATGGTTAAGTTGACCATCACGGGAGCGCTCTTCACTAATCTTCCGAACTGCATGTAAAACAGTGGTGTGATCACGTCCACCAAATAGCTCACCAATCTCTGGAAGACTCTTTTGGGTCAACTCTTTGGCCATAAACATCGCAATTTGACGTGGACGAGCAATATTTGCTGGACGCTTTTTGGAGTACATGTCCGCAACCTTAATACTGTAAAAATCGGCCACCGCTTTCTGGATGTTATCAACTGAAATCTGTCGGTTTTGAATTGAAAGTAGGTCTTTTAGGGCTACTCGAGCCACATCAATCGTGACCTCTTTGCCGTGGAAGCGCACAAACGCCAAAATCTTCCTGAGCGCCCCCTCCAACTCTCTCACATTGGACCGGAGGTGTTTCGCCACAAAGAAAGCAACATCCTCACTCATGGGGATTCCCTCGCTAAGCGCTTTTTTCATTAGGATGGCTACCCTCATCTCGAGCTCTGGGGGTTCAATGGCTACAGTAAGGCCAGAGTCAAACCGAGAAATCAAACGATCATCAATACCAGCCATCTCTTTGGGGTACGTGTCGCTAGTAATAATGACTTGAGCCTTGTTACTTAAAAGCGCCTCGAAGGCATAGAAAAACTCTTCCTGGGTTCTCGATTTCCCGCTAAAAAACTGAATATCGTCAATGAGAAGCAGGTCAAGCGAGTGGTAGTAACGCTTAAAGCGATCAAATGCTTTTTGTTGATATGCCCTAACCACGTCCGAAACATACTGCTCAGCATGGATATAGCGGATCCGAGCGTTAGGTTTTTCTTTTAAAAGGTGGTTTCCGATTGCATGTATTAGGTGTGTCTTACCAAGACCAACACCCCCATACAGAAACATGGGGTTGTATGAGGTGCCTGGATTATGGGCAACCTGAATGGATGCAGCTCTGGCTAACTGATTGGCTTTACCAGTTACAAATGTTTCAAAAGTTAGGTTCGGGTTGAGTTTAGAGTGATCCTCAATCTCAAAAGCCTGCTCCTCTGTGGAGGTGGTGTCCAGACTAACCAACGCCTCTTGGGATTCAACCTTTTCTTGGGGGGCAACGGTTTGTGCTGTTGGGGTGGTCGCACCCTCAACACTAAGTACGAAGTTTAATGTGACTGGGCTACCAAAATATTGGTCCGCCATCTCTTGAAAGCGATCTGCGAAAGTCTTCTTAATCCAATCAAGCTTAAATCTGTTAGGGGCTCCTATGATGAGTGATTGCTCACTTTCTTCATAAGAAACCAGATTTAGTGGTTGTATCCAGGTCTTAAATTGCTGTGGGGAGAGTTCGCGCGCCAGCATACCTAGTGCGTCATCCCAAAACCTCAGTGGGCTAA